>NZ_JBAKHM010000004.1:0-320969 GCF_036902725.1 Micromonospora psammae | reverse complement strand
GGACGCGCCCCCGCCTACGCCGCCGCGGGGGCGGGGGCGGGGTCCCCGCCGCTGCCCGAGCCGGTACGGCGGGCCGCCGAGGCCCGGCTGGACCGGCTGGACGGCGCGGGCCGGGCCGTGCTGATGGCCGCGGCGACGCTCGGCGCCGGCTGCACCGCGCCGGCCGTGGCGCGCCTGCTCGACTGGGCTCCCGCCCGGGCCACGGCGCTGCTGCGCACCCTGACCCGGGAGGACCTGCTGCGGCCCACCGCGCACGGCGGGTACGCCGTCGTGGATCCGGCCCTGCGCCGGGTCGCCTACGAGCGGCTGCCCCGGACCGTCCGCGCCGAGTTCACCCGCCGGGCCGCGCAGTGGCCGGCGGCGCGGGGCGGCGCCGCGGAGGAGGAACTCCCCGGTCGGACGGTCCTGGGGCGTACCGCCCGCGAGGCGGCGCCCGGACGCGGCGGCTTCGGCCGGCCCGCCCGCCCGCGTCTCCTGGCCTCCACCGGGGCGGGGCTCGTCGGCGCCGGGTGGACCCGGCCGGCCGTCGGGGACGGCGGATCCATCGCGGTCCATCGTGGAGCAGGCGCTCGGTCGGCGGTCGTCGCCGGCCCGGGAGCGGGGCGCTCGCCGGCCCGGACCGGCGCCCGGGCGGGCCGGGCCTCGGATCATCCAGGCACCGAAGACCTGACCGCCCCCGAGCCGACCGGGCATGCGGCCGCCTTCGCCCGGAACAGCCTGGTCGGGAGGCCGGCCACCGCCGGCCGGGCCGGCCCGGCCACCAATCCGGCCACCGCCGGTTGGGCCGGCCTGGGCGCGGATCCGGCCACCGCCGGTCGCCCCGGCCTGGTCGAAGAGCGCGCCGCAGCCGCCCGGATCGGCCTGGTGCGGAAGCCAACCGTCCCCTTCCCGGTCGGTGGCGGGGTCGGCCCGACGGGCGACCCGGGGCGGGTCGGGCCGGCCGCCGGTCGGACCGGCCTCGACCGGGCGGGCGCATCGCCGCGCGGCGCGACGGTCCCGGCCGTACCCGCGATCCCCGGCACGATGCGGCTGGCCCTGGTGCCGCCGCCCGGACGGACGGTGCCGCCGCCGGGCGGCCACTTACCGGTCGGCGGGGTCGCCCGGCCGGGCGGCCCCGCCGACGACGGGCGGACCGGACGGGGCCGGATCGCCCCCACGGCGGCGGACCGGACGCGCCGCGGCGACCGGCCGGCCCGACGGCGGCCCGCCGGGCCGGGACGGGTCGCCGTGGCCCCGGTACCGCGCGCCGCCTGAGCACGGGCCGCGAAGGTCGGGGGCTGGAGTGTCAGGCCGCGGCCGGACCGGTCGGCTGTCCGGCGGGAAGGAAGGCCAGCATCCGCTGCCAGGTCCGCTCGGCAGCCACCGGGTCGTGGTCGGGCACGTCCGGGTCGGTGAAGAGGTGCCCCGCGCCCGGGTAGCGGAACACCTCCAGCCGCGCCCCCGCGTCGGTCATCGCCCGCCGCCACTCGTCCAGCTCGTCGGGCGGCTCGTACCCGTCGGGGTCGGCCAGGTGCAGCTGCACCGGCAGACCGGCCCGCACGCCGGCCGGGTCGCCGCCGGTGCCGTGCAGCAGGAGCAGGGCGGCGGTGTGCGGCCGCTCCGCCAGCAGCGCGCCGGCCACCCCGGCCCCCATCGACCAGCCGGCGAGCACGGTGTCGGGCGGCAACGGGTCCACCGCCGCCCGGGCCCGCCGCAGCACCTCGTCCTGGCCCACCGCCGCCAGCAGGGCGAAGCCCTCCTCGACGGTGTCGACCGGCGGCCGGCCGTACAGGTCGGGGGTGGTGACCTGGTGCCCGGCGGCGCGCAGCCGGTCGGCGGCGGTCAGCACGGCGGGCCGCAGTCCGTACACGGAATGGAAGAGCACGACGTGTCCCATCGGGACATCGTGCCGGAGAGCCGGGCCGGACACGTGGTGCCGCGCGGCCAGCCGCCGGCCTACCGGGCCAGGGTGTGGCTGCGGCCCCGGAACTCGGCGACCACCTCGTCGCCCCGGGAGACGGTCACGTCGTAGATCCCGCTGCGGCCGTAGCGGCTCCGCTCGGTGGCGCGGGCGGTGAGCAGGTCACCCTCGCGGACCGGACGGAGGAAGGTGATCTCACCGCCGGCGGCGACGGTGGCCGGCCCGTGGCTGTTGCAGGCCAGCGCGAAGGCCGTGTCGGCGAGGAGGAAGACGAAGCCGCCGTGGCCGATGGCGTGCCCGTTGAGCATCGCCGCCGTCACCCGCATCCGGGCCACCGCGGCGCCGTCGCCGGCGGAGACCAGCTCGATGCCGAGGCCACGCGAGGCGACGTCGGCGTCGAACATGTCGTGCGCGGCGGTCCGTCCCGGCGTCACCGTGCCGTGCTCCCCCATCTCAGCCCGCCCGCCGGTGGTCGACGATCCGGCGCATCTTGCCCATCGAACGCTCCACCCCGTCCGGCGCGATCACCTGCACGGCGACGCTCACCCCGATGGTGTTCCTGACCAGCTCGACCAGGGCGGCGCCGGCCCGCTCGGCCGACTCCGGAGTCACGCCGGGGCGACGCTCCACCCGCACCGTGAGGGTGTCCAGCCGGCCCTGCCGGTCCAGCACGCACTGGAAGTGCGGGGACAGCTGCGGCGTACGCAGGATCAGCTCCTCGATCTGGGTGGGGAAGACGTTCACCCCGCGCACGATCATCATGTCGTCGGTCCGTCCGGTGATCTTCTCGATCCGGCGCATCGGCCGCGCGGTGCCGGGCAGCAGGCGGGTGAGGTCCCGGGTGCGGTAGCGGACCACCGGCATGGCCTCCCGGGTCAGCGAGGTGAGCACCAGCTCACCCCGCTCACCGTCGGGCAGCACCGCCCCGGTGACCGGGTCGATGATCTCCGGATAGAAGTGGTCCTCCCACAGGTGCGGCCCGTCCTTGGTCTCCACGCACTCGTTGGCCACGCCGGGTCCCATCAGCTCGGAGAGGCCGTAGATGTCCACCGCGTGCATGTCGAGCCGCCGCTCCATCTCGTGGCGCATGTCCTCGGTCCACGGCTCGGCCCCGAAGATGCCGACCTGGAGCGAGGTGGCGCGCGGGTCGATCCCCTGCCGCTCCATCTCGTCCACGATGGCCAGCAGGTAGCTGGGGGTGACCATGATGACCTCGGGGGCGAGGTCGCGGATCAGCATCACCTGCCGCTCGGTCATCCCGCCGGAGACGGGGATGACCGTGCAGCCCAGTTCCTCGGCCCCGTAGTGGGCGCCCAGGCCGCCGGTGAAGAGGCCGTAGCCGTACGCGACGTGCACCCGGTCGCCGGGACGGCCGCCGGAGGCGCGGATCGAGCGGGCCATCAGCCGGGCCCAGGTGTCCAGGTCCTGCCGGGTGTAGCCGACCACGGTGGGGCGGCCGGTGGTGCCGGAGGAGGCGTGCAGCCGGGCGATCCGCTCCCGGGGCACGGCGAACATGCCGAACGGGTAGTTCTCCCGCAGCTCGGCCTTGCCGGTGAGCGGGAACCGGGCCAGGTCGGCCAGGTCCCGGCAGTCGTCCGGGTGCACGCCGAGCGTCTCGAACGCGCGCCGGTAGTGCGGCACGTTGTCGTACGCGTGCCGCAGCGACCACCGCAGCCGGTCCAGTTGCAGCGCCCGCAGCTCGTCGACGCCGGCCCGCTCGATCGGCTCCAGCTCCTCCGGACGAGGGGTGCGGTCCTGCATCGATGCCTCCTGCACGTCACGGCGGAGCGGGGTGACGGGGTCACCCGCCGACGCGTCCGGGCCGCCACGCCCCCGATCTTGGTACCGTACGCCCGCCCGGGGCGCGGCACCACCGGCGGCCCGGACGGCCGACGGCCCGGCGGTCAGACGGTGAGCAGCGCCTTGCCGATCGCCGCGCGCTCCTCCAGTGCGCGGTGCGCCTCGGACGCCCGGTGCAGCGGGTACGTCTGCCCGATCAGCGGCGTGACGCGGCCCGCCGCCGCGGCGTCGAGCGCGGCCCGCAGGTGCCGGCGGGCCTGATCGGGCGGGAACCGGAGGTCCGCGATGCCGGTGACGGTGATCCCCCGGGCCCGGGTCGCCTCGCGGTCGGGCACCGCGAACTCGCCGGCGGGGGTGCCGTGTGCGGAGAAGCGTCCCCCGTCGAGGAGCAGGTCGAAGGCCGCCCGGCCGTAGTCGCCTCCGGCCCCGTCGAGGACCACGTGCACGCCGCCCGTCGCCGCGCGGACCTGTTCCGTCCAGTCCGGCTCGGCGTAGTCGACCACCACGTCGGGGGCGAACCGGCGCAGCGCGTCCAGTTTCGCCGGGCCCCGGGCCGCCGCGACGACCACGCCCCCGCGGGCGCGCACCTCCTGCACCAGCAGGGCGCCGAGGCCGCCGGCGGCGGCGGTGACGAGCACCCGGTCACCGCCGCGTACCGGCACCAGATCGAGCAGGCCGAACGCGGTCGCGCCGTCGTGCAGCAGCGCCGCCGCGTCGGGCAGCGACACCCCGTCGGGGACCGGCACGATCCCCTCCGCCGGCACTACGGCCCGCTCCAGGTAGCCGCCCCGCTCGTCGGTGCGGGTGACCACCCGCCGGCCGGCCCAGCCGGGGTCGACGCCCGCTCCGACCGCGCCCACCGTGCCCGCCACCCCCACCCCCGGGCGGTACGGCGGCCGGACGGGAAAGTACGCGCCGCCGTGGCCGCGCCGGATCATCGTCTCGACCCAGAGCACGTCCGCGACGGCCACCTCGACCAGGACCTCCCCCGGCCCGGGCGCCGGCTCCGCCGCCTCGGTCAGGGTCAGCACCTCCGGACCGCCGAACCTGGTCACCTCGATCAACCGCATGTCAACCTCCTGTGCTCGTCGTGTGCGTCGAGCTTCGGAGGTGAAGTCGGGTTGAGGTCAACGGGGCGGGCGCGGTGACACGCCGCACGTGTCAAAGGTTTCGTGGGTCCAGGTTCCGCTCGCGCAGCAGTGCGTCCAGCTTGGCCTCGATCCGCTCGTCGGACTCACGGGACTGCGAGGAGCCCCAGTAGTAGAACAGGGCCAGGCCGGCGGCCTGCCAGATCAGCTGGAGGAACTCGGACTGCCAGTTCTCGAAGGTGGAGGCGAGGAACTGCGGCAGGAACTCGCTCCAGGCGAAGGACTCTCCGTGCTGGCTCGCCTCGTTGCTCTGCACCACGGCCTGGAAGACGAACTGGCCGACCCAGGAGAGCAGGAACAGCGCTCCGGTGACCAGCGCGAAGGCGTACGCCTTCGGCCACCTGGGTTTGCGGAACGGCGGCCCACCGTCCCGCGTGCCGTGCCCGCGCGCACCGCGACCGCCCCCCGCAGACCCGGAACCGCGCGCCTCCGACGCCGTTGTGGTCTCGGCCATCACGAACCCCCTCTCGACGAAACCGCTGGTCGGGCCCATGCCCCGGCCCCGCTGCGTCGAAACGGCGCCCCGGCGCGTCGCGTCGATCCGGCGCCGTTCGCCGGAGCTGCGTCGAATCCGCCGGCAACGACGAGGAAGCTACGACGGTTGTTCCGCGTCGCCGGGCCAGGCCGCGCGACAGTGGGACCGGCCGTGCGGGGGCGATAGGCTGACGGGCCGCGCCGCGCGGGTTCGTCCGGGGCCGGCGGTCGCACCCCTGGCGGCGAGCCTGGTGGGAGGGGACGTGTCCGGACCGGAGCGGCGCGTCGACCCCGACGTCGACCTGCGGGTGGCCGCCGACCGGGGCGAGGTGGCCGCCCGGCCGCGCGCGGTGCTCGGCGCGGTCGCCGCCGGCGGGGCCCTCGGCGCGCTGGCCCGCGCCGGCGTGCAGCACGCGCTCCCGCATCCCGCCGCCGGGTTTCCGTGGGCGACGTTCGCCGTCAACCTCACCGGCTGCTTCCTGATCGGCGCGCTGATGGCGGCCCTGCCCCGTCTCGGCACCGGCCGGCCGCTGCTGCGCCCCTTCCTCGGCGTGGGCGTGCTCGGCGGCTACACCACCTTCGCCACGTATGCGGTGGACGTGCACTCGGTGTTCCGGGCGGGCGCCCCGGTCACCGCCCTGTCGTACCTGGCCGCGACGGTGCTCGGGGCGCTCGCCGCGGTGTGGGCGGGCGACGCGCTCGTCGGGCGGCTGCTCGGGAGGCACCCGTGACCGTCCTGCTCATCGCGCTCGGCGCGGCCGTGGGGGCGCCGCTGCGCTACCTCACCGACCGGGCGGTGCAGGCCCGGCTCGGCTCGTCCTTCCCGTGGGGGACCCTGACGGTCAACGTGGTGGGCTCGCTGCTGCTCGGGTTCCTGGTGGGACTGCCGGTCGGCCCGGGGCTCGGCGCACTGCTCGGCACGGGCCTGTGCGGGGCGCTGACCACGTACTCCACCTTCGGCTACGAAACGCTGCGGCTGGTCCGCGCGGGCGGGCGGCTGCGCGCCCTCGCCAACGTCGCCCTGAGCGTCACGGCCGGCCTGTGCGCCGCCGCCGCGGGCCTGACCCTCGCCCACACCCTCACCCCCTGACCCCCCACCCCCCTGACCTGTCGATCACTCAGTTGTGGTGCCCGGAGTGTGGGGTTCAGCGATGTTTCAATCCACCACAACTCCATGATCGAGGCTGGCGCCCGTGCCGACGCCGGGGTGTGGGGGCGGGGGTGGGGGCGGTCGGTGGGTGGTGTGGAAGGTGCGGGCGGCTTCGGCAAGTTGCCGACACGCATGAAAGAAGGCGACTCTATCTCGAAGAATTTGCACAAGAACAGCTCTCCCGGACGCAGGATACCGCCCCGCCCAGGGCTCGCCACCACGACAAGGCGCTCGCCGCTGGCGGCCGGCCTCCCGATGGCGCTCGGCCGGGGCACCTTCAGCAGCCAGGGTGGATCTCCGCCCCGACACGTCCCTCCGGCTCGGCGGTGCTGCAAGTAATACACAAAGAGGTGCTTGAATATTTGCAGCTGATGGAAATAACATCGCCGCACCGTCTCGTCTCCCCCCGACGGCTACCGCGGACGCGACGGAGCTTTCCGCGCGGCGTCGATGACGGTCGTCGGACACCTCGGAGAAGGATCACGCGATGACTCGAACGACAGGACAGCCGGGCGGACCGGCACGCCGGCTGGCGGCAGCGGCGGCAGTGCTGGCAGCCGTCATGGCCGGCAGCGTGACCGGCGGGGCCGGGGTGGCCCGGGCCGGAGGTCACGTACCCGCGAACCCGGCCCCGGTCGTCACCCGGGCCGCTCTCGACCCGTCGCTGACCGTGGGCCGGGGCGCCGACGTCGCCTTCCTGGAGCAGGAGGCGGAGAACGCCGCGACGAACGGCACGCTGATCGGCCCGAGCAGGACGCCGTACTCGCTGGCGTCGGAGGCGTCCGGTCGTCGGGCGGTCCACCTGACGCCGGGACAGTACGTCGAGTTCACGCTGCCGGCCGCGGCCAACGCGATCACCGTCCGGTACAGCATCCCGGACGCGCCCACCGGCGGCGGCATCACCGCTCCCCTGGACGTCTCGGTCGACCGCCGCCACGCCAGGACCATGACGCTCACCTCGCAGTACGCCTGGCTGTACAACCAGTACCCGTTCTCGAACGACCCCACCGCCGACCTGCTCCACCCCGACTGGTGGATCACCGAGTGCTCCTGCGTCCCCGCCGCCACCACCCCGACCCCGACGATCACCAAGCCGTTCCGCCCGCACCACTTCTACGACGAGCAGCGCCTGCTGCTGGGTAGGACCCACTCGGCCGGCAGCGTGGTGCGGCTCACCGCCCCGGCCGGACGCGCCGCCCCGTGGACGGTGATCGACCTGCTCGACTCGGAGCTGGTCGGGCCGCCGCGCGTCGCGCTGGCCGCGGCGAACGTGCTGGCGTTCGGCGCGGACCCGACCGGCCGGCGCGACTCCGCTGACGCCCTGGACCGGGCGATCGCCTTCGCCCGGCGCGCGCACCTGAAGGTCTACCTGCCGCCCGGCACCTACCAGGTGAACCGGCACATCCTCGTCGACGACGTCACCATCGAGGGCGCCGGCAACTGGTACACGGTGATCAAGGGCCGGGAGGCCGCGCTGAGCACCCCGGCTCCGGACGGCTCGGTGCACACCGGGGTGGGGTTCTACGGCCGGGACGCCTCGGTGGGCGGCAGCAGGAACGTCCACCTGTCCGGCTTCGCGATCGAGGGCGACGTGCGCGAGCGCATCGACACCGATCAGGTGAACGGCATCGGCGGCGCGATGAGCCACAGCAGCATCGACGGTCTCTACCTGCACCACACGAAGGTGGGGCTCTGGTTCGACGGGCCGATGACGGACCTGAGAATCACCAACAACATCATCGTCGACCAGATCGCGGACGCGTTGAACTTCCACACCGGCGTGACCGACTCGGTGGTGCGGAACAACTTCGTCCGGAACACCGGCGACGACGGCCTCGCGATGTGGTCGGAGAAGACCGGCAACGCCCGCAACACCCTGGACCGCAACACCGTACAGTCGCCCGTCCTGGCGAACGGCATCGCCGTCTACGGCGGCACGGACAACACCATCTCCCGCAACCTCATCGCCGACCCGGTCCGCGAGGGAAGCGCCATCCAGGTGGGGTCCCGGTTCGGTGCCGAGCCGTTCACCGGGCAACTCCGGATCACGGAGAACACCACGGCCCGCGCCGGCACCTACGAACTGAACTGGAAGATCGGCCTCGGCGCCATCTGGTTCTACGCCCTCGACCGGAACATCGACGCGGACATCCAGGTGGTCGGCGACCATTACCTCGACAGCACCTACAACGCCATCATGCTGGTCAGCGACTGGCCGGTGAAGGACCGTTACTCGATCACGAACGTCCACTTCAGGGACATCCGGGTCGACGGCACGGGAACCTCCGTGGTGAGCGCCCGATCGGCGGGGTCGGCGTCGTTCGCGAACGTCGACGCGCGCCACGTGGGTGCGGTCGGCGTCAACAACTGCGGGTCATTCAACTTCACCCCTGCCGGATCCGAGTTCAGCCTGACCGACCTCGGCGGGAACGACGGCGGGTGGCTCGCCGCCTGGCAACTGCCGAACACCATCACCTGTAACGACCGGCCGCCGGTGGTGGCACCCCCGCCGCCCGCCGCCTGGTAAGGGCCGCCGGTTCGACACCGGCCGGTCAAGCGCCGTACGCCCAGCACCACTTGCGGCGTGTCGGTTTGTCCCGCCCGCGGGAGACACCGACACGCCGCAAAGCGGGTGATCATGACGCCGCTCGGAAAACCGGAAACACTCTTGACAAAAAGAGCGTCATCGACGACCTTCGTTGTGAGAGCGCTCTCCGGCTCTGTCCCGGCAGCCCGTTCCGCATCGCAGGAGGTACCGTGGGACTACTGTCGCGTGTCCTCGCTCCCGTCGTCGCCGCGCTGACGATCGTCAGTCTCGTCCCCAACGCGAGCGCCGCCAACACCTCCCCACAGCCCGACCCGACCACCGGCGCCACGACACCGGCGGGGCTGCCCACCGAGCTGGTGGCCGCGCTGCGGCGCGACCTCGGCCTGACCGACACACAACTCGATCAGCGGTTGCGGCGGGAGGCGGCGGCACCGGTCGTGGAACAGCGGCTGCGCTCCCGGCTCGGCCCGACCTTCGCCGGCGCCTGGCTCGCCCCGGACAGCCGTCGCCTGACCGTGGCCGTGACAGATCCCTCGGTCGCCGCCGTCGTGACCAGCGAGGGCGCGCAGCCACGGGTGGTGACCCGCAGCGAGGAGACCCTGCGGTCACTGCGGAGCAGGCTCGATCGGAGTCGGACCAGGACCGACCCCCGCCGCGTCTTCGGTTGGCACGTCGACGTACCGAGCAACAGCGTGGTCGTGACCGCCGCGCGGGGAGCCGCCGCCGAAGCGCGGGCGTTCGCGCGTTCGAGTGGGCTCGCCGGCAACGTCGTCCGCGTGGTCGAGACCAGCGCCGCGCCCCGCCCCCTGTACGACATCCGCGGCGGCGACCAGTACGTGATCAACGGGAACACGTTGTGCTCGGTGGGATTCGCGGTGGCCGGCGGCTTCGTCACGGCCGGGCACTGTGGCCGCACCGGCAGTCCGACGCTCGGGTTCAACAACGTCGCCCAGGGCACGTTCGCCGGCTCGTCGTTCCCCGGCAACGACTACGGCTGGGTCCGCACCAACGGCGACTGGACGCCCCGCCCGTGGGTCAACAACCACTCCGGCGGCAACGTGGCGGTGACCGGCTCGCAGGACGCGGCGATCGGCAGCTCGGTCTGCCGTTCCGGGCGCACCACCGGATGGCGGTGCGGCACCATCCTCGGTCGCGAGGAGACCGTCAACTACCCCCAGGGCGCGGTGTACGGGTTGACCCGCAGCAACGCCTGCGCCGAGGGCGGCGACTCCGGCGGCGCCTGGCTCTCGGGCAACCAGGCCCAGGGCGTCACGTCCGGCGGATCCGGCAACTGTTCCACCGGCGGCACCACCTGGTTCCAGCCGGTCCACGAGATCCTCGGCGTCTACGGCCTGTCCCTGGTCACCACCGGCGGCGGCGAGCGGATCATCAGCAA
Source organism: Micromonospora psammae (assembly GCF_036902725.1). Lineage (NCBI taxonomy): Bacteria > Bacillati > Actinomycetota > Actinomycetes > Micromonosporales > Micromonosporaceae > Micromonospora > Micromonospora psammae. The sequence goes on along the minus strand of NZ_JBAKHM010000004.1, from coordinate 310,553 downwards.
CTGGAACAACCGGTGCGTCGACGTGCCCAACTCGAACTTCGCCGACGGCGTGCCCCTGCAGACCTGGACCTGCAACGGCACCGCCGCCCAGGCCTGGACCCTCACCGGCGGAACGCTGCGTACGCAGAACAACAAGTGCATGGACGTCGCCTGGGGCTCCACCGCCAACGGCGCCGCCATCCAGATCGTCACGTGCAGCGGCAACCCGGCCCAGCAGTTCGTCCTCTCCCCCGCCGGCGACCTGGTCAACCCGCAGGCCGACAAGTGCGTCGACATCAGGGACTGGAACAACTCCGACGGCGCCCGCCTGCAGCTGTGGGAGTGCACCGGCGGCGCGAACCAGAAGTGGCGCCGCGGCTGACAACCGCCCCTACCCCGCCCCCCACCTCACCGCCGAGGAGTCCGCCGTGTCCATGTCCCGACTCGTACGACCGCTGGCACGTGCGTCGGTCGCCGTCATCGCCCTCGCCGCCACCCTGGCGCTTCCGTCACCACCCCACCGAGCCGAGGCCGCCATCGGCGCCATCAGCTGGCAGGACGAGTTCAACGCCCCCGCCGGCGCACCCGTCGACCGGAACAGGTGGCGGTTCGACATCGGTGGCGGCGGCTGGGGCAACAACGAGCGGCAGTACTACACCGACAGCACCAGCAACGCCGTCCACGACGGCCAGGGCAACCTGGTCATCACCGCCCGCCGCGAGAATCCCGCGAACTACCAGTGCCACTACGGCCGCTGCGAGTACACCTCCGCCCGACTGCTGACCGCCGCGACGTTCACTCAGGCGTACGGCCGGTTCGAGGCCCGCATCAAGATCCCCCGCGGCCAGGGCATCTGGCCGGCCTTCTGGATGCTCGGCGACAACCTGGGCAGCGTCGGCTGGCCCAACTCCGGCGAGATCGACATCATGGAGAACGTCGGCAAGGAGCCCAACACCGTCTACGGCACCGTCCACGGACCCGGCTACTCCGGCGGCGGGGGCATCACCGGCAGTCGCACCCTGCCTCAGCCGCTCGCCGACGCCTTCCACACCTACCGGGTCGACTGGGAACCCAACTCCATCGTCTGGTACCTCGACGGCGTCGAGTTCCACCGGGTCGACCCCGGCCGGCTCGGCGGCAACCGCTGGGTCTTCGACCACCCCTTCTTCCTGATCCTCAACGTGGCGGTGGGTGGCTACTGGCCCGGCTACCCGGACGCCACCACCCAGTTCCCGCAACAGATGCTCGTCGACTACGTCCGGGTGTCCCACCACACCCCCGGAGACGGCAACCCGGCCCCGGGCACCACCCGCCTCCGGGGTGCGCACAGCGGCCGGTGCGTCGACATCCCCGGCGCCGACCCGGTGGACGGCGCCAAGTTGCAGATCTGGGACTGCAACACCACCGCGGCGCAGGCCTGGACCTTCGCGGCCGACGGCACGATCCGCGCGATGGGCAAGTGCATGGACCCCGCCTGGGCCGGCACCGGCAACGGCACCGAGGTCAACCTCGTCACCTGCAACGGCAACCCCGCGCAACGCTTCACCCTCACCGCCGCCGGCGACCTGGTCAACCTGAACGCGAACCGATGCGTCGACGTCCGGGACTGGAACCCGAACAACGGCGGCAAGCTGCAACTCTGGGAATGCACGGGCGGCGCCAACCAGAAGTGGTCGCGCGCCTGACTTCGCCCCACCGTCACCGGGGCGGGCCGCGCCGCCCCTCACCAGCCCGAGGAGTCCTCGTGAGCATCCGAAGAAAGCTGCTGGCCACCCTCTCCGCCCTGGTCGCCGCCCTCCCGGCGATCGTCCTGGCCTCCCCCGCCCACGCCGTCGGTCCGGCGGTGCTGCCCGTCACGGTCACCAACAGCACCGGCCGGGGCGACGCCGTCCACCTGTACGTCATCGGCATCCACCTCGCCAGCAACCGCCTCGGCTACGTCGACCAGGGCGGCACGTTCATCCCGTGGACCGGCGGCCAACTCCCGCCGTCGCCCGCACCGGACGCGTCGATCCCCGGCCCCGGCAACGGCGGCACCACCACCATCCGGTTCCCCCGCGGATTCTCCGGCCGCGTCTACTTCTCGTTCGGCGAGAAACTCAAGTTCTTCCTGACCCCCGACGGTCTGGTACAACCCGCGCCGTGGGCCGCCGGCGACGCCAACCGCGACATCCTGTTCGACTGGAGCGAGTTCACCTACAACGACGCGGGGCTCTGGCTCAACAGCTCGCAGGTCGACATGTTCGCCGTGCCGCACGCGGTGACCGTCACCGGCGCCAACGGCGTCACCAAGCGGACCGGCGACGTCGTCGACAACGGCCGCAACGCCATCATCGACGGCATCCGCGCCCAGGCCGGCTGGGCGAACACCGTGCACGCCCGGTCCGACGGCACCGTGTTGCGCGTGCTCGCACCCGGCAAGGCCGCCGGTGCGGGCCTGCTCAGCGCCACCTACCTCGACTCCTACATCGCGTCGGCCTGGAACGCGTACACCACCAGGACGCTGACCGTGGTGCCGTTCGCCGACCGGCCCGACATCCGCTACCAAGGGCGGACCTTCGGCAATGTCATGCGGTTCACCAACAGCGCCGGCCAGGTGGTCGCCTCGTTCAACCGGCCCTCGTCGGCGAGCGTCTGGGGCTGCGACGGCGACCTGCCCGCCCCCAACGACCTGGTGGTCGGTCCGATCTCCCGCACGCTCTGCGCGGCGCTCAACCGGGGCACGCTCGGCACCGTCGACACCCAACCCAGCCTCAACGCCGCCGAGTTCTACCGCAACAACCCGACGAACCACTACGCCCGCGTCATCCACGCCAACATGACCGACGGCAAGGCGTACGCGTTCGCCTTCGACGACGTCGGCGCCTTCGAGTCGCTGGTCCACGACGGCGATCCCCGCGCGGCCGGTCTCATCCTGAGCCCGTTCGGTTCCGGCGGCGGCGGACCGGGGAACCCGAGCGTGGCGGTGCCCGTGCTGAGCAACTGGAACAACAAGTGCGTCGACGTGCCCAGCGCGAACTTCGTCGACCGGGCGCCGTTGCAGATGTGGGGCTGCAACGGCACCGACGCGCAGAAGTGGACGTTCACCGGCAACGCGGTGCAGAGCCGGAACAACAAGTGCATGGACGTCGACGGCGGCTCGACCCAGAACGGCGCCGCGGTCCAGCTCTACGCGTGCAACGGCAGCGGTGCGCAGCAGTTCACCCTCAACGCGGCCGGAGACCTGGTCAATCTCCAGGCCGACAAGTGCGTGGACATCAAGGACTGGAACGGCGACGACGGGGCGAGGCTCCAGCTCTGGGAGTGCGCGGGCACCGCCAACCAGAAGTGGCGCAAGGGCTGACCCGACCGGCAGCCGAACTCGGCGGGCCCGCACCCACGGCGGGGTGCGGGCCCGCGTGGCGCAGCGCCTCAGCTCGCGTCGCCGGGCGTTCCGGTCCCGGCCGGGTGCCCGTCGCCGGCCGTGCGCAGCGCCACCACCGGACCCACCACGAACACCGCGGGCGGACGGACCCCGGCCCGCTCCGCGAGCCCACCGACCTGATCCAGCCGGCTCGACAGCGACCACTGCGCCGGATGCCCGGCGTCCTGCACCACCAGCACCGGGGTGTCCGGGGCCCGGCCGTACTCGACCAGCACCGCCGCGATCTTCGCGATCGTGTCCACCGCCATCAGCAGCACCAGGGTGCCCCGGCCCCGGCCCAGCGCCGGCCAGTCGACCAGCGACTCCGGGTGGTCCGGCGGCAGGTGCCCGGAGACCACGGTGACGTCGTGCGCGACGCCCCGGTGGGTCACCGGCACCCCGGCCAGGGCCGGCGCGGCGATGGCGCTGCTCACCCCCGGCACCAGCACCGTCGGCACCCCGGCGGCCGCGCAGGCCAGGACCTCCTCGTGGCCCCGGCCGAAGACGTACGGGTCACCGCCCTTGAGCCGGACCACCCGCCGGCCGGCGCGGGCGTGCGCCACCAGGGTCTCGTTGATGGTGTTCTGCCCCATCGACGGGCCGCGGGGCACCTTCGCCGCGTCGACCACCAGCACGCCGGGGCGCAGTCCGGCGAGCAGGCCCCGCGGGGCGAGGCGGTCGGCCACCACCACGTCCGCGGCGTCCAGCAGCTCCTTCCCCCGTACCGTGATGAGGTCGTCGGGGCCGGGGCCGCCACCGACGATCGCGACCTGACCGGGACGCAGGCCCGGGCCGTGGTGATGGTGGTGCGGGCCGTGGTGATGGTGGTGGCCGTGGCCGCCGACCGGGTCGTCGGGGTGGTCGTGCGGGGTCTGCGGCCGGCCCAGCTTGTCCGCGAAGCCCGGCATCAGCACCCGGTACGCGCAGGTGTCGCAGTTCATCCGGATGTCCCCGCGCCGCGCCTCGGCGTGCCGTTCGAGGACGAGGTCGGCGAGGGCGTCGCAGTCGCCGATCAGGTCCGCCACCCGCACGTCGAGGTCGGGATGGGCGGCGGCGAACTCGGCCGACCGGGCGGCGATCCGGTCCGGCAGCACCCCGGCGAAGAGGAAGTACGGCGCGACCACGATCCGCCGGGCCCCGAGCCGGCGCAGCCGCTCCAGCACCGCCGGCACGGACGGCTCGGCCAGGGAGACGAAGCCCGGTTCGACGCCGGCGTAGCCGCGGCCCTCCCAGAGCAGCCGGGCCACCTTGGCCACCTCGGCGTTGGCGTCCGGGTCGGTGGAGCCGCGGCCGATCAGCGCCACCCAGGTGCCGGCCCGGTCGTCGCCGCCGAGCGCGGCGTCGATCCGCTCCTCCAAGGCGGTGTGCAGCAGCGGGTGCGGGCCGAGCGGGCGGCCGTACCGGTAGGTCAGGCCCGGGTGGCGCTCCTGCTCCCGGGCCATCGCGGCCGGGATGTCGCCCTTGCCGTGCCCGGCCGCGGTGAGCACCAGCGGCAGCGCGACCAGGGACCGGTGTCCCCGGCCGACGAGCGCGCCGACCGCGTCGGTCAGCGGTGGGCGGGACAGCTCGATGAAGCCGCCCTCGACGTCGGCGACATCACCGCCGGCCCGCCGCCGAACCCGGTCCACCAGCGCGGTGAACTGGTCGACCCCGGCGGCGCTGCGCGTGCCGTGGCCGACGATGACCAGCGCGGTCATGCCTCCTCCTCCTGGTAGAGCAGCGCGTTGAGGGCGGCGGCGGCGACCGCCGAGCCGCCCTTCTCGCCGACGTTGGACACGGCCGGCAGGCCGCTGGCCCGCAGCGCCGCCTTCGACTCGGCGGCGCCGACGAAGCCGACCGGCAGCCCGACCACCAGGGCCGGCGCCGCGTCCAGGGTGAGCAGTTCCGCCAGCGCGGTGGGCGCGCAGCCGACCACCCAGACCGCGCCCGGCCCGACCCGGTCCAGGGCGATCCGGACGGCGGCGGCCGAGCGGGTCAGCCCGGCCTCGCGGGCCAGGTCGGCGGCGGCCGGCTCGGCGACCGGGCAGACCGGCTCCCGCCCGGCGCGGGTGATCCCGGCGGCGACCATCCACACGTCGGTGACGATCGGCGCGCCGGCGCGCAGCGCGGCCAGCGCACCGGTCAGGGCGTCCTCGTCGCAGACCAGGTCGGTGGCGTAGGCCAGGTCGGCGCTGGCGTGCACCACCCGCTCGGTGACCGCCCGGGTCAGCGGCGGCAGGTGGCTCAGGTCGACCCGTTCCCGCAGGATCCGGTACGACTCCCGCTCGATCGGGTGGACGGCGCGGGTCACGGCTGGGCCTGCCCGTAGCGGCGGTCGTGGCCGCGCAGCTTCCACAGCGCCACCGCGCCACCCCAGGCCAGCGCGAAGAGCACCACCACGACGTAGCCGAGCTGCTCGAAGTGGTCACCGATCGCGGCGTACCCGGCCAGCGCGGTCAGGCCGAGCCGGTCGACCAGCAGGCCGGCCAGGTAGACGCTGGCGACCAGCCCACCGACGAGCACGGTCATCCCGGTGGTGGCGAGGTTGTACCAGAGTCGCCGGGCCGGCTGCCGGTACGCCCAGGAGTACGCGCGGGTCATCAGCAGGCTGTCCGCGGTGTCCATGGCCGACATCCCGGCGGCGAAGAGCAGCGGCAGGGTGAGCAGGGCGAGCACGGGCAGTCCCCCACCGGCGGCGGTGCTGGCCGACAGCGACAGCAGGGTGACCTCGCTGGCGGTCTCCAGGCCCAGGCCGAAGAGGAAACCGACCGGGGCCATGTGCCAGGAGGAGCGCACCAGGGACCGGGCCCGGGAACCGAGGATCCGGTGCATCAGGCCCCGGTTGACCAGCAGCAGGTCCAGCTCGGACTCCTCCAACGCGCCGGCGCGCAGCCGCCGCCAGAGCCGGGCCAGCCCGGCCAGCACCACCGCGTTGAGCCCGGCCACCAGCAGCAGGAACCCGGCGGCGGCGGCCGCGGCGACCACGGCGCCGACCTCGCGGGCGCCGGCGAGGTCCTGGTCGCTCATGCTGGCCGAGGCGAGTCCGATCACCAGGGACAGCAGCAGCACCACCGCGCTGTGCCCGAGGGCGAAGAAGAAGCCGACGCCGACGGCGCGGCGGCCGCGCAGCAGCATCAGCCGGGTGGTGTCGTCGATGGCGGCGATGTGGTCGGCGTCGAAGGCGTGCCGCACCCCGAGCACGTACGCGAGGGTGCCGGCGCCGGCCAGCCCGCCGGCCGCGGCGGGCTGGTTGTTCCAGTACAGGTAGAGCGTCCAGCCGGCGACGTGCAGGGCGGCGACGGCGAGCACGACGCCGCCGAGGCGTACCCGTTCGGCGCGGCTCCACCGGCCCACCGGGGCCGCGGCGGTGCTCGGGGTCGTGGTCATCGTTCTCCTCGAGGGTCGGGGTGGCCGGCGGGCGGTGCGCCGCCGACTCCGGTGACGCGAATGGCGTCCACCGGGCAGATCTCCAGGCACTCCAGGCAGCCGGTGCACCGGTCGGCGCGGACGGTCAGCCCGCCGGGAGTGGGTCGGATCGCGTGCGTGGGGCAGGTGAGCAGGCAGGCGCCGCAGCCCTGACAGGCGCCGACGGTCACCGGCGCCGGCGCGGTGGTCACGGTCGCCACCGGTAGCCGCGCGGGGTCACCATCCGGCCGGCGACCAGCCGGGTCCGGCTGCTGCCGACGACCACCACGCTGTACATGTCGACCACCGTCGGGTCGAGGGTCTCCAGGGTGGCCAGGTGCACCCGCTCGCCGTCCCGGCTGGCGTTGCGTACCACCCCGACCGGGGTCGACGGCGGGCGGTGCGCGGCGAACGTGGCCAGCGCCGCGCCGAGCTGCCAGTCCCGGGCCCGGCTGCGCGGGTTGTACAGCAGCGCGACCAGGTCTCCCTCGGCGGCGGCGGTGACCCGCCGGGCGATGACCTCCCAGGGGGTGTGCAGGTCGGACAGGCTCAGGTAGACGTGGTCGTGCCCGAGCGGGGCGCCGAGCAGCGCGGACGCGGCCAGCCCGGCGGTCACCCCGGGCACCCCGACCACGTCGATCCGCTCGTCGGCGTACTCCAGCGCGGGGCTGGCCATCGCGTACACCCCGGCGTCGCCGGAGCCGATCAGCGCGACGGCGTGGCCGGCGACGGCCTCGGCGACGGCGGCGCGGGCGCGTTCCTCCTCGGCGCCGAGCCCGCTGGCGAGCACCCGGGTGCCGGGCCGGAGCAGGTCGCGGACCTGGTCGACGTACTGGTCGAGGCCGACGACCACGGCGGCCCGGCGCAGCTCGGCCACCGCGCGCGGGGTGCGCAGGTCGGCCGCGCCGGGGCCGAGGCCGACGATCGCCAGCCGGCCGCGCGGGGCGTGCCGGGCGACCGCGACCGTCGCCATCGCCGACGCGGTCTTCGGCACCAGCAGCGTCCCGCCGCCGCGCAGCGCGGCGGCCTCCGCGACGCTGGGCGTGCCGACCGCGGCGCGGACCACCTCGCTGGGGTGCGGCACGTCGACCGCGGCCAGCTCCGCCGCCGCGGCGGTCTCCAGGGGTACGCCGAGAGCGCGGGCGGTGTCCACGATGCCCGCCTCGTCGGCCTTGACGTCGATGCTGGCCAGGCAGCGCAGGCTGGCCGGGCTCAGGCCGGCGTCGGCCATCACCCGGCGCAGCAGCCCGGCCACCTCGGCGGCGGGCACGTCACGGCTGGCGCCGATCCCGGCGACCAGCGACGGCGGGCGCAGCACGGCGGTCCGCCCGTCCAGCGGCACCAGCCGGTCGGTGACCAGCAGCCGGTACCCGCCGTCGGCGGCCTCCCCGGCGGATGGGTCGGCCGGCGGCTGGCGGGTGACGTTCTCCGGCAGGGCGGGCAGCGGCCAGGTGGCGTCGGTGACCAGCCGGACCGGCTCGCCGTCGAGGATCGCCCGGCTCACCGCCGCCACCGCCCCCTCGACCGGCCAGCCGAGGGTGTCCAGGCCGGGCAGGTCGACCGCGTCGGTGGCGGTGGTGACCACCGGCCGGGCGTCGAGCAGCGCGCCGACCCGGGCGGCGAGGTCGTTGGCGCCGCCGGTGTGCCCGCCGAGCAGGGCCACCGCGTGCCGGGCGGCCTCGTCGACCACGACCACCGCCGGGTCGGTGCGCTTGTCGTCGAGCAGCGGCGCGAGGATCCGCACCACCGCCCCGGTGGCCAGGAAGGCCACCACCGCGTCGCACTCCGTCCAGGCGGTCCGCAGCGCGTCGGCGACGGTCTCGCCGTCGACCGGACGGGCGTGCGGCCAGGCGGCGGCGAGGGTACGGGCGTGCCGGTGGCCGGCGGCGGTGGCCGCGACGAGTCCGATCTGCTGCACGGGCGCTCCTGGGGGATTCGGGGTGGTGGTCACCGGCGGTCCCCGGTGAGCAGGACCACCGGGTTGGTGGCGGCCAGCCGGATCGAACCGCCGGGCAGGTCGGCGAGGCGGGCGGCGGCGAGCTGGCTGCCCTCGACCGCGTAGCCGGCGGCACGGAGCAGGTGGACCGAGGGGCCGACCCGGTCCAGCGCGGCGAGGGCCACCACCACCCGCGCCGGCCGGCGGGCCGCCACGGCGGCGAGCACCTCCGTGCCGCCTCCGCCGACGAAGGCGGCGTCCGGCTCGGGCAGCCCGCGCAGCGCCTCGGGGGCGCTGCCGACGACGAGCCGGACGTCGACGCCGTGCCGGGCGGCGTTGGCCCGCACCGGGGCGGCCGGGTCACGCTCGACGGCGACGACGGCCGCGCCGAGCAGGGCGCACTCGACGCCCACCGAGCCGCTGCCGGCGCCGACGTCCCAGACCAGCCGGCCGAGGCGGGGGCGGAGCCGGGCCACCGCGAGGGCGCGCACCTCCGACTTGGTGATCATCGAGGCGCGGTGGTGGTACGCGGACTCGGGCAGCGCCCAGCCGCCGGCGGGGGCCGCGGCGGGCTGGTTGTCGGCCCGCATCGGGCCCACCCCGGCCCCGCCGTCGGCGGCGTCGGGGGCGAGGCTGAGCAGGACGTGCGGCTCGGCCCAGGCGCGGCCGGCGGCCTCCGCCGGGACGGTCCAGGTGATCCGCTCCTCGGGCGTGCCCAGGTGCTCGGCCACCACGAGCCGGCGGGACCAGCCGACCAGACCCGCGCCGAGTTCGGCCGCGCCGGCGCCGGGCGCGGTGAGCACCGCGACGGCGGGCAGCGCCCGGCAGGCGTTAAGCGCGGGCCGCGGGTCGCGGCCGTGCGCGCTGAGCACCACCGTGCCCTCCCAGGGCAGCCCGGCCCGGGCGAACGCGGCGGCGACGCTGGAGACCGCCGGCAGCACCCGCAGCGGGAGCCCGGCCGCCCGCAGCCGCCGGACGATGCCGAAGAAGCCGGGGTCGCCACTGGCCAGCACGACCGCCGGGGTGCCGGTCGCGACGGCGGCGCGGATACGGTCCAGCGCGGGCGCGAGCGGCCCGAGGACGACGGTGGCGCACCCGGGCGGCACCGGCACGGCGGCGAGGTGCCGGGCCGCCCCGACCACCAGCCCGGCCGGGGCCAGCACCTCGGCCAGCCCGCCGGGCGCCTGCCGACCGGCGGCGTCGATCCCCACCACGGTCACGGTCGCCCCGGGGGGCGGGTCACCGGCGCGGGACGCGGAGCTGTTCACGCCGCCCACCGGCCGGAGGAGGCGACGACCCGGGAGCCGGCGAAGTCCACCATGGCCACGTCGACGTCGACCGCCTGCCCGGCGAAGCGGAGCAGCACCTGACGCACCCGGCGGCAGAGCTGGTCCCCGGCCGGGCCGAGCAGGCCGGCGGCCTCCCACAGCTCGTACGCGTGCCGCCCGGTGTTCGCCGCGGTCACCGCCGCGACCAGTCCGGCGTCACCGCCGGCCTCGGCGGTGACGTCGCCGAGCAGCGACAGGTCCACCTTCGAGCGGGTGTAGTGGGTCATCAGGATGCCGGCGGCGAGCTTGGCCAGCTTGCCGGCCATCCCCACGAAGACCACCCCGCTCATGCCGTCGCCGACGGCGGCGGTGACCGCCGCGCCGGTGAAGTCGCCGACCTCGACGAAGCACACCTCGGGCAGCTCGGGCAGGAGCGCCCGGGCGGCCCGCTCGGTACGCCCACCGGTGCAGAGCACCACGGTCCGCTCCCCCTGGGCCGCCATCACGTGCACCGCCTGCACGACGCTGGCCCGCCAGGAGGCGGTGGAGAAGGGCCGGACGATCCCGGTGGTGCCGAGGATGGAGATGCCGCCGAGGATGCCGAGTCGCCGGTTGGTGGTCTTGCGGGCCATGATCTCGCCGCCCGGCACGCTGATCACCACCCGGACGCCGACCTCGGTCAGGTCGACCACCTCGGCCACCGCTTGGCCGATCATGCGTCGGGGGGTGTCGTTGATCGCCGGCCCGCCGACCGCCAGGCCCAGTCCGGGCTTGGTGACGGTGCCGACGCCGGAGCCGCCGTCGAGGTCCAGGCCGGGCCGGGTACGCCAGCCGACGGTGGCGGTGAGGTGCGCGCCGTGGGTGACGTCCGGGTCGTCCCCGGCGTCCTTGACCACCACCGCCTCGGCGCGCGCCGGGTCGACGTCGCACCGGGCCACCGGGAAGGCCACCCGCCGCCCGTCGGGCAGCCCGATCTCCACCGCCGCCTGCGACGCGCCGGTGACCAGGGCGGTCACCGCCGCCTTCGCCGCCGCCGTCGCGCAGGCGCCGGTGGTCCAGCCGGTGCGCAGGGCGGTGGGCCGGACCTTCGCGGTGCGCGGCAGGTCCGGCTCGCGCAGCGGCGGCTCGGCGTACGTCACCGCGTCCCGTCCCCCGATCCGGTGGCGCGGGCGCGGCGCAGCGCGACGCGGGCGTCCGGCTCGGCCCGGCGGAAGGTGTGGAAGTGCCCCGGGTGGTAGAGGTGCGAGCGGGTGCCGGTGGCGGCGAGCGCCGGCCCGACCAGGAAGAGCGTGTGCTTCCAGAGCTTGTGCTCCTTGACGGTGGCCGCCAGGTCGCCGAGCGCGCAGCGCACCACCAGCTCGTCCGGCCAGGTCGCCTGGTACGCCACCACGACCGGGGTGTCCGCCGGGTAGCCGCCGGCGAGCAGTTCGGCCTGGGCCTGCCCGGAGCGGGCGGCGGAGAGGAAGAGCGCCATGGTGGTGCCGTGCCGGGCGAAGTCGCGGACCCGTTCCCCCGGCGGCATCGGGGTCTTGCCGCCCTCGAGGCGGGTGAGGATGACCGACTGGGCCACCTCGGGGATGGTCAGCTCCCGGCCGACGATCGCCGCCACGGCGGTGAACGACGACACCCCGGGCACGATCTCCACGGTCAGGCCGAGGGCCCGGCACAGGTCGAGCTGTTCCTGGACCGCGCCCCACAGGGCCGGGTCGCCGGAGTGGATCCGGGCCACGGTCAGCCCGTCGGCGGCGGCCCGCCGGTAGAGCGGCAGCACCCCCTCGATGGGCAGCTGGGAGGAGTCGACGATCTCGGCGTCCGGCCGGGCGTGGGCGAGCACGTCGGCGTGGACCAGACTGGCCGCCCAGATCACCACGTCGGCCTCGGCGATCACCCGGGCGGCGCGCAGGGTCAGCAGGTCGGCGGCGCCGGGGCCGGCCCCGACGAACCAGACCTTTCCGTTGCTGGTGCTCACAGTTTTCCTCCCCGCCGCTCCCGGCGGGCCGGGACCAGCAGCGTCGACAGGTACGGCAGGTCGTCCCCAACGCCGTCCACCGGCCCGATCCGCTCGCCGGGCAGGCCCAGCGCGCGGCCGAGCACGGCGTCGTCGTGCCGGCCCTGCCGGCGCAGCTCGGCGAGGAGCTCGGGATGCCGCCGCCAGCCCTTGTAGACCACGACGGTGCCGGGGCCGGCGAGGGCGTCGGCGAGCAGTGCCGGCCCGGCGGTGGCCGGCAGCAGGGTGAGCGGTTCGCGGCCCTCGCAGAGCGGGACGCCGCTGCGCGCGGCGAGTTCCTGCATGGCGGTGACGCCGGGCACGGTGCGCACCTCGACCGTCGGGCGCAGCGCGCGGACGCTCTGCGCCAGGTAGCCGAAGGTGGAGTAGACGTTCGGGTCGCCGATGGTGGCGAAGGCGACCGAGCGGGCGCCGCCGTCGAGGGCGGCCACCACGGCGCGGGCGGCCTCGTCCCAGGCCCGTTCCCGGCGGGCGGTCACCCCGCCCCGGTCGTCCAGGGCGAACGGCAGCCGGCGCAGCCGGTTCGGCGGGACGTGCGCGAGGACGGTGCTCTCGGCCCGGCCCGGCGGCGCGTCGCCCGCCGCGGCCAGCCGGTCCAGCACGGGTACGACGACCAGATCGGCCTCGCGCAGCACCCGGACCGCCTTGAGGGTGAGCAGCTCCGGGTCGCCCGGTCCGACCCCCACCCCGGTCAGCGTGGCGGCGCCGGTCACAGCCGCGCTCACCGGCTGGCCGCCTCGACCAGGCGGCGGGCGGCCAGCGGCTGGCCGGCCCAGTGGGTGTGCAGGTAGGAGGCGTGCACCCGGCCGTCGACGAAGCCGTGCCCCGTGCCGTCCCAGCGCCAGGCCGGCCGGTCGCCGTGACCGGGGTCGGTGACGGTGCGGTGGAACTCGTGGCCGCGTACCGGGTCGCCGGCGCGGTGCGGCGGGGAGTCCGTGGCGGCGACGGCCTCCCGGTAGCCGAGGGTGAGCCGGCCGGTCATCCGGGCGGTGTGCGCCAGCCGGCCGCACATCGGCACGCCGTCGAGCGCGCTGCCCAGGTAGAGCAGGCCGGCGCACTCGGCGACGACCGGCCCGTCGAAGTCGGCCAGTTCGGCGCGGAGCGCGGTGTTGCCGGTGAGCGCCTCGGCGTGCACCTCGGGGAAGCCACCGCCGATGACGACGGCGCGGGTACCGGCCGGCAGGGCCGGGTCGCGCAGCGGGTCGAAGCGGGCCACCGTGGCGCCGGCCGCGGCGAGCAGCTCGGCCGTCTCGGCGTACGAGAAGGTGAAGGCGGGTCCACCGGCGAGGGCGACGACCGGGCGCTGCCCGCCGGCGGGGCCGCCGACGGCGGCGACCGGGTCCCAGGCCGGCGCGGTCAGCGGCGGCGCGGTGCCGGCCAGGTCGAGCACCGCGTCGAGGTCCACGGTGGACTCGATCAGGTCGGCCAGGGCGGCGACGACGGCGAGCGACTCCGGTGCCCGTTCGGCGACCGGCACCAGCCCCAGGTGGCGGGCGGGCGCGGCCACCTCGACGGCCCGGGTGACCGCCCCGAGCACCGGCACGCCCACCTCGGCGAGCGCGTCGCGGAGCAGGGTCTCGTGCCGGGGCGAGCCGACCCGGTTGAGCACCACCCCGCCGATCCGCACGCCCGGGTCGAAGGCGCGCATGCCGAGCACCAGCGCGGCGGCCGAGCGGCCCTGGGCGGTGGTGTCGAGGACCAGCAGCACGGGCGCGTCGATCAGCCGGGCGACGTGCGCCGTGGAGGCGTACGCCCCGCGTCCGACCGCGCCGTCGTGCAGCCCCATCACTCCCTCGACGATCGCCACGTCGGCGGGGGTGGGGACGCCCGCCCCGTGCCGCAGCAGCGGCGCGATCCGCTCCTCGCCGACCAGCCAGGGGTCGAGGTTGCGGCCGGGCCGGCCGGCGGCGAGCGCGTGGTAGCCGGGGTCGATGTAGTCCGGGCCGACCTTGTGCGGGCTGACGGTCAGGCCGCGCCGGCGCAGCGCGGCGAGCAGGCCGGTGGCCAGGGTGGTCTTGCCGTGCCCGCTGGCCGGCGCGGCGACCACCAGCCGGGGCAGCGCCCACGGTTGGTTCACCACTCGATGCCCTTCTGGCCCTTCTGGCCGGCGTCCATCGGGTGCTTGACCTTGGTCAGCTCGGCGACCAGGTCGGCGGCCTCGACCAGCCGGGGGTCGGCGTCCCGGCCGGTGATCACCACGTGCTGGAAGCCGGGCCGGTCGGTGAGGGTCGCGACGACCTCGTCGACGTCCACCCAGCCCCACTTCATCGGGTAGGTGAACTCGTCGAGCACGTACAGGCCGTAGCGTTCGGCGGCCAGGTCGCGCTGGACCTGCCGCCACCCCTCCAGGGCGTCGGCGGCGTGGTCGGCGTCGCCGCCGCGCTGGATCCAGGACCAGCCCTCGCCCATCTTGTGCCAGGCCACCGGGGCGCCCTGCCCGGTGCGCTCGTGCACCTCGCCGAGGGCGCGGAAGGCGTTCTCCTCCCCCACCCGCCACTTGGCGCTCTTGACGAACTGGAACACCCCGATCGGCAGCCCGGCGGTCCAGGCCCGCAGCGCCAGCCCGAAGGCGGCGGTGGACTTCCCCTTCATCTGCCCCGTGTGGACGATGGTCAGCGGCCGGTGGCGCCGCTGCCGCGTCGTCAACCCGTCGGCCGGTACGACGGAAGGCTTCCCCTGCGGCATCAGGCAACGCTCCTGTTCGGTCGAACCCCCGCGATCGCACGGATCGGGTCCGCTGCACCCGGGGTGCCGGGGTGGGATCCGCGCGATCGGTGAGGGCTGGTGAGGGTGGTGAGGGTGTCCAGCGGGTGCAGCGGGGCGGCGAGCTGGGTGGCCAGGCGGTCGGCGAGGTGGAGGCGGACGGGGCCGGATTCGCAGTCGACGACGACGCAGGGGGCGCCGGTGGCGCGGAGCAAGGCCGCCGCGTGGGCCGCCCGGTCCAGCGGCCGCTGCCCGGCGGTGGCGCGGCCGTCGGTGACGACCAGGACCAGGGGCCGCCGTCGCGGGTCGCGCAGCCGCTCCACCCGCAGCAGCTCGGCCGCCGCCAGCAGGCCCTCCGCCAGCGGGGTACGCCCACCGGTGGGCAGCTCGGCCAGGCGGGTCGAGGCGGCCAGCACCGAGGAGGTCGCCGGCAGCACGGTCCGCGCGCCGGTGCCCCGGAAGGCGATCACGGCGACCTTGTCCCGGCGCTGGTAGGCGTCGGTGAGCAGGGCGAGCACCGCCCCCTTGACCGCCGACATCCGCTGCCGGGCCCCCATCGAGCCGCTGGCGTCGACCACGAAGAGCACCAGGTTGCCCTCGCGCCCCTCCCGCACCGCCTCGCGCAGGTCCTCGCCGCGCAGCCGCAGCGGGCCGTCGGCCCGACCCCGGTCGGCCTGGTGCGGGGCGGCGGCCCGCACCGTCGCCGGCAGGTGCAGCGCGCCCGGTCGGCCGGTCGGCACCCGGGCGCCGGTGGTGCGGCCCCGCCCGGTCCGGGCGCGGGACCGCCGGCCGGGCACGCCCTCGCCGACCCCCGGCGCAGTGAGCAGCCGGGCCTTCAGACCACCCCGGGGTACGGCCACCGCCTGCGCCCCGGTCCGCGACCGCCCGTCGCTCGGGCCGTTCCCGGCGACGCCCCGGGAGCGGCCGCCCCGATCGTCCGGCGCGGTGTCGTCGGCCTCCGTCGGGGAGCCGTCGCCGGCCGGCCGGCTGTCGCCGCTGTCCGGCCAGGTGTCGCGGCCGTCGGCCGGCCAGTGGTCCGCCGGGGCGCCGGGCCGGTGCTCGGCGGCGCTCGGCGATCGGTCCGCCGCGCCGGCCCGCTGGTCGTCGGCGTCCCGGTCGTCGGCGTCGCTCCCGGCGCCGGTGTCGTCGCGACGGTCACACTCGCCCCCACCGTCGCCCGGACCGCCGCCACCGGGTCCACCGGCCGGCCCGTCGGGACCGCCGTCCGGTCCGCCCGGTCCGCCGGGCGGGTCGTCGTCGGGGTCGTCGTCGCCGACCCGGTCCAACGCCTCGTCCAGGCGTTTGGAGTCCAGGCCCGGGGTGTCGAACGGGTCACGGCGGCGCCGGTGCGGCAGGGCCAGCCGGGCGGCGACCCGCACGTCCTCCGCGGTGACCCGGTCCCGGCCCTGCCAGGCGGCGTGCGCGACGGCGGTCCGGGCGGTGACGATGTCGGCGCGCATCCCGTCCACATCGAACGACGCGCACACCTCGGCGATCCGGCGCAGCGCGCTGTCGGGCAGCAGCACCGTCCCGACCCGCCGCCGGGCCTCGGCGACCCGGTGGGCGACCTGGGCGTCCGCCTCGGCCCAGCGGGCGGCGAAACCGGCCGGGTCGGCGTCGGCGGCGAGCCGCCGGCGGACCACCTCCACCCGGACGGCGGGGTCGCGGCTGGCGGCCACCTCGACGGTGAGCCCGAACCGGTCGAGCAGCTGCGGGCGCAGCTCCCCCTCCTCCGGGTTCATCGTGCCGACCAGGAGGAACCGGGCGGCGTGGCTGACCGAGACGCCCTCCCGCTCGACGTGGCAGCGGCCCATCGCGGCGGCGTCCAGCAGCAGGTCGACCAGGTGGTCGTGGAGCAGGTTGACCTCGTCGACGTAGAGCACGCCGCGGTGGGCGGCGGCGAGCAGCCCGGGTTCGTAGGCGCGTACCCCCTCGCCGAGGGCCTTCTCCAGGTCCAGCGAGCCGACCACCCGGTCCTCGGCGGCGCCGACCGGCAGCTCCACCAGGCGGGCGGGGCGCCGCTCGGCGACCGGCTCGGCCGGGTGCGGCCCGTCCGGGCAGCCCGGGTCGGGGGCGGTCGGGTCGCAGCCGAACCGGCAGTCGGCGACCCGGTCGACGTCGGGCAGCAGCGCGGCGAGGGCCCGGACGGCGGTGGACTTGGCGGTGCCCTTCTCGCCCCGCACCAGCACCCCGCCGATGGCCGGGCTGACCGCGTTGAGCAGCAGCGCCAGCCGCATGTCGTCCATGCCGAGCACCGCGCTGAACGGATAGCTGCTCAAGACTGGTCCTCCAGGTCACCCTCAGTAGTCAGGTACGTCTCGCGGAGCCGGTCGAGGGTGGCCGGCTGCGGCTCGGCCCACAGCCCCCGGTCGGCGGCCTCGAGCAGTCGTTCGGTGATGCCGCGCAGCGCCCAGGGGTTGGACTCCTCCAAAAAGGCCCGGGTCTCCGGCTCGAAGACGTACGCGGCGGCGAGGTGCTCGTACATCCAGTCGTCGACGACGCCGGCGGTGGCGTCGTAGCCGAAGAGGTAGTCCACGGTGGCGGCCAGCTCGAACGCGCCCTTGTAGCCGTGCCGGCGCATCGCGGCGATCCAGCGCGGGTTGACCACCCGGGCCCGGAACACCCGCCGGGTCTCCTCGCCCAACGTCCGGGTCCGCACGTCGTGCGGCATGGCCGAGTCCCCCACGTACGCGGCCGGGGCGGCGCCGGTGAGGTGGCGGACCATCGCCACCATCCCGCCGTGGTACTGGAAGTAGTCGTCGGAGTCGACGATGTCGTGCTCGCGGGTGTCCTGGTTCTTCACCGCGACGGCGATCCGGGCGAAGGAGCGTTCCATGTCGGCGCGCGCCTCCCGCCCGTCCAGGCCCCGGCCGTAGGCGTAGCCGCCCCAGACGGCGTACACCTCGGCGAGGTCGGCGTCGGTGCGCCAGTTGCGGGCGTCGATCAAAGGCAGCAGGCCCGCCCCGTACGCCCCCGGTTTCGAGCCGAAGATGCGGGCGGTGGCCCGGCGCTCGTCGCCGTGCCGCGCCACGTCGGCGGTGACGTGGGCGCGGACGAAGTTCCGCTCGGCCGGCTCGTCCAGCGCCGCGACCTGCCGGACCGCGTCGTCGAGGAGGGCGACCACGTGCGGGAAGGCGTCCCGGAAGAAGCCGGAGATGCGGACCGTGACGTCGACCCGGGGGCGGCCCAGCTCGGCGGGCGGCACCACCTCGACGCCGGTGACCCGGCGGGACCGGTCGTCCCAGACCGGGCGGCAGCCCAGCAGCGCCAGCACCTCGGCGATGTCGTCGCCCTGGGTCCGCATGGCGCTGGTGCCCCAGACCGTCAACCCGACCGAGCGGGGGTACTCACCGGTGTCGGCGAGGTGGCGGGCCAGCAGCGAGTCCGCCAGCGCCACCCCGACGTCCCAGGCGTTGCGGCTGGGGATGGCCTTCGGATCCACGGAGTAGAAGTTGCGGCCGGTGGGAAGCACGTTGACCAGGCCCCGGGTGGGTGAGCCGGACGGCCCGGGCGGCACGAACCGTCCGTCGAGCGCGCCCACCACCCGGTCGATCTCGTCGGTGGTCCGGTCCAGCCGGGGCACCACCTCCTCGGCGGCGAAACGCAGCACCGCCGCCGCGTCGGGGATGTCCCGGCCGGCGACCTCCTCGATCACGGCTCCGGCCTTGTCGGCGTCCCAGCCGAGGGTCTCCATGCCGACCACCGCCCGGCGGGCCAGCGCCTCGATCAGGTCGATGGCGTCGGCGGCGGTGGCGGCCGGCCCGTCCACCGCCTCGGTCAGCGCCGCCGGCACCGCGATCCGCTCGCCCGGCGAGCCGAGGAGCGCCTGCTCGTCCAGCCCGTACGCGGCGGCGATCGCCTGGCGCAGGCCGGGCAGGACCCGGGCGCCGCCCCAGACCTGCGGGGCGCGCAGCACGGCGAGCACCAGGTTGACCCGGGCCGGCCCGCTGGGCGCCTCGGCGAGGATGTGCAGCCCGTCGCGGATCTGCACGTCCTTGACCTCGCAGAGGTAGCCGTCGAGGTGGAGCACGAAGTCGTCGAAGTCGTCGGCGGCGGGCATGTCCTCGGTGTGCAGGTCGTGGTGCAGCTCGGCGGCGCGGACCAGCGCCCAGATCTGCGTCTGCACGGTCGGCACCTTGGCCGGGTCGAGGGCCTGCACGGTGGCGTACTCGTCGAGCAGCTGCTCCAGCCGGGCCAGGTCGCCGTAGGTCTCGGCGCGGGCCATCGGCGGCACCAGGTGGTCGACGACGACGGCGTGGGCGCGGCGCTTGGCCTGGGTGCCCTCGCCGGGGTCGTTGACGATGAACGGGTAGACCAGCGGGAGATCACCGAGGACCGCGTCGGGGGCGCAGTCGGCGGCCAGCCCGAGCCCCTTGCCGGGCAGCCATTCCAGGGTGCCGTGCTTGCCCAGGTGCACCACCGCGTCCGCGCCGAAGCCGCCGTCGGCCACCGGCTCGGCGAGCCACCGGTACGCGGCGAGGTAGTGGTGGCTGGGTGGCAGGTCGGGGTCGTGGTAGATCGCGATGGGGTTCTCCCCGAAACCGCGCGGCGGCTGGATCAGCAGCACCACGTTGCCGAAGCGCAGCCCGGCGAGGACGACGTCGCCGCCGTCGGTGTAGAGCTGGCCGGGCGGCTCGCCCCAGTGCGCCAGCATCCGTTCCCGCAGCGGCGTCGGCACCCGGGCGAACCAGCGTCGGTAGGTCTGGCCGGGCAGGCGCGCCTCGGCGGCGGCGAGCTGTTCGGGGGTGAGCCACTCGACGTCGTGCCCGCCGGCGGCGATCAGGGCGTGGATCAGCGCGTCGCCGTCGGTGGGCACCGGGCCGTCGCCCAGGTCCCATCCGGCGTCGGCGAGGGCGGCGAGCAGGCGCACCGCCGAGGCGGGGGTGTCCAGGCCGACCGCGTTGCCGACCCGGGAGTGCTTCGTCGGGTAGGAGCTGAGCACCACCGCGAGCCGCTTCTCGGCGTTCGGCACGTGCCGCAGCCGGGCCTGCCGGACGGCGATGCCGGCCACCCGGGCGGCCCGCTCCGGGTCGGCGACGTAGCCGGAGAGGCCGTCGGCGTCGATCCGCTTGAACGAGAACGGCACGGTGACGATCCGGCCGTCGAACTCGGGGATGGCCACCTGCATCGCGGCGTCCAACGGGGAGAGCCCGGCGTCGCTGCCCGCCCACTGCTCCCGGGTGCTGGTCAGGCAGAGCGCCTGGATGACGGGCACGTCCAGGGCGGCCAGCGCGCCGACGTCCCAGGCGTCCTCGTCGCCCCCGCCGGAGGCGTCGGCGGCGACGGCGCCACCGGCGGCGAGGACGGTCACCACCAGGGCGTCGCAGCGGGCGAAGAGGGCGAGCGGCCCGTCACCGGGGGCGAGCCCGCGCAGCGAGCCGCAGAAGATGGGCAGCGGGTCGCCGCCGGCGGCGGTCACCGCCTCGGCGAGGGTGTCGACGAAGCCGGTGTTCCCGGCCAGCGCGTGCGCCCGGTAGAAGACGATCCCGACCGTGGGGCGGCCGGTCTCCGTCGGGTGGTCGCCGTGGATCCCGTACGCCGGGGTGGGTGTGGGCGGCGCGAAGCCCTCGCCGGTGAGCAGCACCGTGTCGGAGAGGAACCGGGCCAGCTCGGCGAGGTTCTCCGGGCCACCCTCGACCAGGTAGCGCAGCGCCTCGGTGACCACCCCGGAGGCCACCGTGGAGGCCGCCATCAGCTCCGCGTCGGGCACCGCCTCGCCGCCCAGCACGACCGTGGGCACGCCGGAGGCGAGCACCGCGGCGAGGCCGTCGGGCCACGCCTGGCGGCCTCCGAGCAGGCGTACGACGGCGAGGTCGACGCCGTCGAGCAGCGCCGGCACGGCGTCCACGCCGACCCGGGCGGGGTTGGCCAGCCGGTAGTCGGCGGCGCTGGCGCGGGCGGCGAGCAGGTCGGTGTCGGCGGTGGACAGCAACAGGATGCGCACTAAAGGCTCCGGAGAGTGACACCCGGGTCGCCGCGAGGGCGGCCGGGCGATGCGGGGTGGGCGCGGTTCAGCGGGTACGACGAGTCGCCGACCGGGTCACCGGCGGGCGGCCGGCGGGCGCGGGCGGCGCGGTGCGGGACTCAGCGGTGAACGGCGAGGCGAGCGGCGCGGCGGCCGGAGGGGGCGGCGCGGCGGCCGACCTCGGGCGCGACGGCGCGACCGGGCGCCGGCACGGCGGTGCGACCGGTGGTCGGCACGGCGGTGCGACCGGTGGTCGGTGCGGCGGGGTGACCGACCATGGGCGCGCTGCCCTGCTCGGTGCGGATGCGACGGATCTCGTCGACGGTGGAGACGCTGCGCGTCATCGGGTCCTCCTCGGGTGTCCACGCCCTGGGGTAGCTCCGACGGCCGAAGTATCCTGGCTCCCGGATCGACGCTCACCCCCGGCCTTCCAACCGCAGACACACGGCCGTGACTCACGAGGGGGGATCGCTCCCCGGTGACAGTGGCGGGACCGCGCCGGAATCGCACCGGCTTCCTTCACTGCCGTCAGGCCGCGAATGCTGCCACACCTCTCGGCGCGCGGTCAACGCCGGCCCGGGCCCCGCCCCGGGTCGGCATCGATCGGGCACCACCGATCGGTGACGGCGGTTCGACCAGTTCGGACAATGTCCGTACTCGATGCGCACCCTCCATTGCCCTGCTGCCGCCAAGGCGACACTGGGAGCGCTCCACCGTTGCCTCCGGGGCGGCAGAGCAGAGGGGCCGACGCCGCAGGTGGGGCAGCCGTTGGGCGGGTCGAGCGCCTACGATCGGCCGACGAGGAGCCAACGTCGACCGACGATCGGTAGGAATCGGGGGCACCACCGAGATGACCTTCCACCAGCTCGCCGGCCGGGTCTGGATCTTCCCGGGTGACCCGGAGCCCGACAACGTGCAGCCGGCCGTGGCGTTGATCACCGACGAGCGGGGCAGCGTGCTGGTCGACGCGGGCCACAGCCCGGGGCACGCCCGGGAAATCCGGGCCGCCCTCACGATCTCCGGGCTGCCCGAACCGCGCTGGCTGGTCTACACCCACCACCACTGGGACCACGTCTGGGGCGCCTGTGCCTGGCC
Organism: Micromonospora psammae; assembly: GCF_036902725.1. Lineage (NCBI taxonomy): Bacteria > Bacillati > Actinomycetota > Actinomycetes > Micromonosporales > Micromonosporaceae > Micromonospora > Micromonospora psammae. The sequence continues at coordinate 288,812 of NZ_JBAKHM010000004.1, read as the reverse complement.
GGGAGTGGAGATCGTCGGGCACGTCGCCGGGGAGCGGCTGCTGCGGGACGAGGCGGCCCGCCCGTGGAGCCACCGCTACCTGCGCGAGCAGGTCCGCGCGAACCCGCGGCTCGGACCCAGCTTCCGGGCCCGCGCCCTGGCGATGGACTCCTGGGACGACTTCACTGTGCTGCCGCCGACCCGGACCTTCACCGACGAACTGACGCTGCCCACCGGTGTCCGACTGCGGCACGTGGGCGGCGGGCACGCCCCCGACTCCACCGTGGTGCTGGTGCCGGACTCGGCGGTGATGCTGCTCGGCGACTGCTTCTACCCGCCACCGGCGCACCTGCGCGGGCCCGGCGACGCCCCCGACCTGGCGCTGGTCCGCCGGCTGCTCGGCCCCGACCACCACTGGTACGTCGCGAGCCACACCGACCCGATGACCCTCGACGAGGCCCGCGCCGCAGTCGCGGCCTGAGGGGCCGGGGGCCGCGCCGCCGGCCGCGTCCCGGTCAGCGCAGCCGGCGTTCCGGGTGGGCCCGGTTCCACTCCCGCATCCGCTGCGGGTAGCCGGTCTTCATGGCCTCGTAGAGCGGCACCGCGTGCCGGCGCGCCAGCTTCCCGGCCACCTGCGGCGAGCCGGTCCGGCGGCGGATCCACTCCCCGTCGTGGGCGATCGCCACCACGGTGGTGTCGGTGGCGGTGGTCTCAGGCTCGAGATAGAACTCGACGCCCTGCCGGCTGGTCACGAAGTGTTCCAACGCGGCCAGGTCGTCGCGGGTCGCCTCCCGGTCGAGCTTGGTCGGGGTCGGGTCGGCGGTCCGGGACCGCCGGCTGAACCAGGCCATCTGCGCACTCCCTCTCCTCCGCGTGCCCTCCAGTGCACCACCCGTTCCTGGCAACGGACTGCGAGGCGGGTGAGCGCCACCTGACCGGGTCAGCCGAGCGCGGCCAGCTCCCCGGCGGTGAGCCGCAGCGCGCCGGCCGCCACGTTCTGGGCCACGTGCTCCGGGTCGCCGGTGCCGGGGATGGCCAGCACGTGCGGCCCCTGGTGCAGCGTCCAGGCGAGGCGTACCTGGTGCGGGGTGGCGCCGTGCGCGCGGGCGACGGCGTGCACGGCCGCCGGGTGTTCCGCCGCCGCGCCCGCCTCCCGCCGCGCGCCGGCGAGGGCGAAGAAGGGCACGTACGCGATGCCCCGCGCCCCGCACTCGCGCAGCAGGGCGTCCTGGTCACCCCGGTTGTCCAGGGCGTAGCTGTTCTGCACGCAGACGACCGGGGCGATCGCCTGCGCCTCGTCGAGGTGGTCGAGGCGGACGTTGGAGAGGCCGAGGTGCCGGATCAACCCGGCGTCGCGCAGCGCGGCGAGGGCGGCGAAGCTCTCCGCCACCGAGTCCCGGCCGGGCCGCTTGACGATCCGCAGGTTCACCAGGTCGAGGTGGTCCCGGCCGAGCCGGCGCAGGTTCTCCTCCACCTGGGCGCGCAGCCCCGCCGGGGAGGTCTCCTCGCGCAGGCCGGTGGCCGGGTCGTACGCGAAACCGACCTTGGTGGCGATGAACAGGTCGTCGGGATACGGCGCGAGCGCGGCGCGGATCAGCTCCGGCGCGTACCGGGCCGGGCCGCTGCCCACGTTCAGCGTGCCGTCCGGTGAGACGTAGAAGGCGGCGGTGTCGAGGTGGTCCACCCCCAGCTCCACGGCTCGGCGCAGGACGCGGATCGCGCGGTCGGCGTCGGGGTCGGCGGTGATCCGCATGGTGCCGAAGCCCATCCGGCGCACGGTCCGGTCGCCGAGGGTCCAGCTGCCGGCGGTGGCCGCGGTGATCTCGTGAGGAGGCATCCGGCGACCCTAGCCACGGCGGTGGGCCGGCGCAGTCGGTCGCGCGCCCGATACCGCCGCCGGCCCGTCGCTGTTAATTTCTATGTGCTGGAGGGGCCCGCCAGTGGACGGGTGGCCGGCACCAGCGCCAGGGTCGCCAGCAGCAGCACGGGCACCACCAGCAGCGCCTGCAGGGTCCCCACCCGGTCACCGAGCAGGCCGAGCAGCGGCGGCCCGGCCAGGAACGACGTGTAGGCGATCGCCGCCACCACGCTGACCCGGGCCGGGGCCCGGTCCTCCTCGTCGGCGGCGGCGCTCATCCCGACCGGGAAGCCCAGCGAGGTGCCGAAGCCCCAGAGCATCACCCCGGCGATGGCGACCGGCCCGGAACCGGAGAGCACCGCCACGGTCGCGCCGACCACGGCGAGCACGATCGTGACGAGCAGGACGGGCACGCGTCCCCACCGGTCGATGGCGACGGTGCCGGCGGTGCGCCCGATGGTCATGCCGGTGACGAAGACGCCGAAGACCGCCGCGCCGGCGGCCTCGCTGACGCCGTACCCGTCGACGAAGGCGACCGCGAGCCAGTCGTTGGCGCTGCCCTCGGCGAACGCCATGATCAGCACCAGCAGGCCGATGAGCAGGGTGCGCGGCTCGCGCCAGGCGGCGAGCAGGCCGCCGCGCCGGGCGGCCGGGGTGTCGCCGGCGTGCGAGGCGGGCAGGAAGGCCCGGACGCCGAGCAGGGTGCCGCCGAGCACCACCACGGCCACCACCACCAGGTGCGCGTTGACCGACAGGCCGAGCCGGGCGGCGCCGGCGCCGAGCGCCGCGCCGCCGACCGAGCCGAGACTCCAGGCCGCGTGGAACCGGGGCATGACGGTACGCCCCAACCGCTTCTCCACGGCGGCGCCCTCGACGTTCATCGCCACGTCACAGGTGCCGGAGCCGTAGCCGAGGGCGAACAGGCCCACCGCCACGCCGACCAGCGAGCCGGCCAGTCCGGCGGCCACCCCCGCCCCGGCCAGCCCGCCCGCGACCAGCACCGTGGCCAGCACCACCGTGCGGGCCGCGCCGAGGCGCTGGGTGGCGAGCCCGGCGGTGGTGAGCGCGAGCACCGCGCCGGCGGACATGGCGAGCAGCAGCAGGCCGAGCCGGCCGGCGCTGAGCCCGAGCGCTTCGCGGACCGCGGGGACCCGGCCGAACCAGGAGGCCACGGCGAGGCCGTTGAGGGCGAAGACCACCGCGACGCCGGTGCGGGCGGCGAGCACCGCCCGGGGTACGGCGGCGGCGCTCTGGTCGATGACGGCGGGGCTCACAGTGGCACGGTCCTTCCCGGGGTACGGCGTACCCGGGGACGATCACACAGGTCGGTCACGACCACAAGCCCGTTCCATCCTTACCCCGGCCGCCCGGCGCCGGCAGCCCGCGCCGTCGGCCGACCCGGCCGGCGCCGCCGTGGACGAGGGGGTGCGCTCTCCGTCATGGGGCCGGTCCACCGATCGGACGCGAGACGCTGAATGGTCGTCGATCCCGGCGACATGCGCCGGCGTCTACGATCAGCCGTTGTGGATCTTTTGACCGGCCTGCTCGACGGCCCCCGGGCCCGCGGCGCCTTCCTGCTGCGGTCCCTGCTCGAGCCGCCGTTCGCGCTGCGCATCTGCGACCGCGCCCCGCTCACCGTGGTCGCCGTGTTCCAGGGCAGCGCCTGGGTGGCGCCCGACGATGGTACGGCCGAACTGTTGCATCCCGGTGACGTGGCGGTGCTGCGCGGTCCGGACGCGTACACCGTCGCCGACGACCCGAACACCCCGCCGCAGGCGGTGATCCATCCCGGCCAGCGTTGCACCACCCTGCGCGGTGAGCCGCTGGCCCTCGACCCCAGCCTGGGCGTGCGCACCTGGGGCACCGGAAGCCCGGGCGGCACGGTGCTGCTGACCGGCACCTACCAACTGCCCGGCGAGGTCGACCGGCGACTGCTCGGCGCGTTGCCGCCGCTGCTGGCGGTCCGCGCCGACGAGTGGCACAGCCCCCTGGTCGGGCTGCTCGCCGACGAGATGGCGCGGGACCGTCCCGGCCAGGCGGCCGTCCTCGACCGGCTGCTCGACCTGCTGCTGATCGCCGTCCTGCGCAGCTGGTTCGACCGGCCGGGCGCCGCCCCCTCCTGGTACGCCGCGGCCGGCGACCCGGTGGTCGGCCCGGCCCTGCGGCTGCTCCAGGGCGATCCGGCCCGGTCGTGGACGGTGGCCTCCCTCGCCGCCGAGGTGGGGGTGTCCCGGGCGGCGCTGGCCCGGCGCTTCACCGAACTGGTCGGCGAACCACCGATGGCCTTCCTCACCGGCTGGCGGCTGAGCATCGCGGCGGACCTGCTGCGCGAACCGGACGTCACGCTCGGCGCGGTGGCCCGCCGGGTCGGCTACGGCAGCCCGTTCGCGCTGAGCACCGCCTTCCGCCGGGTCCGCGGGGTCAGTCCACGCGAGCACCGCGCCCGGGTCCTCGTCGGCTGACCGCGCCTGGGCCCTCAGCTGCCGGTGAAGGCGCGCAGCAGGGCGCGGACGGCGGCCCGCAGGTCCTCCCGGCTCTCCGGGGTGCCCGGGGTCGGGGCGCTCAACGCCCCGGCGCCGACCAGGCGGTCGAAGAGCAGGCCGTCGACGAACGCGACGAACTGGTCGCCCTGCCGGCGCGGGTCCGCGGCCCCGGCGCCGGCCAGCAGCGCGCGGGCCTGCTCCCGCAGCACGGTGCCGTGGGCGAGGATCCGCCGCAGCTCGGGGCGGTGCACGGCCTCCAGCAGGCAGGCGTAGCGGGCGAGGCTGCGGTCCCGGCCGGTGGTGAGCCAGCGGTCCAGCACCTCGGCGGTCCCGGCGGCGAGCCGGTCGAGGTCCGGCGCGGTGAGCCGGGGCGGCGGCCCCGGCGGCGGCGCCCCGGTGGGCAGCTCGCGCTCGGTCAGGTCGACCTGGTCCAGGTCGACCAGCCGCCGCACCACCGCCTCGATCAGCGCCTGCCGGGTACGCAGGTACGCCGAGGTGGTGCCGAGCGGCACGCCGGCACGGGCGTCCACGGCCCGGTGGGTCAGCGCCCGCATCCCGCCCTCGGCGAGCAGTGCGATCGCCGCGTCGGCCAGCGCGGTCACCCGGGCGGCCCGACCACTCATCCACGCCCCCTCGGTCCACCTTCTACGGATGTAGTATGAACTTCTACAGCTGTAGAAGGGCGGTCGGGATGGACGGACACGCGGTCGTGGTCGGCGGGGGGATCGGTGGGCTCGCCGCGGCGCTGGCCCTGCACCGGGCCGGTTGGCGCACCACCGTGCTGGAACAGGCCGCCGAGCCGCGCGAGCTGGGCACCGGCCTGACCCTGATGGCCAACGCGCTGCGCGGGCTCGACGCGCTCGGCGTCGGGGACGCCGTCCGGTCCCGCTCCGGGGCCGGGACCGCCGGCGGGCTCCGCGACCGCGGTGGACGCTGGCTGTCCCGGATCGACGCCGCCGAGCTGACCCGACAGCTCGGCACCGCCGCCTTCGGCGTACACCGGGCCACCCTGCACGGCATCCTCCGCAACGCCCTGCCGCCGGGCGCGCTGCGCACCGACGCCCGGGTGGTCGACGTGACGTCCGGCCCGGACGGCGCCCGGGTCCACCACCGGTGGCGCGGCGAGCCGAACGAGCTCACCGCCGACCTGGTGGTCGGCGCCGACGGCCTGCGCTCGGTGCTGCGCTCCCGGCTCTGGCCCGAGGTGCCGCCGCCGGTCTACGCCGGGGCGACCGCCTGGCGGGCGGCCATCCACTGGCCGGGCCCGCTGCCGGCCGCGGTGAGCTGGGGACCCGGCGCCGAGTTCGGCGTCGTCCCGCTCGACGAGGACCGGCTCTACTGGTACGCCGCGGTGGCCGCGCCGCCCGGCTGGCACGCCCGCGACGAGCTGGCCGCCGTCCGGGCGCGCTTCGGCGACTGGCACGACCCGATCCCGGCGCTGCTCGCCGCCACCCGACCCGAGGAGCTGCTGCGCCATGACCTCCACCACCTGGGCACACCGCTGCCGTCGTACGTGAAGGGGCGGGTGGCGCTGCTCGGCGACGCGGCGCACGCGATGACCCCGTACCTCGGCCAGGGGGCTGGCCAGGCCATCGAGGACGCGGTGACGCTCGGCGTGGCCTGCGCCGGCGGGCCGGCCCACCTCGACGCCGCGCTCGCCCGGTACGACCGGGAGCGCCGGCCCCGCAGCCAGCAGGTGGCCCGGGCGTCCGACCGCGTCGGCCGGTACGGCCAGCGGCTGCGCAACCCGGTCGCCGTCGCGCTCCGCGACACCCTGGTCCGGCTCACCCCGAGCCGCGCCGCGCTGCGCCAGGCCGCCCGGTACGCCGACTGGCACCCACCCCGCCACTGAGGTCGGGTGCCGGCTCGCAGGCGGCGGCGGATCACCTGGTAAGGGACGCAAGAGCCGCGTCGATGGCGTCGAGCAGCTTTTCTCGACGCTCGGGTTGGTCGACACCGTCCACATCGACACCGCACTCCAATTGCCGTGCACGGAGCAGATCCCGGTGGGAGTACTGCGAGAGGTCCACGGGGAAGGCGAAAGGGTCAAGGTCTCGTTCCAGGAGCACGCCGACTGGGTCGCGCTCCTCGTGCTCGCCGTCACCGACATGGAGCCCACTGTCGTACGGCGAGCGGACGTACACGTTTGCCGTGAACCCGTTGGTCCATTCGGTGGTCCCGGCCTCTGCGCGGACGGCGGCTGCACATGGGCCGGCTTCTGGCCGGGCTGGCGGCTGCGCGGCCTCGGCTGTCTCTCCCCACCCTTTGGAGCTGATGACGAAAACGAGTCGCCACCGCCGCCACCGCCGCCACCATCAGCCGGCCCGACAGCGGACCGTGGCGGGAACGAAGCCGTGATTCGTTTGTGCTATCAGCTCTAAAGGACTGCACCAGCAGGTGCGCTACCCGGGGCAGTCACCGGGCTCCGCCGACCGCGCCGGTCCCGAACGCGGGTAGCGCCGGGCAGCCTGATCAGACCGGGCCACGGCCGCGGTCGACCGAGGCGCGGCGGGCTCCGGGTGTCGACCTCGGCGACCTCGCCCGGTCGATCAGGGCCGCCCCGCCGTGCCGTACGCCCGGGCGCCCACGTCGGCCAACCACCGCCGGGGTCGCCGCATCGCAGAGCGCTCCCGCCAGTACGCCGCCGCCGGATCGACGCCGAGCCGGGACGCCAGCGCGTACTCGTCGGCCAGGGTGATGCCGAAGAGACCGATGCCGACCGCACCCCGACCGGCGAAGCGCGTCGCCACCCGGGCCGCCTCCTCGGCGCCGGCGACGTGCTGTCGGCCAACCTTCCAGAATATCGACCGCCCCTTTTTCCGGCGTCAGCCGAACGGAACGACGGCCGGTAAGATCGGTGACAGCGTTGTGACTGATCGCTGACTGCGGATGGTGAAGGCGATCACACACACTGTGCGCATGAATACGAGACTCAACCGCGGCAGGGCATTCCGCGTCGCGGTGTGTCTCTCCCTGGTGGCCATGCTCACCGGCTGCATGCAGCTCAACTTCGGTCTGACCGTCAACGCCGACGACACCGTCGACGGTCAACTGCTGCTCACCGCCCCGAAATCCCTGCTCACCTCCCGCAACCAGAACGTGGCGGTGGCCTTCGCCGAGCTCCGGCAGAACATCCCCACCCTGCCGCCGGGCGAGGAGACCGTCTATCAGGACGACCGCTTCTACGGCGCCCAGATCAGTTATCGGCGTACCCCGCTGAAGGATTTCACCAGTGAAAGTCTCAATCTGGTCCGGGACGGCGATCTCCACCGGTTCAGTCTGCCGCTCGACCCGTCGAAATACGGCGGAAAAGTGGCCGAGCAGAATCCGCGGAACCGGGAAGAGTTCATGCGGTTGATGTCGTTCGAGATTTCCGTGACCTTTCCCGGCCGGGTGATCGACAGCAACGGCACGGTCAACGGTCGTTCGGTCAGCTGGCAGGTAGCCGCCAACCGCACCAAGCCCGCCGAGCTGCGGGCGGTCGCCGAGGCGCCGGTGCGGCCCTCGCCCTCCGCGACCGCGGCGGCGCCGGACGAGGAGGGCTCATTCCCCTGGCTGGTGGTCGGCGCCGTCGTGGGCGTGCTGCTGCTCGCCGGCGTCGTACTCCTGGTCCTGTTGCTACGCCGTCGGGGACGGGCCACCGCCGCGGCCCCGGCGGGCCCCCCGGCGCCGCCGACGGACCGTGCGGAGCCGGTCTGACCCGCCGGGTCGGGCCACGTCACCACCTCACCACCACCACATCCCCGCCGACCACCACCCGAAGGGGGATCGCCGTGAACGATCTCTTCACCTGGGCCGCCCTCGGCAGCCTGACCGGGGCCAGCGCCGCCACGCTGCTCACCGCCAACGTCATCGGGGGGCTGATCGGCCCCGGCGGCGACAAGGCCCGCAAGTGGATCGCCCTGGGCATCGCCCTCGTGCTGTCCTACCTCACCGCGGCGTTCGCCACCGACGCCGGCGCCGAGAAGTGGGTCATCGCCTTCTTCAACGGGCTGGTCATCTTCTCCGCCGCGTTCGGCATCAACCAGCTGCCGCCCGGCAACCGGCAGGCGACCCAGGCGTCGCCGACCCAGCTCGCGCAGCAGCGCGAGCCCCGCTACATCCGCTCCTGGGTCTGAGAGGTGACCCCATGGTCCTCGCCATCATCAGCACGGTCGTCCACATCGCCTTCGGCGCCCTGCTCGGCGGCTTCTCGGGCGGCACCATCGGCCTGCTCGTCGGTGCCGTCGTCGGGCTGCTCGTCGGTGGGCCCTTCGGCTGGGCGATCGCCTCGGCCCGGGTGTACGGCCCGGACGCCCGCGGCATCCTGCTCTTCGTCGTCGACCACACGTGGAGCCTGCTGAACACGGTCGCCGGCGCGATCTACCTCACCGTGCACCTGATCTTCGGGCACCACCTCGACCGGCCCACCTCACAGCAGAGCTGCCGGGTCAACGTGGTCGAGGGCGTCTCCCCCCGGTACGCCACCACCATCGGCACGGTCTGCGCCGGCTCCAACAGCGGCATCCAGCGACACGAGGACGTGCACATCTTCCAGGCCCGGCTCCTCGGCCCGCTCTACCTCCCGCTGGTGGCGCTGAACTACGTGCTCTTCACCATCGCCCCGGTCTGGCTGCTCTGGCACGACCACACCAACGCGCCGATCAACCGCTTCACCCGGTACTTCGAGATCGGCGTCTACCCGCACGTCTGGAACGAGGCCATCGCGTACCGGATCCAGGGGACGCCGCCGCGATGACCGGCGACGGGCGAGGACCGATCGAGGCGGCCACCGCCGAGCTGACGGCGTGGCTGGCCGCGGCGGCGGGCGGGGACGTCCCGGTCGGCCCGCCCGTCGACCCGGGGTCGACCGGGCTGACCCTGTGGCCGCTGGAGCTGCGTCCGGCCCGGCAGACCCGGGGCACCGGCGCCCGCGAGCCGTACCGGTTCACGGTCCGCTACCTGCTCTGCGCCGCCGGTCCGGCCGGGCTGCCCCGGCTGGACCGGGTGCTCGCCACGGCCGCCGCGGAGGGCGAGCCGGAGGTGGTGCTGGAGGCCGGCGACCCGGGGCTGTGGCGGGCGTTCGGCGTGGCGCCCCGCCCGGCGCTGCTGATCGACGTGCCGGCGCAGGTGGCCCGCCCGGTGCCGGCGGCGCCGCCGGTGCTGCGCCCGCTGCGGCTGCGCCAACTGGCGATGCTCACCCTGGACGGCCGGGTGGTCGGCCCGGAGGAGCAGCCCCTCGCGGCGATGCGGGTCGAGCTGGTCGGCACGCCGTACGCGACGCACACCGACCCGGCCGGCCGGTTCCGGCTCACCGGCGTCCCGCACGACCCGGAGCAGCCCGGCCGGCCGGTCCGGCTGCGCCTGGTCGGCCGGGGACGCACGCTCACCGCCGACGTCGATCCCGCCGACGCCGACATCGTCATCGTCTGCGAAGCCCCGGCCCGCTGACCCGGACCGGCCCGCGCACCAGGAGGACCGATGCCCAACTACTTCTCCCCCGGCATCTACGTCGAGGAGGTGCCCAGCGGCGCCCGCCCGATCGGGCCGGTCGGCATGAGCACCGCCGGCTTCGTCGGGGTCGCCCCGGACCGCGGCGCGCACGTGGACCGGGCCGTGCCGGTGAACAGCTGGTCGGAGTTCCTGCGGCTCTACGCCTCGGGTGAGCGCCCGGAGAGCACTCCGCTGGCCCGGGCGGTTTTCGGCTTCCTGGACAACGGTGGCACCCGGTGCTGGGTGGTCAACGTCGGCGAGGGCGGCCAGATCACGGGGGGTGGTCAGCGCCGCGCCGGCCTGCAACTGCTGGAGGCGGTGGACGAGGTCTCCATCCTCGCCGCGCCCGGCTTCCACGACCCGGTCTCGCACGAGGCGCTGCTCAGCATGGCGGAGCGGATGCGCACCATGGTGGCCATCTGCGACCCGGCACCCGGCATCGAGGACGTGTCGGCGTTGACCCGGGTCGCCACGCCGGCCTCCGCCCGGACGTCCCGCACGAGCGACGGCAAGCCCCCCGAGGGTACGTCGAGACCGGCCGACGCCGACACCGACGCCGGGTCCGGCGCGACGGCGGCGTACCGCCCCCGGCAGTCGGAGTTCGGCACCTGCTACTTCCCCTGGCTGCGGGTGCGGGACCCGCTCAGCGGTGAGCTGGTGCTCACCCCGCCGAGTGGGCACATCGCCGGCATCTGGGCCCGCACCGACGCCCTGCGCGGGGTGCACAAGGCCCCCGCCAACGAGCCGGTACGCGGCGCCGTCGACCTGGAGTACCTGGTCACCCGCCCCGAGCACGACGTGCTGAATCCCAAGGGCGTCAACGTGATCCGGTACTTCGCCGGCGAGGGCATCCGGGTCTGGGGCGCCCGGACGCTCGCCGCGGAGGCCAGCGAGTGGCGTTACCTGAACGTGCGGCGGCTCTCCATTTCCATCGAGCAGGCGATCGCCAACGGCACGCGGTGGATGGTCTTCGAGCCGAACGACTTCTCGCTGTGGCGGTCGATCCGCCGGGACATCGGCGCCTTCCTCACCCGGGTGTGGCGGGACGGGGCGTTGCTGGGGCGGACGCCCGAGGAGGCGTTCTTCGTCAAGTGCGACGAGGAGACCAACCCGGCCGACGTCCGTGACGCCGGGATGGTGGTCGCGCACATCGGCATCGCGGTGGTCAAGCCCGCCGAGTTCGTGGTGTTCAAGCTGAGCCAGTGGGCCGGCGGCACCGAGACCGAGACGATTGGAGGCTGACATGCCGACCACGGCCACGCCGCAGCCGGGTGCCCCGGTCGACCCGTACCGGGCGTACAACTTCAAGCTGCTCATCAACGGCGTCACCAACGGCCACTTCACGGAGGTGAGCGGCCTGGAGATGAACATCGCCCGGCTGGCGTACCGGGAGGCGGGCAACGACCGGATCCGGGCCGTGCCGGGCCAGGTCGAGTACGAGCCGGTGACCCTCCACTTCGGCCTGACTCCGTCCCGGGAGATCTGGGACTGGGTGCACGCCATCGCGAAGGGGGCGATGAGCCGGCGCAACGTCTCGGTGGTGCTGCTCGACGCCGCCGGCACGACCGAGGTGCTGCGCTGGAACCTGATCAACGCGTGGCCGATGCGGTGGCGGGGCGCGCACCTGCACACCCTGGCGCAGGAGATCGCGATCGTCGCGGTGACCCTCGCGTACGAGGGTCTGGAGCTGGAGTGGGGCAGTGCCGCCGCGCCCACGACCGCGTAGCTGGCTGGCCCGGCGGTTGCGGGCCGCCGCCGACGCGGTCGACGGGCGGATGGTCGGCGGCGCTCCCCCACCGCCGAACGACCCGGTGGCGGGCCGGCCACGCAAGCCGGGCGAGCCACCGGAGCACTGGCTGCGGCTGGTGGCCGCGCACGCCCCCGGCCTGCTGCACGACCTGGATTTCCCCGACGCGGCGGACCCGGGCGGGCAGCGGCTCGCCGGGACGCCGGACGCCGGGCACCCCCACGGCGGGACGGCCGGCGGCCGGTCCCCGGCGGTGCCCCGCCCCGACCGGGGTGGCCGGTACTTCCCGTTCGGTCGCCGGACCCGGCGGGCGGTCGGTGGTGGTGGTGTCGGGCGCTTTGGAGCTGATGACGTAAACGACTCACTCACGGACGGGCGCGCGGTGGGCCCGTCCCGGCAGGGAAGCCCCGGCCACGGTGTGCCCGACCGCGCCGGGGACGGCGTCACCGGCTGGCCGGCGGACGGCGCGAACCGATGGCCGGCCGACAGCGCGGACCGGTGGCCGACGGACGGCGCGAACCAGTGGCCGGCCGACGGCTCGGACCGGTGGCCGGCGATGGGCGCTACCGGGGAGCCGGCTGCCCGGCTGGCCGGCTGGCCGGCGCACGGCCCTGGCGGGGCACCGACGGGCGACGCGGCCGGATGGGCGGCGACCGGTCACACCGGTACACCCACGGGCCGCGCGGCCGGCGGGCCGCCGACCGGCGCCACCGGGACACCCACGGGCCACGCGGCCGACTGGCCGGCCGGTGGGTCGGAAGGGGCGAGGCTTGACGAGGCGGGACGGCCGGTCGCCGGCGGTCCCGCGCCGGGATGGCCGACGAGCGGCGCGGCCGGGCCGTCGTCCGCCGGTGCGGTGGGCGCGCCCGGTGATCGGACGCCGGGGCGGCCGACGGCCGGCGCGACGGACCGGCGGTACGACGGGGCCTTCGGTCCGGCGGCCGGCACGACGGACGGGCCAGCGGGCCGGGCGACCGAGCGACGGACGGCCGGCGGAGCCGAGGGGCGCGGAGCCGGGTGGTCGGGGGCCGACGTGCCGGGCACCCGCGCGGGCCGGGCGGCCGGACCATCGACGGGCCGCCCGCCCGGTGCGCCGATCACCGGCGCGGACGAGCGGTCGACGGCGGGCGCGACCAGGCGACCGCCGACCGGAGAGCCGACAACCGGCACGGCCGGCTGGCCGACGACCGGCACGACCCCGCAGCCGACACCCGGCACGGCCGGCTGGCCGACGACCGGTACGAGCCCGCAGCCGACAACCGGCACGGCGCCGGCGACCGGTACGACCCGGCAGCCCACGGCGACTGGCTGGCCGGCGAGCGACACGACCCGGCCGCCGACAGCCGGCGCGGCGGGGCGGCCGCCGGCCGGTGCGCCCGCAACGCCGCCGACCGGCGCGGCCCGGCAGCCGACGGGTGCCGCCACCGAAGCCGGGACGGACCACACGGCCACAGCGGCGGACCACCCGCCTCCCGGAGTCGGGGACGAGAAGGTCGAACGGCCGGCCATCGGTGCCACCGGCGGGCAGCGGAACCACGCCGCCGGGTGGTCGGCCGCCGGTGGGCATCCGGACCTGGCCGACGGGCGGTCAACGGGCGGTGGGCATCCCGACCTCGCCGCCGAGCGGTCGGCGGACCTGCCGGGGTCAGGCGTTCGGACAATCGGCGCCCCGGCCGGCCGCCGCGTCGTCGGTGACGGGACCGGCGCGCGTCCGGGCGGCACCGACGGTGTGTTCCCCGCCGCCCGCATCGGCGACACCGCGAGCCCAACCATCGGCGCGCCCTGGTTCGCCGCCGGCCACACGCCGGGCACCGCGACCGCCAACCCCCTGCCCCGCATGGTGGCCGGGGCTCCGGGCGTACCCCGGACCGGGGCCGACCTCCGCGACCGGCCGGACCCCGGGGCGACGCCGCCGGTGGACCCGTGGCCGGCGCTGCCGGCCGAGCCGGGCCACGCGGGCGGCGTACCCCCGGCGGCGGGGACCACCACGCGGCCGGCGGCCGGACGGTGGGCCGCCGATCCCTGGCCGGCGCTGCCCGACGAACCGGTGTGGCGACGCCCCGCCGGGGCCGGCGGCGACGACGCCCACCGGCACCGCCTGGACGCCGAACAGCGGGGGGTGTGATGGAACGCGTCGCCTTCCTCGTCGACGAGACCGGCGTCCGGGTCGACTGCCTGCTCAACCCGGAGACCGTGCAGGTCACCCGGCTGGCCGGGGTACGCCCGCGCGGCCTCGCCGACGGGCAGCTCACCGGCGCCGGTCTCGCCGACGACCCGCTCGCCTTCACCGGCGGGGGCCGGACCGAGCTGGTGCTGGACCTGCTCTTCGACACCGACCTGGTGGAGGCGCAGACCCGCCCCGGGGACGTACGCACGCTGACCCGTCCGCTGTGGATGCTGGCGGAGAACTCGGCCGTCGAGCACGGCTGGCTCCGGCCGCCGCTGGTCCGGCTGGTCTGGGGCAAGACCTGGAACGTGCCCGGCGTGGTCGTCGCCATCGCCGAACGGTTCGACGCGTTCACCGGCACCGGCTCGCCCCGGCGGTCCTGGCTGCGGCTGAAGCTGGTGCGGATGGCGGAGTCCGCCGACCAGGCGCAGGAGGGCTTCGCCGACGAGCTGGCCGCCGCGACCACCCCCAGCGCGGCGCCCGGTACGGCCGTGGTGGCCGCCGGCGACGGCTCGGCCGTGCCCGGCTACTCGGGGGTCCGCTTCGACCTGCTCGCCCACGACGCGCTCGGCTCGCCGCTGCGCTGGCGGCTGCTCGCCGAGCACAACCGGATCACCGACCCGCTGACCGTGCCGGCCGGCACCGCCCTGGCGGTGCCACCGGTCACCGCCGCCGCGACGACCCCGGTGGGCGGTGGCACGCCGTGACCGCCTGGCCGACCGTGCTGCTCGACGGCGTACCGCTGGACGGGGCGACGGCCCGCCGGCTGCGGTCCGTGCGGGTCGCCGCCCGGCTGGACCAGCCGACCCAGTGCGAGGTGGTCCACGCCACCGGCGCCGGCCCGGCCGCGCTGGAGCTCGGGCCGGGCCCGGCGGTGCCGACCGGCGCCATGCTGGACGTCCGGCTCGGCGACGAGCCGCTCTTCACCGGCGAGGTCACCTGCGTCGAGGTGGAGTACGCCGCCGACGGCACCGCCCTGCTCCGGCTGCGCGGGTACGACCTGCTGCACCGGCTGCGCAAGCGGCAGCAACTGCGGGTCTTCGAGGCGGTCACCGTCGCCGACCTGGCCCGGGACCTCTGCGCCGAGGTGGGCCTCGACGTCGACGCCGAGACCGACGGCCCGCGCCTGGACCGGCTGCTCCAGCACCGGCACAGCGACCTGGAGCTGCTGGTGGAGGTGGCCGGCCGGGCCGGGCTGCACCTGGCCGCCGACGGCGACCGGGTGCGGCTGCTCACCCTCGACGGGTACGGCGAGCCGGTCCCGCTGACCCTCGGCCGGACGCTGCACCGGCTGCGCCTCGCCGCCAACCTCGACCGGGCCGCCGGGGAGAGCGCGGCGCTGGGCTGGCACCCGCAGCGGGCCGAGCCGATCAGCCAGCGGGCCGACTCGCCGCGCACCGGCCGGCGGATCCCCCTCACCCCCGACCCGGCCACGGTCGGCGCGGACGGCACCCGGACCGCGGTCGACCAGCCGGGCCGCAGCGCCGACGAGCTGGCCGCGATTGCCCAGGCCGGCCTGGACGCCCGGACGGCGGCGCTGGTCACCGCCGAGGGCGTCGCCGCCGGAAACCCGGGCCTGCGCCCCGGCGGCCGGATCGACCTTGCCGGCGTCGCCGACGAACTGGCCGGGGTGTACGTGCTCACCGAGGTGACGCACACCATCGACGGCGACGGGCACCTCACCCGGTTCTCCACCGTCCCGCCGCCCGCCCCGCCGCCCCCGCCGGTGTCGGCGGCGGTGGTCACGCTCGGCACGGTCACCGACGTGGACGACCCCGACCGGCTCGGCCGGGTCCGCCTCACCCTGCCCGCGTACGGGGACCTGGACGCCGGCTGGCTCGCCCTGCTCTGCCCGGGCGCCGGGCCGGGCAAGGGGATCGTCGCGCTGCCCGACCCGGACGACACCGTGCTGGTGGCCCTGCCCGGCGGTGAGCCGACCGCCGGGGTCGTGCTCGGTTCGCTCTTCGGCGCCGTCGAGCCGTACGACCCGGGCGTCGCCGACGGGCGGACCGGGCGCTGGTCGCTGCGGACCGGCAGCGGCCAGACCATCGTGGTGGACGACGCGGCCCGCAGCCTGCGACTGGCCACCGCCGCCGGCAGCCACCTGGAGATGGCACCCGGGCTGACCACCCTGCACGCCGCCGGCGACCTGGTGCTCTCCGCACCGGGGCGGGCGATGGTGGTGCGGGCCCGCAGCGTCGACTTCCTGCACGCCGACGCGACCGAGGACGCGACGACCGCCCGGGACCGGGCCGGGACGCTCGCCCGCGAACGTTCAGGAGGCGGCTGATGCGCTGGATCCACCTGCAGTCCGTGATCACCTGCGACCACGACGGCCGGGTCACCAACCGGGCGTCGCAGACCTGGGTGACCCTCACCGGCGTACCGGTGCTGGTCGACCACGACCCGGAGGGGCGCGAGATCGTGGCCTGCCCCAACTACGGGCCGACCATCAAACCGTGCGCGAGGACGCTGCCGGTGCGGGTCGGCTACAGCGACTGGCTACGGGTCGACGGCCACCGGATCGTGCTGTCGCACCTGGACGGCCTCACCGACGGCACGCCGCCCGGACTCGTCCACCACCGGGTCCGCGACCCGCGGCAGCGGCTGGTGGAGGCGGACCGATGAGGGCGTTCCGCTTCGTCGGCGCCGGCTTCGACGCCGGCCGCACCGGCGGCCTGGGGTTGACCGCGGCCGGCGGGCTCGCCATGACCGACGGCGACGAGACGGTACGCCAGGCGCTGTACCTGCTGCTCTCCACCACGCCGGGCGAGCGGCTGATGCGCCCCGGGTACGGCTCCCGGCTGCACCGGCTGGTCTTCGCGCCCAACGACGACACCACCGCCGGCCTGGCCATCCACTACGTGCGGCAGGCGATCCGGCGCTGGGAGCCCCGCGTCGAGGTGATCGACGTGGACGCCGGGCCCGACCCGGACGACCCGTGGCGGCTGGTGATCCGGCTCGACTACCGGGTCCGGGCCAGCCTCTCCCCCGGCCAACTGGTCTTCTCCGTGGACCTGCTGCCGGACGACGAACCGGACACCGGCGGGCCCGACGGCGCACCGGCGGAGCGCGACCACGCCGAGGGGGAACCGTCATGACGCTGCCCGTGCCGCACCTCGACGACCGGGGCTTCCTCGACCTCGTCACCGAGGCCCGGGAGCGGATCGCCCAGTCCTGCCCGGCCTGGACCGACCTGTCCGCGCACGACCCCGGCATCGCCCTGGTCGAGGCGTTCGCCCACCTCACCGAGGTCATGATCTACCGGCTGAACCAGTTGCCGGAGAAGGCGTACGTGCAGTTCCTGAACCTGCTCGGGGTGAGCCGGCACGCGCCCTCGGCGGCCTGGACGGACGTGCGGTTCACCCGGACCGGCGGTGACCGGCAGCCGGTGCGGATCCCCGCCGGCACCCGGGTGGCCGCCGCCCGGGGCGCCGACCCGAAGCCGGTCGTCTTCGTCACCACCGAACCGGCGCTGCTGCCGGCCGGGGAGGACGCGGTGACCGTCCGGATGCACCACTGCGAGCCGGTGGAGGCGGAGCTTCTCGGCACCGGCACCGGCCAGCCCGGGCAGGTGCTGCGCGCCGCGCGGGCCCCGCTGGCGCGGACCGCCGAACCGCTGGACCTGCTGCTCGGGGTGGAGGTGCCGCCCGGCTCGGTGGAGCTGGGCGCCGCGGCCCGGGAGCACGAGGGGCGCACGTACGAGATCTGGCGGCCGGTGGACAGCTTCGCCGGCCTGGGCCCGCAGGCCAAGGTCTTCCTGGTCGACCGCTGCTCCGGCGTGGTCGCCTTCGCCCCGGCGCTGGACCTGCGCGGACCCGGCGGTGGGCCCGACGGCGGGCCGGTGACGGTGGCGGCGGTGCCGCCGGCGGGCGCCCGGATCCGGCTCTGGTACCGGGCCGGCGGCGGGCGCACCGGCAACGTCGCCGCCGGCACGCTGACCGCCCTGCGCGACCCGTTGCCCGGGGTACGCGCCGACAACCCGGAGCCGGCGACCGGCGGGCGGGACATGGAGACGCTGGACTCGGCGCTGGTCCGCGGGCCGTACGAGTTCTTCGCCCAGCAGCGGGCGGTCACCGCGCGGGACTTCGAGATCCTGGCGGCCGGTTCGGGCGCGGTGGCCCGGGCCCGGGCCTTCACCCGGTCCGCGGTCTACAGCTTCGCCCGGCCCGGCGAGGTCGAGGTGGTGCTGGTGCCGTACGTGCCGGAGGAGGCCCGGCCCGGCGGGCGGTTGCCGGTGACGGTACTGCGCGAGCATGAGGTGGCGGAGGCCCGCCGCCGGGTGGAGGTGGACCTGGCGCAGCGGCGGGTGCTCGGCACCAGTTGCCGGGCCGGCTGGGCCCGCTACAAGGCGGTCTCCATCCGGGCCCGCGTGGTGGTGCGCCGGGAGGAGGACGCCGAGGCGGTCCGGCGGCGCATCCACGACCGGCTGCACCAGACGCTCAGCCCGCTGCCGACCCCGCTGAACCCGGCCGGCTGGGCGTTCGGCGAGCCGCTGCGCGCCTCCAACGTCTACCGGATGCTGGAGCACGCCGAGCCGGGTGTGCGCTACGTCGAGTCGGTCCGGTTCGTCGTCGACGAGGCCCCCGACGCGGAGGTGCGCACCCTCGCCGTCGACCAGTACCAGGCCGGCACCTGGTACGCCGGCCGCGGCCCGGTGCTGTTCCGCTCCACCAACGCGGGGGCGGGCTGGGAGCCGGCCGGCCGGTTCGACGCCGAGAGCGTCGTCCGGGTGGCCCCCGCCCCCGCCCCGGTACGCCCCGGGGTCGTCGCCCGCCCCGGCTCGGTGGCGGTGGTGACCACCCGGGCCGCCGGTGGTTCCCGGGTGCACCTGAGCACCGACCTGGGCGAGACCTGGGCCCTGCTCACCGACCTGGACTCGCGGATCTCCGACGTCGCCTGGATCGACCGGGACGGCGCGGGCGCGCTGCTGCTGGCCACCGACGCCGGCCTGTACGAGGTGTCCCTGCTGCCCGGCTCGGTGCCGTTGCAGATCCTGGTCGACCCGGCCGACGCCGACCGGGGCTTCTACGCGGTGCGGGCGTTCGTCTCCGAGCGGGGCGCGCCGGGCGTGGCGGTGGCCGCGCAGGCCGGGTTCGGGGTCTACCTCTCCACCGCCGCGGGCCGGCCGGGCAGCTTCGCCCACGTCGGGCTGGCCAACGTCGACAACCGGGTGCTGGCCGTGCAGTACGACGGGCCGGCCACCCTGCTCTGGGCCGGCGCCGGCGAGCCGGACCCGAAGAAGCCGGGGCAGGGCTGCCACCGGACCCGGCTGTTCGAGTCGGACGTGAAGTGGCAGCAGGTGCAGGCCGGCTGGGTCGGTGGCACCTGCCGCGACCTGGCCTTCGTCGGCACCCTCGCGGTGGCCGCCACGCAGAGCGGCGGGGTGGTGCGGCTGGACACCCTGGCCGCCCAGCCGCAGTGGCAGCCGGTGATGGTGAACTGCGGGCTGCCGCTGCGCGACCGGTCCCGGTTCGTGCCGGTCGACGGGATCGCCGCGACCGGCGGGGCGGACCGGCTGATCCTCGCCGCCGGCGACCGCGGCGTGTACCGCAGCGGCGACGCCGTCGACTGGACGGCCAGCGCCAACCAGGCCACCGCCGACGTGGTGACCGTCCCCGACACCTGGCTGCTCTGCTCCGGCGAGCACGACATCGAGGTGGTGCGGCAGGATGCGCCGAGCGGCGATTGAGCGGCTGCTGCCCGCCGCCTACCAACGGGCCAGCGTCCCCGGCAGCGTGCTGTTCGCGCTGCTGGAGGTGATGGAGGCGCTGCACGCGCCGGACGAGGCGGTGCTCGCCGACGTCGACGCGCTCTTCGCCCCGTACCGGACGCCGGACGGGCTGGTGGCGTACCTGACCCGGTGGGTGGCGATGGACCACGTGCTCGCCCCGCCCCGGCCGGACGCCCCGCTGCCGCTGCCGGTGGGCCGGCTGCGGGACCTGGTCGCGCACGGCGCGGAGCTGGCCCGGTGGCGGGGCACCCCGTACGGCATGCGGACCGCGCTGGAGCTGGCCACCGGGGTCACCGGGTTCGTGCTGGACGAGCCGGCCGACCGCCCGTTCCACCTGGTGGTCCGGGTGCCGCCGGCCGCCGCCGACCGGCTCGCCGTGATCACCCGGATCGTCGAGGCGGAGAAGCCGGCGGCGGTGACCGCCGAGGTGGTCGTCACCGACGCGCCCGACGCCGATCCCCCGCCGCTGCACCACCCCGGGCCGGCGATCGGCCGGGCCAGCGTCCCGACCCCACGCACCCCTCCCGCACCCGCACCGTCCGCAGAGGAGCCGTCATGACCACCGAATGGGCCGTCGTCGCCGCCGCCGAGCAGTTCACCCTGGACGCCGGCAACCGCGGCGAGCTCACCTTCACCGTCTCCAATCCCGGTCTGGCGCCGGACACCGTGGTCTTCGACGTCGCGCCCGGGGAGGGCAGCCAGCGCTCCTGGTTCACCGTCGCCGAGCCGCAGCGGGTGGTGCCCGGCCAGGGTTCGGTCTCGTTCCTGGTCCGCCTCGCCGTGCCGCCCGGCACCGCGCCCCGCCGCTACGACATGACCGGCTTCGCGTACTCGGCGAACACCGCGCCGGAGGAGAGTTCCCGCGCCAGCGGCCGGGTGACGTACGAGGTCCGCGCGGTCGCCCCGGCGAAGCGCACGCCGTGGCCCTGGATCGCGGCCGCGGTGGCGCTGGTGGTGCTGGTCGGCGCGGTGGTGGGGTGGCTGGTCTCCCGGCCGGAGGAGGTGGCCGCGCCCGGCGAGCCGAGGGTGCTCACCATCGAGGCGGAGAGCCTGGTGGCCGGCGCGACGGTGCAGTCGCCCGCCGGCAGCAAGGCCAGCGTGGTGGTGCAGGAGAACTGCTGCGGGGTGACCTGGTCGCAGGACCGGCAGCTCTTCTTCCAGGGCCTGGCGATCGGCGACCAGGTGACCATGACCGTGCAGATCCCCGCCGAGGCCACCTGGCGGTTCTCCGCCGCGCGCACCACCTCGTTCGACTACGCCAACACCATCTTCGCCATCGACGGCGTACAGGTCGGCGGGACCTTCCTCGGCTTCACCCCGAAGGTGGTGCGTACCGACTTCTCCGACGTCGGCACCGTGAAGCTGGGGCCGGGCCCGCACCAGCTCACCCTGGTCGCGGTGAGCAAGACGCAGGGCTTCGACCGGTACTTCGCCGGCATCGACCAGATCCGGTTCACCGAGGTGCGCGAGGCGGCGGCCCGGCGATGACCGGTCGGCAGAAGCTGCTGCTGGGCGCGGTGGGCGTACTCCTGGTGGTGCTCTTCGTGGTCGCGGTCGGCGCGGGCCGCGCCGACCGGGGCCGGCCGGGCGACGCCGACGCCGTCGGCTGGCTGGGCCGGCTCGCCGGTGGCGGCGCCACCGTGGACCCGACGACCGTACGGGCGGAGTGCGACCGCACCGGAGACGTGCTCACCGTGGCCGGCGACTGCGTGCTGCGGGTCGCCGATCCGGGCGGGCTGAAGACGCTGGTGCTGCGCGCGCCGGACGCCTTCACGGTCACCGCCCCGGCGCCCGGGGACGCCGACCTCACCGTCCGCGACGACGTCGAACCCGCCGACGACGGCACCGGGGCGGTCGCGAAGATCGCCGTCGACCGGGCCGCCGCGGTCGTGCTGAGCTGTCCGGGAGGTGCCGGGTGCACGGTCGCCATCAGCACGTCCTGACCCGCCGGCGCCCCGCCGCGCCGACGCGGGTACCCGGACCGACCGCGCCGCCGACCCGCGAGGAGGCCCGTCATGGGTGAGCTGCGCAAACCGTTCCTGCTGCTGGCGCTGCTGGCGATCGGGCTGGTGGTCGGCGTGGAGCTGGGCGCGTCGCTGCTCGTCGGCGGCGGCGACGCGGGCGGGGCGCTGGCCACCAGCGCCCGCGACCTCGACGTGGACCTCGGCGAGGTCGGCCGGGTCAGCGAACCCTCCGGGCGCGGCACCGGTCAGCTGGCGCTGATCGACGTGGTGGCGCTCTGGACGACCGGCCTGTTCTGCCTGAGCCTGGTCGTACCGGACCGGATCCAGGGTCGGGTGCAGGGCGTGGCGACGCTGGTCTTCGCGATCCTGCTGATCCTGGCGTCGCTGGTGCTGCTGGTGGTCACCTTCGTCGAGCTGACCGTGATGGTGTCGCTCTTCCTGGCGGTGCCCTTCGGCACGCTGGCGTACCTGGCGTTGTGGGGGTTCTTCCCGGTCGGCGAGGCGAGCCTGCTGCTCGGCCTGGTGCTGCTGCTCAAGCTGGTCTGGGCGGGGCTGCTGCTGCTCGCCCAGCCCCGGTTCCTGCAGAACAAGGGCCTGGTGCTGCTGGCGCTCACCACGCTGCTCTGCACGGTGCTGCTGGAGTTCCTGCACCGGCTGGCGCCGGTGGTCGTGGTCAGCATCCTCGACGACGTCGGCGCGTTGATCTTCGCGGTGGTCGCCGTCGTCTGGGGCCTGGTCCTGCTGATCGGCTCCATCCCCGCCATCGTCAAGGCCGTCCGGGTCACCGCCGCCCTCCCCACCCGCTGACCCACCCCCGTCGATCACGAGGTCGGCGACCCGGATGGGGATCATCGTCGCCGCCAACCTCGTGATCGACGTGGTGGGTGGGAGGTCAGAGGACGTGGGAGCGGTAGCCGGTCACGGCGGCGGCGAGGATGTCGGGGCCGGGGCGGGACCAGAGGTCGGCCTGGAAGACCTCCACCTCGATCGGGCCGGTGTAGCCGGCGGCGTCGACCGCCTCCCGCAGCCGGCGCAGCTCGACGCAGCCCTGGCCGGGCAGGGCCCGGCCGAGCAGCACGCCCTCGGGCAGCGGGGTGACCCAGTCGGCGACCTGGAACGCGGCGATCCGCCGCCCGGCGCGGGCGATCTGTGCGTACACCGTGTCGTCCCACCACACGTGGTACGTGTCGACCACCACCCCGACCACGGCCGGGTCGAACCGCTCGGCGATGTCGAGGGCCTGCCCGAGGGTGGCGATCACGCAGCGGTCGGCGCAGAACATCGGGTGCAGCGGTTCGATGGCGAGCCGCACCCCGGCGGCGGCGGCGTCCGGGGCGAGTTCGCCGATCGCGTCGGCGACCCGCTGCCGGGCGCCGTCGACGTCCCGGCTGCCCGCGGGGAGCCCGCCGGAGACCAGCACCAGTTCCGACGCGCCGAGGGCGGCGGCCTCCTCGACGGCCCGCCGGTTCTCGGTCCGCCAGTCGCCGTCGGTGAAGAAGCCGCCCCGGCAGAGCGAGGTGACGGTCAGCCCGGCGTCGCGGACCAGCCGGGCGGCCCGGGCCAGCCCGTACTCCTGGACCGGTTCCCGCCACAGCCCGATCCCGGGCACGCCGGCCGCCGCGCACCCGGCCACCACCTCGTCGAGAGGCCAGTGCTTGGCGGTGGCCTGGTTGAACGAGAACCGGGCCAGCCCGGCGGCCGGCACCACCCGCTGCGGCGCGGCGGCGCCGGACGTCGGGGCGGTCACTGCGCCACCCCCGCCACCGTGAAGTACGCCCGCGCCCGCGCGGCGGCCAGCTCCGCGTCGGGCAGCAGGCCGGCGGTGTCGGCCAGCACGAGCAGCCGGGCCAGGTGCGCCGGTGACCGGCCGGACTGCTGCCCGGCCAGCATGGTGAAGTGCTCCTGGTGCCCGGCGAGCCAGGCCAGGAAGACGATGCCGGTCTTGTAGAACCAGGTCGGCGTGGCGAAGAGGTGCCGGGCCAGCGGCAGGGTCGGGGCGAGGAGCGCGTCGTAGGCGTCGAGATCGCCGCGGTCGAGGGCGGCCAGCGCGGCGGCGGCGGCCGGGGCGATGGCGGCGAAGACGCCGAGCAGCGCGTCGGAGTGCCCCTGGTCGTCGCCGCGGATCAGCTCCGGGTAATGGAAGTCGTCGCCGGTGTAGAGGCGCACCCCGGCCGGCAACCGTCGGCGCAGCGCCACCTCGCGGTCGGCGTCGAGCAGCGACACCTTGATGCCGTCGACCCGGTGCTGGTGGTCCTTGACCAGGTGCAGCACGGTGTCGGTGGCCTCGTCGAGGTCGGTCGAGCCCCAGTAGCCGGCCAGGGCCGGGTCGAACATGTCGCCGAGCCAGTGCAGCACCACCGGCTGGTCGACGGCGCCGAGCAGCCGGTCGTACACCCGCAGGTAGTCCTCGGCGCCGCCGGCGGCGGCGGCCAGGTGGCGGCTGCACATCAGCACCGGGCGGGCGCCCGCGGCGACCACGTCGGCGAGCTGCGCGGTGTAGGCGTCGGCGACCTCGGCGAGGGTGGCCGGCCCGGGGGGCAGCTGGTCGGTGGCGACCCCGGCGACGATCCGCCCGCCGACCGCGCGCGCCTCGGCGGCGCTGCGCCGGATCAGTTCCCGGGTGGCGGCGTGGTCGAGTCCCGCGCCGCGCTGGGCGGTGTCCATCGCCTCGGCCACCCCCAGCCCGTACGACCAGAGGTGGTGCCGGAAGGCGAGGGTGCGGTCCCAGTCCACGGCGGACGGGGCGCCCGGCACGTTCTCCGCCGTCGGGTCGGCGACCACGTGCGCCGCCGCGTACGCCACCCGGCTGGCGGCGGGGCCGGCGGGCCGGTCGAAGCCGGCGCCCCCGCGCAGCCGGTACGGGCGCCCGCCGGGCAGCGCGACGGTCGCGGTCACCGGGTCAGCTCCGGCACCTCGACCCGGCACCCCTCGCGGGACGAGCGCAGCCCCAGCTCGGCGAGCTGCACCCCGCGCGCCCCGGCCAGGAAGTCCCAGGCGAACGGCTCCCCCGCGACGACGTGCCGCAGGAACGCTTCCCACTGCACCTTGAAGCCGTTGTCGAACTCCTCGTTGTCGGGCACCTCGGTCCACTGTGCCCGGAAGTCCTCGGTAGCCGGCAGGTCCGGGTTCCAGACCGGTTTCGGGGTGACCGCGCGGTGCTGGACCCGGCAGCGGCGCAGGCCGGCGACGGCGCTGCCCGCGGTGCCGTCGACGTGGAACTCGACCAGTTCGTCGCGGTGCACCCGAGTGCACCAGGAGGAGTTGAGCGCGGCGACGATCCCACCGTCGAGTTCGAAGATCCCGTACGCGGCGTCGTCGGCGGTGGCCGGGTAGCTCCGGCCGCCCTCGTCGACCCGCTGCGGGATGTGCGTGCTGGCGACGCAGGTGACCGCCCGGACCGGGGCGAAGAGCTCCTCCAGCACGTACTGCCAGTGCGGGAACATGTCCATCACGATGCCGCCGCCGTCCTCGGCGCGGTAGTTCCAGGAGGGGCGCTGGGCGGGCTGCCAGTCGCCCTCGAAGACCCAGTAGCCGAACTCGCCGCGGACGGAGAGGATGCGGCCGAAGAAGCCGCCGTCGATCAGCCGCTTGAGCTTGCGCAGGCCGGGAAGGAAGAGCTTGTCCTGCACGACGCCGGTGCGGATCCCGGCGGCGTCGGCGGCGCGGACCAGCTCCAGGGCGGCGGCGCTGGACTCGGCGAGCGGCTTCTCCGTGTAGATGTGCTTGCCGGCGTCGATGGCCTGCCGGATCGCCTTCTCCCGCTGCTGGGTGACCTGGGCGTCGAAGTAGATCTCGGCGTCGTCGCGGGCCAGCGCGGCGGCGAGGTCGGTGGTCCAGTCGGTGAGGCCGTGCCGCTCGGCCACCGCGCGCAGCCGGCCCTCGTCGCGGCCGACCAGGATGGGTTCGGGCCAGATCCGGGTGCCGTCGGGCAGCGCGAGGCCGCCCTGCTCCCGGACGGCCAGCAGGGACCGGACGAGGTGTTGGCGGTACCCCATCCGACCGGTGACGCCGTTGACGATGATGCCGATCGACCTTCGGGACATGGTCGTCCTTCCGTCCAGACAGCCCAGGCAAGCGCTTTCCTGAGGAGCGTAGGGTGCGTGCCGACCTCCGGGCAAGGGCTTTCCCGGCACCGTTGCGGTAACCTGTCGGCGACCACGGCCCGACGCCCGGGCCCGACAACACCGGGGGTGGCATTGGCGACGCTGGCCGACGTCGCCCGGCGCGCCGGAGTCTCCCCCGCCACCGCGTCCCGGGTCATCAACGGCAGCAGCAAGCCCGTCGCCGACGAGCTGCGCGAACGGGTGCTACGCGCCGTGGCCGACCTGCGGTACGTGCCCAACGCGCACGCCCAGCTGCTGGCCCGGCCACAGCGCAGCGTGGTCGGCGTGGTGGTGCACGACGTCTCCGACCCGTACTTCGCCGAGGTGACCCGGGGGCTGCAACGGGTCGCCACCGACCGGGGCCGGCTGGTCATCATCTGCAACAGCTACCGCAACCCCGAACGCGAGCTGGAGTACGTGGAGATGCTCCGCGGCCAGCAGGTGGCCGCGATCGTGCTGGCCGGCTCCGGCTACCACGACGCCGACTTCACCGCCCTGCTCGCCGAGAAGCTGGCCGCGTACGAGGCGACCGGCGGCCGGGTGGCGGTGATCGGCCGGCACGAGCACCCCGGCGACGCGGTGATGCCGGCCAACGAGCCCGGTGGTCGACTGCTCGGCGCGGAGCTGTGCCGGCTGGGCCATCGGCGGATCGGGGTGATCGCCGGTCCGCGCGTGCTGACCACCATCACCGACCGCCTCGGCGGGCTGCGCGCCGCGCTGGCCGACGGTGGCGTCCCCCTGCCCGACGAGCGGATCCGCTACGCCGACTTCGACCGCGACGGCGGCGCCCGGGCCGCCGCCGAACTGCTCGACGCCGTGCCGGGGCTGACCGCGCTGGTGGCGCTCAACGATTCGATGGCCGTTGGCGCGCTGACGCTGCTGCGCTCCCGCGGCATCCGGATCCCCGAGGAGATCTCGGTGGCCGGCTTCGACGACATGCCGGTGGCCGCCGACGTCACCCCGGCGCTGACCACCGTCCGGCTGCCCCTGGTCGAGCTGGGCGCGCGGGCGATGACCCTCGCGCTCGACCCGGCCACCGACCGGCGCCGGGTCGAGGTGCTCCCCGCCGCACTGGTCCGCCGCGCGAGCCTCGGCCCCGCTGCCGGCTGACCGCCCGCCCGAGCCACGGCGGCGCGCACGCCCGGCTGACCGCCATGAGATGCGGCTCGGGCAGCGCCGCGCCCCACGTCACACCGGGGCGAGGTTCGAACCGGCGCCCGAGTGGGGACAATGAGGCCCGCGGGCGACGGCACGACCACCCTCCCCCGCCTGAGCAGGGACGGGAGGTGGTCGCGGTGACCGACGGGCCCGGCGCCGACGTGGCCGACCTGGCGACGAACCTCTTCCCGGGCACCGACCCGACCAGCGCCGCGCACCGGGCGACCGACTGGTGCGCGCTGGACCGGCCCCTGGTCCGCCAGCTCTGCGGCGCGCTGGCGCAGGCACTGGTCCGGGCCCGCGCCTACGAGACCCAGCGGGCGGTGGCGCTGGCCATGCAGCGGGCGATGCTCGGCCCGGTGAAGCTGCCGGCCGGCTTCGCGGTGCGCTACGAGCCGGCGGTGCGGCCGTTGGAGGTGGGCGGCGACTGGTACGACGTGGTGCAGCTCCCTGATGATTTGGTCGCCGTGCTGGTCGGCGACTGCGTCGGGCGGGGGCTGCCCGCCGCCACCGTGATGGGTCAGCTGCGCAACGCCTGCCGGGCGCTGCTGTTGCAGGCGAAGAGCCCGGCCGAGGTGCTCGCCGCCCTGGACGACTTCGCCCGCCAGGTGCCCGGCGGGGGCTGCACCACGGTGTTCTGCGCGATCATCGACCGGTCGCTGGGCGTGCTGCGCTACTCCTCGGCGGGGCACCCGCCGGCCGTGCTGATGCACCCGGACGGCTCGTCCCAGCTGCTGGACGGGGCCGGTTCGGTGCCGTTGGCGAGCGTCGCGGTGCACGGCCGGCCGGAGGCGGGGGCGCAGCTGCGGGACGGGTCGACGCTGCTGCTCTACACCGACGGGTTGGTGGAGCGGCGACGGGAGCTGATCGACGCGGGCATCGCCCGGGCGGTGGACAGCCTCGCCGACGGTCGGGAGCTGCCGGAGGGCGAGCTGGTCGACAACCTGGTCCGGGACCTGGTCCCCGGTGTCCGCGCCGACGACGTCGCGGTGCTCGTCTACCGGCACCGGGAGCCGGTGGTGTTCCACGCGGAGCTGGCGGCCGACCCGGCGCAGCTCTCCCCCGTCCGGGAGGCGCTGCGGACCTGGCTGATCGGGGTCGGGGCCGGCGAGCCGGACGTCGAGACGGTGCTGATCGCCGCCGGCGAGGCGTGCGCCAACGCCATCGAGCACGGCTGCCGGTTCGCCCCGGGGACGACCGCCGCGGTCCGCGGCCGGTTGCGGGCCGACCGGCTGGAGATCGAGGTGACCGACGCCGGCGGCTGGCGGGAGGCCGGCTCGGAGGGGCTGAGCGGGGCCGAGGGCGGTTGATCATGGCCCGGCTGATGGACGAGGCGACGATCGACGGCACCCCGCAGGGGACCACCGTCCGGTTGGTCAAGCGGCTCTCGGGCACCGCGTGACGCGTCGGGTGCCCGACGGCCGGGGCTCGCGGGTAGTGAAGATCGGCTATAAGTGACCCATGGACTTCCCGCCGTACCTGGCCACCATGCCGATGCACGCGATCACCGAGATCCACGGCGAACCGGGCCTGCTGGAACGGTTCCGGCTGGAGATCGCGGCCTTCGACGAGGTCGCGCGGGACCGGCTCACCGCCGCCCTCGACCTCGCGGCCGAGCTGCACGGCGACGACCGGCGGGTCCGTGAGCCGTACCTCAACCACCTGCTCCGGGTGGCGATCCGGATGATGCACCACTACCAGGTGCGCGACGTGGACGTCATCGTCGCCGGCCTGCTGCACGACGCGGTGGAGGACCACCCCGACGAGCTGGCCGGCGTCGGGGCCGCCGACCCGACGGCGGCGGCGCTGGCCACCCTCGCCGCCCGGTTCGGCTCGCGGGTGGCCCGCCTGGTCGGCGCGGTCACCAACCCGGAGTACGACCCGGCGCGCGACCGCAACGCCCAGTACCGCGAGCACGTGGCGGCCAGCCTGGACCGGGAGCCGTGGGCGCGGGTCATCAAGGTCTCCGACTTCACCGACAACGGGGTGGGTGTCGTCTACACCATCGGGCCGAAGGTGGCCCGGTCGGCGGCGAAGTACCGGCCGCTGGTGCCGGTGTTCCGCGACCTGATCGCCCGGCCGGACACGCCGCTGTCGGCGCCGGTGAAGCGGCACATCTTCGCCCAGCTCGACCTGGCCGAGGAGCGGTTCAGCGCGATCCTCGACCGGCCCAACTGACTGCCGAGCCGGCGTCCTCACCCCGGGTGGCCACGCCATCGGCGTGCGCCGGCTGCCCGCCACGGTCCGCCGCCGCTTCGAGTAGCGATCGCCGGGGCGGTGCAGCCCGGATGGCACCATGTCCACCATGGATTGGATGCCGCTGCTGAGCACCGGGGCCGGCGCGCTCATCGCGCTGTCGGGCACTTTCCTGGTCGACCTGCGGCGGGAGCGGGACACCCGCTCCCGCGACCGGGACCTCGATCGGTGGCGCACCTGCGTGGACTTCGCGCTCGCCCTGGCCACCGCGCACGGCATGCTGCGGTCGTCGGCCGCCGAGGACCGGGAGGCGTCCGCCCGCGCGATGACGGAATCCGGCGTCTACCAGGCCCGCGAGCGGCTGCTGATGTCCGGCACGCCGGAGCTGGTGACGGCGGGCGAGGACGTCTTCCACCGGCTGGTCCGGATGCGGCGGCTCGTCCGCGACGGCGGAGACCTGCGTTCCGCCGAGGGGCACGAGGCGTACCACGAGTTCGCCGAGGCGCTGTGGCACTTCCGGATGGCGGTGCGCCGGCAGTTCGGCCACCGGGCGATGGACCCGGCGACGTTGGACCGGGTCGACTGGTCGGAGCGGCACGAGTGCCCGTACTGCGCCGCCGGGTCGTAGCCCGGCGGGGCTTCGGTTCCCACCTGCCCGTACGTGAGCCGCTGTCCGATTGCCGTCATTGACGCCGGCCCGGATCGTGCTGAGACTTCCGGTACCCGAGAAGCTCCTCCCGGCGCTGCCGACTGCGGCTTCTCGGCCGACGGGAGGTCTGCCGTGCTGCGGATAATGCTCTGCGGCGCGCACGACACCGAGCGCTACCGCGAGGACTTCGTCGAGGTCGCGTCGGGCTTCGACGCGGAGGTGTGGCACTACCTGTCCGGCGACATCCTGCACATCAACCACGCCCAGGCGAGCTGGGTGACCAACTCCCGCGACACCGTACGGAACGCCCATGTCTGCGTCTTCGTGATCGTGGAATCGTTCGGGTCGATCACGTGGCAGACGGAGCTGCGCGAGGCCCTCGCCGTCGGGAAGCCGATCCTGGTGCTCTGCCTGGACAAGACGTACCAGGCGTACAAGACGCTGACCCGGGACGTGGCACTCTCCGCGGTGACCGACCCTGACCGGCGGAAGCTGATCGAGATCATCCACGAGGTGGGGTCGGAACGGCAGCTGACGATCGTCCCGTTCTCCTACGGGAAGTTCAAGGAAAAGCTCAAGAGCCAGTTGTCCCGGCTGTTCGAGCAGGCGTTGGGTCAGATGGAGGTCCGCAACAGGCGGGCGGCCGTGGCGCGGATCTTGAGTGAGGCGTCCCGGCTGAGTCGCTCCGAGCTCCTGCTCAGCGCGGAGATCGCGGTCGACGAGTTCGAGAACAAAATCTCCCGCAAGCAGGCCATCCGCGCGCTCGCGGCCCACCGCGCCGCCGACGAGGAGACCATCCTGACCCTGCTCTCCAGCATGGAGCAGGGCGTGCAACGGCTCACCGTCGAACTGCTCCCGCAGTTGTACGCCGAGCGCCCGGCCGATCCGGAGTTCTTCGCGCACTGCATCGCCGTGGCTAACCGGTCGGCCGACGTCGGTGTGGCGCGCCGCCTCATCCCGGCCCTGCTCGACATCGACCTGCCCACCGCCGTCCGCGCGATGGCCACCTTGCAGTTGGTGGAGTCCGGCGCGCGGCGGCGGCTGGCCGAGACGCTGGAGACGTACGAGCCGCACCTCGTCGACCCCGAGGTGGTGCAAGGGGTGTGCGCCCTGCTCGATCGCTGCCTGACCAGCGAGTCCGAGGCGGACTGGAAGGCGCGCTGCCGGGCGTTCCACGAGCGGCTGACCGCGGACCAGCGGCGGGACGGCGACGACCAGCCGTCGTAGGTCGCCCGTCCGGGCTACGGCCCCCGCTGCTGAGCACCGGAGCCGGTGCCGTCATCGCCGAACCGATCAGGCAGCCTTGAAGACGGTGTCGAGGTGCCACTCCAGGAATTCGCTGTGGGGTCGGTCCGCGCGCCGCTCCGGCACGGTGATCTCAGTGCCGGCCCTGGCGTAGAACTGGTCCCCGTTGCCGAATTCGCTCCGCAGCCGAGGGCTGACCAGCAGTCGGTGCTTCGGGTCCACACCCAGGTAACCCCGGTCGAAGAGGATGTGCACGTCGGACTTGAGCAGAAGGCCGTTGTCCAAGCGGTGTTCCCCGCCCTTCGGCAGCGGTC
The DNA here is from genome assembly GCF_036902725.1 of Micromonospora psammae. Taxonomy (NCBI): domain Bacteria; kingdom Bacillati; phylum Actinomycetota; class Actinomycetes; order Micromonosporales; family Micromonosporaceae; genus Micromonospora; species Micromonospora psammae. The sequence goes on along the minus strand of NZ_JBAKHM010000004.1, from coordinate 257,743 downwards.
GGATGTGCGCCGCCTGGAGCACGGGTTGCACCTTGTTGCCGGTGATGGCGCAGCGCCGGCCGTAGGCTCCGAGCACCACCGCCTTGAACGACTGCTGACCGAGGCGTTGCGGCACCAGTCTCGGATCGCCGTAGACCGGGCCCGGACGGTGCCACGGCTCGCTCAGGTCCAACTCGACGTCGGTACCGATCAGACGGTGGATCAGCAGGTCGAAGTAGCCGGCCACTGCTTCGTCCGCGAGGTCGTAGGTCTTTCCCTGTACGACATTTGACGCGAAGGCGGGCGGTGGGTCGACGGTGGAATCGTCCGGGAAGAAGACCGTGTCCCGCACGAAGATGCAGCCGATGACGGGGTCTTCCTCGGGTCCGATCGGCTCCCGGCGGTACCGACCGACGCTACCGCGCATCTCGTCGAGACTGGCCACCCCGTTCGCCTCGCCGAACAGTTCCCACGCCTCGGAGATCCTGAGCTGGGTGAAGCCGCTGAAGAAGCCGCCGCCAACGACGCGGTTCAGCGGGTAGTGCGCCTTGAAGATGAACGGCTCGCCGGGAGTCAACGCCCGGAAGCCCCCTCCGGAGGGCCGCCAGAAGTTGACCTCGGTGAGGTCGGGACGCGCCGCCAGGAAGCGGTACCACTTCGCGTCGGTGACTCCCACGAAGGCTTTCACCTTGCCAGCATGCATCACGGTTGATCTTCACGCCACTGTCCGATCCGGCAGTGGTCGAGGTTTGCGCATCCATACATCGGCCCGCCCAGGCAGGGCTCATTGAGCGGATCCCAGCCCTGCCTGAGGCATCGCACCCCAACTGCGACCGGCCTCCGAGGTGGTCTCCGAACTGGGCCGGAAAGGGCCCAGTTCGAAGCACCTGTCGTAACGTCGAGCGAAGTCAGCGGCTGGTGTAGCCCGCATCCACGGGGATGGTCACGCCGGTGACATAAGAGGACGCGTCGGAGGCCAGCCACAGGCTCGCCTGTGCGATTTCGCGGCCATGCCCCAGCCGGTTGAAGACGCTCATCGTGGGAGCGAACTCCTCGATCGTCATACCCCTTGCTCCGAGGGACGACCGGAGCATCGCGGTGTCGATGGCACCCGGCGCAACCGCGTTGACCCGGATCCCGTGCTGCCCGTTCTCGACCGCCGCGACCTTCGTCATGCCCACGACGGCGGCCTTGGCCGACACGTAGGCAACGTCACCGCCCTGCGGCCGGAATGCGCTGACTGACGCGATGTTGACGATCGACCCGCCCCCACCCTGCTTGACCATCTGCTGCAGTTCATACTTGAGGGTGAGTGCCGTGCCCTTCAGGTCGATCGACATGAGCCGGTCCCAGTAGTTCTCGTCGAAATCTTCGACCAGCGCGTTGTCCGGGGAGATCGCGGCGTTGTTGACCGCCACGTCCAGGCGACCGTAATGCGCGACGGTCTGGTCGATCAGCGCCTGCACCTGTCGCGAGTCCGAGATATCGACCTTGATGTAGAGGGCCTCGCCCCCGGACTGCTCGATCGCGGCGGCCACGGCACGGCCCTTCTCCTCATTGAAGTCGGCAACCACCACCCGAGCGCCGGCTTCGGCGAAGAGCTTGGCGGTTTCCTCCCCCATCCCCATGGCCGCGCCCGTCACGATAGCGACCTTGTCGGCCAGTACCGGAAATGTCATCGCTCGCTCCTTGAATGCTTCACCGTCGCCATGGACGGAGTTGCTCGGCACGCCGGTCGCAGGCGGCGTCGGTCTGCGACCGGCTCGTGAATCAACCATTGTTTGCTTGACAAGGCAACAACTTTCCGGGTGCCCGCCGTCATAGGTCATCGCGGAGTGCGCGGCGGTCACTTGTTCGCAAGCCGCGGCGTGCGGACCTTGGTTACTGCGTAGCGTCGGGAAACTGGTGCGGCGTCGAACCGGATGGCCCGGACATCACCATCCAGCGATCACGTGGCGCCCTGGTCGGGACGGCGTGAGCTCAGCGACAGGTGGTCCACCCCGCGTCGACCACGACCGCCTGCCCGGTGATGTAGCGACCCGCGTTTGAACCCGATGATGTCGGCACGCCCTTCGGCGAACCGCACCGCATCCGACCTGCCGTGACCCCGGGCGATCCCGGAGATGAGTGCCACGTTGTTTTCAAGCCGACCCATTGCCAGCTCCTCCCTTGCCGCCCCTCCGCGCACCTGCCGTACGGGCTGACGCGACAGCTGATCCTCCGCAAAGCTACCATCCACTTGCTTTGTCAAGCAAGTACTTGCCTCCGAGGTCGGATGGCGACAACCGCGCCTCGGATGGGAGCGGACGCAAGGAACCTCGCCGGGCCCGCTCGGCGACTCCCTGGTCGCGGCCGTACGGCAACACCTGTGCGGACCGTCGGCGTCTTCAACCGTCAATTGTCGGAGAACATGAACGGCATGCCCTCGTACCCGCGCGGCTGCCGGCAGATCCCCCGCAACCTTGTTAGCTTCGGATCATCAGCGGGTCACCGACGACACGTTGAGGCTGGTGAGCGCCGCCGCGCGACACCCCTCGACCAGCCACCCTTGTGCGAACCAACGCACTGAAGCGCCCGGCTCCGCCCGGAAACCGGAGCGGAGCGGTTCGGCGATGCGGGAGGGGTGACGTGACCGACGCTTCGAGCGGGAGCCCGAGCCCAAAGGGGCCCGAGCGACGGCGGGTCGACCGCGGACGGGGTCGCGCGCAGGAGGTCGGCAGGAATGTCCTGACCGGGCTGAACACCCTCTGGAAGCAGGCCTTTCCGGCGCTGGAGGAACTGGAACCCGCGGCCGCGACAGAACGGTCCTCTCCACCGCCCGACGAACCCGTCGAGCGACGGGACGTGGTCGGGCCGATCGTGCTTCCCGCGCAAGGCTACGTGTTCGGCTTCACGGTCCGCGCCTCCCTCACCTGGTCGTGCAAGGGCGTAGGCCCGGACGTGCTCCACTGGTACGCGCACCACTTCAGGCCAGATGTGATCCAGCGGGTGAAGCGAATCGCCGCCGGGCAGGCCCGCAGGTTGCCCCCACACCGGGCTGGGGAGCTGGAGACCGCTCTGCAGCGGGCACTCACCGAGGAGGACCCGCCCCCGTGGACCTACCAGCGCGGGGACCTGGTGTTCGAGTGCCTCCCGGAGATGTCGGTACGGCTCGAAGATCGGGTCAGGCAGGTCCTTCAGCCGCACTGGGAACGCCTGATCGAGTTGGAGTTGCAGAACGAGCTCTACACGCGACGGGCGCGGTACGCCGAGCGGCTGAACCGGCGCTGGGTGGCGATGATGAACGAATTCGTCGGCCATCCCACTGCCGGCGAGGCGGCGGAGACGTTCAAGGAGGAGCTCGACCGCGCCAGGCAACACATGATGGCAGAGCAGGAGGCCGCCGCTCAGTGGAGCAGGGACCTGTTACGCGACCGGCAGCGACATGAAGGCATCTTCGAGCCCTTCACCTCGATCGAGGTCATCCAGCGGCGACCGCAGGGCCAGGCACACGAGACGTCCCGGCCGTCGGGCGAGACGACGTCAACAGCGGAGGCCCCGCCGGACTCCAGTTGACGCACTCACGCCCCGCCGTCACGCCGCCCGACTACCCCGCTGCTCCCAATCTGCTCGCAGCCGGTCTGCCAACTCGCGGACCGCCGCGGTGTATCGATCGTCCGATTCATTTGGCATGTGCCCCTTCACCTGCGGCGGGGCGCTCTCCCCCGGCTGAGCCAGCAGGTTTTCGGGGTCACGAAGGCGGCGGTCCACCAACGCGGCGGGCGGAGGGCGCACTGGCGGGTCCCCGGGCCGATGCTCGGAGAAAATCCATCCGCCGATGGGGTCGGTGTAACTCCACAGGTTCAGCCAGCGCCACCCGATCCGGTCGCCGACCTCGTGCAGCACGGGCTCGCCGAAGTACGCGGGGTGGAGCTGGCCGTAGAGTCGCGTGAGGGGGGAGGCGTAGGTGAGCAGCGCGACTCGTCGCCGCACCTCCGCGGGCAGTCGCAGCACGGTTGCGGCCAGGATGACCGACCCGTGGCTGTGCCCGCTGAGCACCACCCCGTCGTAGCGCCCCGCCAGCCGGCAGATCCGCTCTGTCAGCTCGGGCACCGCCCGGTCCGTGTAGCAGGGCGGCGCGAACGGGTGGGCCGCGCGGGGCCAGAAGGTGCCGACGTCCCACAGCACCCCGACGTAGCGGCGAAACCCCGCCGTCTCGTGCGTGAACAGCCCGCCCACCAGAAGCCCGCCGACGACCGCGAGGATCATGTAGCTGCCGATGGCCATCACCACGCTCAGCACCCCGGTCGGCACGCCGAGGTGGCCCTGCGCCAGCGGGCCGGGCTCCAGGCCCACGAGAGCCAGCACTCCGGCCGCGAGCCCGATCACGGTCAGGCACGCGTAGGCGATGCCGAGTGAACCAAGTTGCTCGGTGAAAGACGCCCGGATCACCGCTTTGCGCACTCGTTGCACCTGGGAGGTCGCTTCCGAAGGAGCGTCTGGGTAGTCCCGGGCCACGATGGCGGCGGCGGCCCGCCGACGGTCCCCGCGAGCCGACAGGGTGATGACGGCCCACGCCGCTCCGCCGGCGATCGTGGTCAGGAAGAAGGCGAGGATCGCCCACCGGTACGCCGGCGCGGGCACCGCCGGGTCGTTGGGCCCCAGCACGAACGTCGGCCCGCTGAGCAGGGACGCCGTACGGTAGGCCAACTCGCCGGAGAGGGCCCCGGCCAGGCCCGCCGCGACTGTGGCGACGACGACGGCGCCCAACCCGTGCAGCAGCGCCGGCCGGCGGTCCCGGCCACCGGGACGCCACAGCACCAGTACGGCGAGCGCGACGAGCAGCGCCATCTGAGCGACGAAGACGATGGCGACAATGCCGTCGAAGTTGGGCAGCCCGTTCGACCGCGGCCAGCGGACCGGCTCCGTGGCGACGGCCCCGAGCGTCGCCACCGTCAGGCCGCCGGCTACGACGTGCAGCACCACCGGCATCCGGTCCGTGGTGCCGGCGGTCGACGTCGGCTCCAGTAGGTTCGGTACGCAGAGCAGCACCACACACGCGGCCAGCAGCGCTCCGGCGAGCGCGGACAGCCCGACCACCGCCACGGACCGCCCGGCGGCGGCGCGTGCGGCGAGCAGCACGAGGTCCAGCGCGACGAAAGCAGCGGCGACGTGGACCGCGCGAAGCCGCTTCGCCGTCGGCCCGACATCCCACCGGTCCAACGCCGTGAGGCGGTCATCCTGCGGATCCGCCGCCGGCGACCGGAAGGCTCCGTACGAGCGAGCCTGTCGTGCGCTGAGCAACCACACCAGTGCCACCGCGGCCAACGGCACCAGGGCCAGCAGCGCCAGGCGCAGACCGACCGGTCGGCCGGCCAGCCAGGACAGCCAGCCCCGCCCGGCGAGACAGCGGGGCGAGCCCAGGCACGTCCATCCCACGAGGTCGAGGGCGACCCCGGCCGCCGTCAGCGCGTACAGCAGCGTCAGGGTGAGCGCGAGGAGCCGGCACAGCGCCGTGACGCCGGACTGCAGGCCCCCGGCCGCTGGACGCATCCAGAAGGTCATGTTGCTCAACATGAACGGCAGGAGAAAGACCAGGGACAGCGTCCGCCCCGCGGTGCCCGAGGGCAGCTTGCTCCACTGGTACGCCTCCAGCACGGTCCCGTCCGGACCGGAGGTGTGCCGGGGTTGCGCTCGGGGACGGTAGAAACCGGCGCGGCGGTCGCCGGCCACCTGATCGACGTCCCGGCAACCGAGCATCTGACCGGCCCCGACACCTGCCACCCCGTGGACCCTCAGCTCCACGATCTCCCCGTGCATCAGTCGGCGACCCCCAAGCGCGGCGGCCAGCAGACAGTGATCGGCCGCGACCACGATCGCGGTGGTCGCTGCCGGGGCTGGCGCTGATGTCTACCCGCGCCGGCGCCCGACAACCACCCGGCGGCCGTCTGCGCCGATTGTCACTCTTCGTCCTGCTTGTCCATCCCGCCGGTCGCCTCGTAATGCCATCCGTCATCGGCGGGGCGGGCCCTGCGGTACTCCACGTACCAGGTGCCATCACGGGTTTCATGGGTGAACTCGACGAGTTCGTCGGTGGCACCACCCAGTTGCCGGTCCACCCCGTCGAGTGGTCCGCCGTGCAGATGCGCAACCAGTCGATCCATGCCTGCCGCCTACCCGCGCCCTTGCCGGGATATGCCGCCACCGGCAGCGCTACTCGCGCGGTCTGGCCCCTACCTGGCCCATTTCGACCGACAGCTCGCCAGCTACGGCTCCCGCATCCAGGTCTTCGGGTCGGTGACGAACACGCCCTTGCCCTGCTGCCGTCGAATCACGCGAAGCGCTTCGAGGCGGACGTAAGCCAATTGCACGGTTCCGTAGCTGACGCCGTAGTCGGCGCGCGTCTCGGTGATCGACGGCAGCCGGTCACCGGGCTTCAGCTTCCCCGACCTCACGTCGGCCATCACGTCGTCGGCGATACGCAGATATTCGGCTGATTCGGGCATGTCACTCCTCGCGTGGCAACCCGAATTCGATCACAGCTCGACTCACTAAACAACGTGCTTTGACTTCCCTGTGTTCCCTAGTTATGTTTGTCCCGAGCCGGTCCTCGCGTGGCAACGAGTTCGGCTCATCCCCTGGTCGGGGCGGGTGTGGGTGCCCGTCCCGACCCGTCGGACTGCTCTGCTGTCGTACCGCTGAATCGAGCTGCGGCGGCCGAGCGGGCGGGTCGTCCGCGGCCCCCGCGCGGACGGCCCGCCCTTCCACCCCCCTGCCGGGAGCCGCCGCGCTCCCGCCTGCCCGCAGAGAGGATCGTCGTGGCTCAGGTGTATCGAGGTGGCCAGCCCTACCCGGCCGGTCACCCGGACCGGTTGACGCCGCACGAGGTGCGAACCCGCGAGTTCGCCGCCCGCCGGCGCGGCGTCGACCCCGATCAGGTACGCGAGTTCCAGGCCCGGGTGGCCGACGAGCTGGCCATGCTCAACGAGACGGTACGGCTGCTCAGCCAGGAGAACGATCGGATCAAGCGGGCGCTGCGCGACTGGCAGACCCTGCACGCGCGGGAGTGCCGGCCGCCGAACTCCGGTCACTGGTGACCGTGCGGCCCTCCCCCGGCGACCTGCTCACCATCGACGGCCGGGCCTCGGTGCAGTTCGCCGGGGACCGCGCCCTGACCTTCCGCGTCGTATCGGTCGCCGACCAGCCGACGTACCACGGCTGGATCTGGCTGACCGGCTACGTGCTCAACCGCGCCGGCCGAGCAACCGCGAGGCGCGAGGTATACGTCCAGCTCGCCGGCCTCGGCCGCGCCCCCGGAGGCCAAGGCCCCAGGACGGGGCTCGGGACACCGCGCGCCGCGTCGGCCAGCTCGTAGAACCGCTCCATCGCCCGTACCGCGCCAGCACCGCCGCGCGCGCAGCAGCACCGGCCAGGCCTCAGCCGACAGCGCGGCCGCCGGCACGGCCAGTTGCCAGGCCCGCTCGACCTACTCGCCGCTGGTGTTCGGGGACGGGCCCGGTGCCGCGGCGAATGATCACAGGGCCGTGATCAGACCTGAGTCAGTCGCAGTAGCCGCAGGCACCACTGACCGGCAGTTGGATGCCGCACCGCGGCAGGTGGGGAGCAGGGGTGGCGGTGTGTTCCGCCGTACGGCCTGTTGGAGCCTCAGCGCGAGGGCAGGCTTGCCGCCGTCCGCTGGCAACCCGACGCCTCGAAGTAGCGGTAGCAGTCCAGCCTCGCCGACGCGGCGTGCCGCTCGCGTTCCATCTCGTCCTCGACCGGCGGCTGCCCGGCCACCTGCAACACCTCGGCGTATCCGACGCCGACCTTGCCGTCGTCCTTGTGTACGACCAGGGCCGTCAGCGGTGGGTGCCCCTGGCGGTGCGCACGACGAACCACCCGGCCCAGGACGGGGTTCACTCGTGGTCGGCGCGCTCCGGGTGCGCCTGCCGGGCCCGGAGGAACTCCCCCAGCCCCTGCCCGTCGTCCCTGGCCAGGAACGCGCCCCGCGCGTTGAGCAGGGCCTCGTCGGCGTGGGCCATGCAGCCCCACACCGTGTCGCCCCACGAGTCGGCCAGCTTGACCTCGGCCGGCGCCGGGCAGGCTTCGCCCCGTGGGGCGCCGATCTGGCAGCGGGCCGGTGCGCCACCGCGCCGGCTGACCGCCTCGGCCGCCTCGCGGATCAGCGAGAACCGGTCCTCGGTGCCGGACTGCGGGACCCGCGCCTGTGCCGGTACGGCCCGCCGCTGCCCGAAGAGCACCACGTTGCCGTCCGGGTCGGTGGTGCGGCACTCGCCCCCGGGGGCGTGTTCGGGATGGCCGGCCCGCTCGACGGTGAGCCCGGCGGCGGTGAGGCGCTCGACGGTCGCCGCCAGGTCCTCGACGTACAGGTAGATCAGCAGCGGCAGCTCGACGGTGACCAGCCGGGGCGTGACCGCGGCCAGCAGCAGGGTCAGCTCCCCGCACTGGAGGTACGACCAGCGCGATTCGCCGTCGCCGCCGGTGCGGATCTCGGAGTAGCCGAACAGCTCGTAGAACCGCCGGGCGCTGTCGGCGTCCGCGACGTACAGCACCGGCACCTGCGCCTGCACTCCACTCTGCACCGCGCCACTCTACCCACGGAGGACGGGCGACTCGCGGTTCGGATCTCGGGTATTTCGCAGCGGCGGTTCGACGTGTCAGGCAGCCAGGGTGGCGTAGCGGCCCTGGCGCGCGAGCAGCGTCTCGTGGGTGCCGGACTCGACGATCCGACCGTGGTCGACCACGGCGATCTGGTCGGCGTGGCGGACGGTGGAGAGCCGGTGCGCGATGGTGATCACGGTACGGCCCTCCGCCAGCGCGTCGAAGGCCCGCTGGACCGCCCGCTCGGTCTCGGTGTCCAGTGCGCTGGTGGCCTCGTCGAGCACCAGGATGCGCGGGTCGCGTAGCAGGGTGCGGGCGATCGCGAGGCGCTGTTTCTCCCCGCCGGAGAAGCGGTGGCCGCGGGAGCCGACCATCGTGTCGTACCCGTCGGGAAGGGCGGCGATGAGGTCGTGGATCTGCGCGGCGCGGGCCGCGTCCTCGATCTCGGTGTCGGTGGCGTCGGGGCGCGCGTACCGGAGGTTCTCCCGCACGGTGGTGTGCAGCAGGTAGGTCTCCTGGCTGACCACGCCCACGACGGCGGCCAGGTCGGTCAGCCGCAGGTCACGCAGGTCGACGCCGTCGATGGTGATCCGGCCGCTGTCCGGGTCGTGCAGCCGGCTGACCAGGGCGGCCAGGGTGCTCTTGCCGGAGCCGGTCTCGCCCACCAGGGCGAGGCTGGTGCCGGCCGGCACGTCGAGGGTGACCCCGGCGACGGCGGCGGTGTCGCTGCCCGGGTAGCTGAAGGTGACGTCCGCCAGGCGCAGGTGGCCGCGGACCCGGGCCGGGTCGATCCGCACCGGGTGCGCCGGGTCGTCCACCTCGACCGGGAGGTCGAGGTATTCGAAGATGCGGGCGAAGAGCGCCAGCGAGGCGGTGAGCGTGACGCCGACGTTGAGCAGCCCCATCAGCGGCCGGAACAGCCCGCCCTGCAGGGCGGTGAAGGCGACCAGGGTGCCGATGCTCAGCGTGCCGGCGGTGCCGGGCAGCCCCGCGCCGAGGTAGATGACCGCCGGAATCGCGGCGAAGATGACGGTCATCGAGGCCATCCGCCAGCGGCCGGCCAGTTCGGAGCGGAGCTCCAGGTCGACCAGGCGGGCCGAGGAGGCGGCGAAGCGGTCGGTGAGCGCGGCCCCGGCGCCGAGGGTCTTGCTGAGCTGCACGCCGCTGATCGACAGCCCCTCCTCGATGGTGACGTTGAGGTCGGCCAGCTCGCGCTGGCGCCGGGCGGTGATCTCCCGGCGCATCCGGGCCACCTTGCGGGTCAGGTGGATCGCCGGGGGCAGCACCACCAGCGACACCAGCGAGAGTCGCCAGGAGAGCGCCACCATCGCCACGGCGGTGGCCACCACGGTGGTCAGGTTCGACGCGATGGAGGTGGCGGTGGAGGTGACGACGCTCTGCATGCCGCCGATGTCGTTGGTGATGCGGGACTGCACCTCGCCGGTGCGGGTGCGGGTGAAGAAGCCGATCGACTGCCGGTGCAGGTGGGTGAAGACGTCGGTGCGCAGCCGGTGCATCACCTGCTGCCCGACCCGGGTGGAGATCCAGGTCTGCACCACGCCGAGCACGGCGGTCACGGCCGCGACCGCGACCATGCCGACGACCAGCCAGGCCAGCAGGGTGAGGTCGCGCGCAGGCAGCGCGCGGTCGATCACGGCGCGCAGCAGGAACGGCGAGGCCATCGCGACCACCGAGGAGACCACGATGATCGCGGTGACGGCGGCCAACTGCCAGCGGTACGCGGTGAAGAGCCGGCCGATGCGCCGCAGCGACACGTCGCGGGCCTGAGCCTTCTCGGCGGCGGTGACGGTGCGGGGGGCGCCGCCGCCGCGGCCCTCCCGACGAATAGGGGTGGTGTCCAAGTGGACCTCCAAGTTGCTGAGGTTACCTCATTATGAGGTAGCAACAGCACGGACTGCTACCGTATTCCGGTGACCGCCGAGCACCCCGATACGCCCGAGGAGAGCCTGCCGGAGCTGTTCTGGGCGGTGGCCCGACGCCTGCGCCACCAGTCCCGACGCACCCTCGAACCGTGGGAGATCAACCCCGGCCACGCCCGGGCCCTCGGCGTCCTCACCCGGCACGGCGCCCAGCGGCTCAGCGCGCTCGCCGACCACCTGCACATCGCCCCCCGCTCGGCCACCGAGGTGGTCGACGGCCTGGAGGAGCGCGGGCTCGTCGAGCGCCGGCCCGACCCGGCGGACCGGCGCGCGACCCTGGTCGCGCCGACCGACGAGGGTACGCGCGTCGGCACCGCCATCCGGGCGGCCCGCGACGCCGAGGCGGGACGCTTCTTCGGCCACCTCTCCCCCACCGACCGGGACCACCTGACCCGCCTGCTCCGCACCCTGCTCGACTGACCGCCCCGGTCAGGCGATCGTGAGGTCGGCGACCACCCCGAAGTGGTCGCTGGCCCAGACGCCCCGTCCCTTGTCCACCCGCCCCTCATCCCGCTCGTCACCCTGCTCGGGCGGCTCGATCCGCTCGCGAGGCTCGGACGGCTCGGACGGCTCGGACGGTTGGGCGAAGGCGAGGCGGCAGTCGGCCACCCGCAGCGTCGGCCCGTGGTCGAGGCAACGGACCAGGATGTAGTCGATCCGGCGGCCCAGCTCCAACGGCATCTCCCCACCCCGGACCAGCGGATTGCGGGGCGTGAAGGTGTGCCCGGCCTCGTCGGGGTGGATCGCCTCCCACGCGTCGCGGTACATCACGCTGGTCCCCGCCAGCGACTGCCGGCCGGTCCAGAACCGCATGCTCGCGGCGTCAGGCACCGCGTCGAAGTCCCCGGCGACGACCACGTGGACCGCCTCGCCCGACACCAGCCGCTCGATCTCCCGGGCGGTGCGGACGGCCTGTTGTTCGCGTTCGTACTCGAACCCGTACTGCCAGGTGGGCTTGTGGTTGACGAAGACCAGCGGGCCGAAGGGTGCCGGCGCGGCGACGCGCGCCACGAGGGCGGCGGCGGGGAACCGGGCGGCTCGCTCGTTGACCCGCAGGTCGATCTCGGTCAGCTCCTCGACGGGCCAGCGGCTGGCGATGGAGATGCCCACCCCGTCGGCCTGCCGCGGCTGCTGGTGCCGGATGACGTAGTCGGGGCTGAGCAGGTCCGCCACCTGGTCGTGGTCGGCGGTCACCACGGTCTCCTCCAGCGCGAGCAGGTCCGGGTCCAGGGCTCGCAGACCCGCCCGGAGCACCTCCCGTCGGCGCTCCCACTCCGCCAGGTGGTTGAAGAGGTTGAGTTGCAGCACCCGCAGCCTGGACGGGCCGTCGCCGGTCATGGGTACTCCCTACCCCGTCCACGGTCACCGTCACTTCCGTCTGCGCCGCGCCCGCCCGCGCTGCCAACCGGACGGCGTCACGGGCCGGGACGGCGGGTGGCCAGGATCGCCAGCACCTCGCGACGTACCTCGTCGACCTCGTGGACCAGGCGGCGGTGGGCGAAGCGCACCACGAGGATGCCGGCGGTGGCGAGCAGCGCGTCCCGGCGCAGGTCGATCTCGCGTTGGCGCGGGTCGGCGTGCGTACTCGCGCCGTCGAGTTCGAAGTCGACCCGTTCCCGCTCGGCCCAGACGTCCAGGTACATCGTCCGGCCACCGACGACGATCCGCGTCTGCCGCTGGAACGGCGGCATTCCCGGGCCGGTGAAGACGCGGTCTTGGCCCCAGATCTCCAGCGGGCTCCGACAGCCGATCTGGAGCAGGTCGAGCAGGGTCCGCAGCTCGGCTCGGGCCGCGAGTTTCGGCACGGTCTTCAGCGCGGCGAAGACCCGCTGCGGTGTCGTGAGCCGGTCGTTGACCGCGCGGATCACCGGTGCGGGGCGGTCCACGGCGGGCAGCAGCGGCCAGGCGTCGACCAACGCCTGCTCCAGCCGGACCACCGGAACGCCCGACCGGCTCACCACCTGCGGCGGCCCCATCACGAATCCCTGGCGGTGATGCACGGCGAGATGAGCTCGGGGCCGAAGGCCTGAACCGCGCGGCGCGTCCAGGTGCACCGGCTCGCCCGCGGGTTGGCGGCGCAGGCCCCACACGTCGAGAGCGGTGACGCGGCTCAGGGCCGCCCGCCCGTCGGCGTAGGCGAGGGCCGCCCGCCTCCTCGTCGGCGGTTCGAGCCGCAGGAAGGCGGAAGCGTCGAGCGGATCACGAGCGGCTGCGCCGCTCAGGCCAGCCGGGGCCGGTGAGAGCCTCCGACTCCTCTCCTCCGCCGAGCTGCCCCGCTCGCCGCGGGCCAGAGCCGCATCGACGTAGACGCCGGGCAGCACGCGCAGCAGCCAACCGCCCTGGCAGGCGTCCCACAACACCCACTCCGGCACCACCTCGACCACCGCCCGCCGAGTCACCACTCCCTCGCCCCGCTCAACCAGAGCCCGCAACACCGGATGCACCCCAAAAGGCTCCCGCCCACCCCACCCCGCCCGCTCCCCCACCGCCTTCCCCTGTGGACACCACCCCCGCCTGTGGAAAACCCCCGCCCCGCCCCCTCATCTGCTAAGGACACTCATGATCGGGTCGCAGGATCCGAGGGGTTGATCGGCGTGTCGGCTCGGAAAGACGTACCGGATCAAGGAAGCGCGGCGAGCTGGGCGCGGAGGTAGGCGCGCTCAGCGAGGTTGGCGGTGCACGTCAGGGCGGCGCCGTAGGCGGCGCGGGCCTCCGCCGACCGGCCCAGGCGGCGGAGGAGGTCGGCGCGGACGGCGTGGTAGACGTGGTAGCGCGGCAGGTCCAGGTCGTCGACGAGGGCGAGGGCGAGCGCCGGCCCGTGCACCTCGGCGACGGCCACCGCCCGGTTCAGCGCGACGACCGGGCCGGGCGCGAGCGTCTGGAGCTGGTCGTAGAGCTGGAGGACCTGGGTCCAGTCGGTCGGGGGGTCGCTGTGCACGGCGTTGATGGCGGCCTGGAGCTGGTACGGGCCGGGGCGGTTGCGGCGCAGGCAGCGGCGCACCAGGGCCTGCCCCTCGGCGATCAGGGCGGCGTCCCAGCGGGTGCGGTCCTGTTCGGCGAGCGGGACCAGCGTGCCGTCGGCGGCGACCCGGGCGGGGCGGCGTGCCTCGGTGAACAGCATCAGGGCGAGCAGGCCCAGCGCCTCCGGCTCGTCGGGCATCAGGTCGACCAGCAGCCGGCCCAGGCGCAGCGCCTCGACGCAGAGTTCGGCGCGGACCAGCCGGTCCCCCGCGCTGGCGGTGTACCCCTCGTTGAAGATCAGGTAGACGACCGTGAGCACGGCTCGCAGACGGTCGGGCAGGTCCGCGTCGCGGGGCACCCGGTACGGGATACCGGCGTCGCGGATCTTGGCCTTGGCGCGGACCAGGCGTTGCGCCATGGTGGCTTCGGGGACGAGGAAGGCCCGCGCGATCTCGGCGGTGCTCAGGCCCCCGAGCAGGCGCAGGGTGAGGGCGACCCGGGCGGCCGGGGCGAGCGCCGGGTGGCAGCAGGTGAAGATCAGGCGGAGCCGGTCGTCGCGCACGGGTCCCTCCTCGGCCGGTGGCTCCTGGGCGTACAGCAACGCGGCCTGGGCGTGCCGGTCCGCTCGGGTCGCCTCCCGGCGGAGACGGTCGATGGCGCGACGGCGGGCGGTGGTGATGATCCAGCCGGCCGGGCTGGGCGGCGGCCCGGTCTCCGGCCACCGCCGCACCGCCTCGGTGAAGGCGTCCTGGACCGCCTCCTCGGCGAGGTCGATGTCGCCGAGGACGCGGACCAGCACGGCGACTGCCCGGCCGTACTCGGCCCGGAAGGTCGCTTCGACGTCGACCGTCACCCGTCGCCCTGGAAGGGGCGCACCTCGACCGGCAACGTGGTGGCGAGGGCGTAGCGGCGACCCCAGTCCAGGGCGGCGTCGAGGTCGGCGGCGCGGATGATGGTGAAGCCGCCCAGGTGCTCCTTGCCCTCGACGAAGGGGCCGTCGGTGATCAGCACCTCGCCGTCCTTCGGGCGCAGCACCGTGGCGGTCTCCGGGGCGTGCAGCCCCTGCCCGAAGACCCACGATCCGGTCGCCTCCAGCTCCTCGCGGATGGCGCCCAGCTCCCGCATCACCCCGGCCAGGAACTCCGGGTCCGGCGTCCCGCCCTGCGGGTGGTACATGCTCAACAGGTACTGCTTCATGTCGTCCTCCTGGTGTGGATCGGCTTCCACCCTCCACACGATCGGCGGGCGGGCGGATCGACACTCCGGCGACGGGATTTTTTCAGGCGCGGTAGCCGGCGGCCAGGATCCGCTGCGCGGACATCGCGTACGCCCGGGGGTCGTCCGGGGTGGCCGCGCCGAGCCCGTCGACGTAGCGGTTGTACATGCTGAAGGCGGCGGCGATCAGCACGGTGTCGTGGACCTCCCGATCGGTGGCGCCGTGGGCACGGGCGGCGTCGACGACAGCGCCGGTGACCGCGCGCCCGTCCTCGCGGACGGTGTCGGCGAGCCGGAGCAGGGCGCGCAGCTTCTCCGGCACCGGGGCGGTGGACAGGTCCGCCAGGACCCGGTCGACGAGGTCGGGGCCGTCGTCGAGCTGGGCACCCGCGGTGGCGGAGTGCGAGGCGCGGCAGAAGTCGCACCCGTTGCGGGCCGAGACGTACGCGGCGATCAGTTCGCGCTCACCGCGGCTGAGGCTGCTCGGCCCGCGCAGCAGCACCTCGGCCAGCTCCATCAGCGGCCCGGCGGTCTCCGGCCGGTACCGCAGCAGACCGACGATGCCGGGCTCGCGTCGCTCGTCCACGCCGAGGTCGATGTGCGCCATGCGGTCACCCTTTCCGTTGGCCGTGCCTGCCGGGCCCGGCAGCCGGCACCGCCATTCTGGCGGGTACGTCGACGCCGATCCATGGCCGGACGGTCAGGTGTGGCCGGGGCGGACCGCGTACCCGGGCGCGGCGCCTGCTGGCCGCGACCGCCGACTGAATCCCATAGATAATCTTGACTCGCCATATTGAAAACTATCTACGCCGCATGACCTAATACTGACAGTTCCTTTCGCCACTCCCGCCGCCCGGTGCGGCATCCCCCAGGGAGGAAAGATGAACCGTCTCCGCGCGGTCACCGCCGCGCTCCTGGCGACCGTCACCGCGGTCGTCGCCGTCGGCCTCGGCACCACCGCCGCCGGCGCCGCCCCCGCCGGCCTGCCCGGCATGGACGTCTCCAGCTACCAGGGCAACGTCAACTGGTCGGCCGCCTGGAACAACGGCGCCCGGTTCGCGTACGTCAAGGCCACCGAGGGCACGTACTACACCAACCCGTACTTCGCCCAGCAGTACAACGGCTCCTACAACGTCGGGATGATCCGGGGCTCGTACCACTTCGCCCGCCCGGACACCAGCAGCGGCGCCACCCAGGCCAACTACTTCGTCGACCACGGTGGCGGCTGGTCCAGGGACGGCAGGACACTGCCCGGCGCGCTCGACATCGAGTACAACCCGTACGGCGCGACCTGCTACGGGCTGAGCCAGAGCGCCATGCGCAGCTGGATCGCCTCGTTCGTCAACCAGTACCACGCGCGCACCGGCCGGTGGGCCACGATCTACACCACCACAGACTGGTGGACCACCTGCACCGGCAACACCTCCCAGTTCGCCGCCAACAACCCACTCTGGATCGCCCGGTACGCCAGCACGGTCGGCGCCCTGCCCGCGGGCTGGCCGACGTACTCCTTCTGGCAGTGGTCGTCCTCGGGCGTCTTCCCCGGCGACCAGAACGTCTGGAACGGCACCCTGGACCGGCTCCGGGTGCTGGCGTGCAACGGACCCTGCTGACCGCCACCGGCGGCGGACCGCCCGGTCCGTCGCCGACCCCACCGAAGGAGGGCCCCATGTCCGTACCCGTGTCCCGCCGGGCCGCGCTGCGCGGCGCGGTCCTGCTCGGCGCCGTCGCCGGCGCCTCCGCCCTGACCCAGCTCGGCGGGGGCAGCGGCGCCCGCGCCGTAGCCACCCGGGTCGACCAGCCCGTGATCGCCAACTGCGCCACCTGGGGCGCCCGACCCCCGTCGTCCCCGGTCAGCGTGGTGCAGAGCCGACCCAACAAGATCATCGTGCACCACACGGCGTTCCCGAACACCACCGACTACAGCCTGGCCAAGGCGTACGCGAACTCCCGCGACATCCAGAACCTGCACATGGACGGCAACGGCTGGCTCGACTCGGGGCAGCACTTCACCAACAGCCGGGGCGGGCACCTCACCGAGGGCCGGCACGGCAGCCTCTACGCGCTGCTGCACGGGCGGACCATGGTGCAGGGCGCGCACTGCGTCGGGCAGAACAGCCAGGCGATCGGCATCGAGAACGACGGCACCTACCTCACCGTGCAGCCGCCGGCGGCCCTCTGGAACAGCCTGATCACCTTCTGCGCCTTCACCTGCCAGCAGTACGGGATCGCGCCCACCGAGATCTACGGGCACAAGGACTTCAACAACACCCAGTGCCCGGGCCTGCTGCACGGCCGGCTGCCCGAGCTGCGCGCCGCGGTGGCCGCGCGACTGGGCTGATTGCTTATATAAGCCTCGGCTGATAGAAAGGGTCCGTGCACGCCTTCGACGTCCTCGGCGACCCGGTGCGCCGCCGCATCCTCGAGCTGCTCGCCGACGGCGAGCTCAGCGCCGGGGAGGTCTGCGCGGTGATCCAGCGCGAGTACGGCATCTCGCAGCCCGCCGTCTCGCAGCACCTGCGGGTGCTGCGGGACAACGGCTTCGCGACCGTCCGGCCGCAGGGCGCCCGCCGTCTCTACGCCGTCGACCCGCGCCCGCTGCGGGAGGTCGACCAGTGGCTGGCCGGCTTCCGCCGGTTCTGGGCGCCGGCCCTGGACGCCCTCGCCACCGAGTTGGCGCGCGGCAGACGCGAACGACGTGTGCGCCCACCGCAGGACCCGACCGAGGAGAAACCCTGATGACCGACGTCACGCACCAGATCAGCGCCGTGCGGCGCACCGTGGGCAGCCGGACCCTGGAGGCCGGCGAGGCCCGGGTGATGACCATCAGCCAGACGTACGACGCGCCGCTGGAGGACCTCTGGGACGCGTGCACCAACCCCGAACGCATTCCCCGGTGGTTCCTGCCGGTCTCCGGCGAGCTGCGGCTGCACGGCCGTTACCAGCTCGAGGGCAACGCGGGCGGCACCGTCCAGCGCTGCGACCCGCCCAAGAGCTTCGGCGCCACCTGGGAGTACGGCGACGAGGTGAGCTGGATCGAGGTCCGGCTGACCCCGGAGGGCGACGGGCGCACCCGGTTCGAGCTGGAGCACGTCGCGCACGTCGACGACGAGCGCTGGACCGAGTTCGGTCCGGGCGCGGTCGGTGTGGGCTGGGATCTGGGCCTGCTCGGCCTCGCCTCCCACCTGGCCGCCGACGGCGGCGGTATCGCGCCCGAGCAGGCCGAGGCGTGGATGGGCTCCGAGGAGGGTCGGCGGTTCGTCACCCTGAGCAGCGAGAGCTGGGGCGAGGCCAGCGTCGCCGCCGGCACCGACCCGGAGGCCGCGCGGGCCGCGACGGCGCGCACCACCGCCTTCTACACCGGCGCGCCGGCCGCCTGACCGCACACCCCGCCGGGGTACGCCGGGCCGCATGCGCGCGGCCCGGCGCGGCGGTCAGTCGGCGGCGGCCGGGCGGTCGTCAGTCGGCGGCGGCCGGGGCGGCCCCGAAGGAGTGCACGACCTCGATCCGGCCGACGATGTGCCGGTTGAACTCGGGCAGCTCCTCGGCCGGCACCCACAGCTCGAGGATGTCCCGGCCGCCGACCTGCTGGACGGGGTAGCGGGCGGCGAACTCGCGGTCCACCTCGAACCGGGTGACGAAGCCCGCGCCGGAGGCGGGGACGTTCCAGTCCCGGGCGATCATGACGGCGTACTGCTCGTTGAGGACCGGGTAGAAGATCGGCTGGTCGGGCAGGCGCGGTGGCCACGCCGTCCAACCGGACGCCTCGACCAGCGCCAGCTCCTGCGGCCCGGTCGGCCGCCACAACGTCGTCGTCCCGCGCACGGTCCCCACCTCGTTCCGGTTCGGCGGAGGCTACCGAGCGGCCGGCCGACGCGGCGAGCCGGTTTCGGAGTCAGCAGAAAACCCGGAGGCGGGCTGTCGGTGCCCGGGCGAGACTGTCGCGCATGCCGCCGCCGCGCACCGTTGCCGACCTCACCGCCCTGCTCGCTCAGGGGCGGCGCGTGAAGTACCTCTGCTTCTGGGGGCACCAGCCCCGCCGCGACGGCACCATCGGCCACGGCTGCCTGAGCCAGTGGTGGCCGGCGCCCTTCACCGTCGACGGCCGCCGTTTCATCACCGCCGAGCACTGGATGATGTGGCACAAGGCCGCGCTCTTCGGCGACGAGGAGATGGCCGAGCAGATCCTCGCCGCGTCCCATCCGCACCGGGCCAAGACTCTCGGCCGCCAGGTTCGCGGCTTCGACGAGGCGGTGTGGGAGGCCCGGCGCTACGACATCGTGGTCGCCGGCAGCGTCGCCAAGTTCGGCCAGCACGACGACCTGCGCGCGTACCTGTTGGGCACCGGTGAGCGGGTGCTGGTGGAGGCCAGCCCGGTGGACCGGGTGTGGGGCGTCGGACTGGCCGCCGACGACCCGCGCGCGGAGGACCCGGCCCGCTGGCGGGGGCTCAACCTGCTCGGCTTCGCCCTGATGCAGGCGCGTGACGAGCTGCGGGGCCGCTGATCGACTCCGTTCGCACGAGGTGGCGGTGTCCGGGCCGCCGGACACCGCGACATGCCGCACCTGGCGTGCATCCGGCGGGCGACCGGAGGACCGGGCGCGGGGCGGCCCGGGGCGGTAACGTGCGGCGACATGACCGGCTCTCCGTACTCGCACTGCTCCTTCTGCGGCGCCGCCTACCCGGCGGACGCCGGCTGGCCCCGCGTCTGCGTGGCCTGCGGCGAGACGGTGTGGCGCAACCCGCTGCCGGTCGCGGTGGCGCTGCTGCCGGTCCGCACCGACGCCGGGGTGGGCCTGGTGGTGGTCCGCCGCGACATCGAGCCGGCCCGCGGCCTGCTCGCGCTCCCTGGCGGCTTCATCGAGTACGGCGAGGAGTGGTCCGACGCGCTGGTCCGGGAGCTTCGGGAGGAGACCGGGCTGATCGGGGCGGCCGACGAGGCGCGGCTCTTCGCGGTGCACGGCGCTCCGGCCGGCGGCACCATGATGGTCTTCGGCGAGCTGCCGGAGCGGCCGGCCGATGAGCTGCCGTCGTCGGCACCCACCGAGGAGGCCACCGAGTGGCTGGTGCTCACCGAGCCGGTCGAGCTGGCCTTCTCCACCCACACCCGGGCGATGGCCGACTTCTTCGCGCGCCGGCGCTGATCGCCGCCGGCCGGCTCCGTCGCGCCGCCAGGGGCGGCGCCGCCGGCAGGCCACCCGCCTTCGTGGGTCACGCGTCCAACGCGTAGGACCGGTCGACCAGGTCCTTCATCGCCTGGTGGAATTCGCGGCGCTGCCGCTCGCTCCAGCCTTCCGCCAGCCGGTCGAAGACCTGCTCCTGCCAGTCATGAGCTTGTTCCAGCATGGTGTGGCCGGAGGGGGTGACCGTCGCCTGCCGTCGGCGACCGTCCGTTTCCGGTGCCCGCATGGTCAGGTATCCGGCCGCTGTCGCGCTTTTGACCAGTCGCGATGCTCCGCTCTGGTCGATGCCGATCTCGTGGGCGACGGCATTGACCGTTGCCGGGATCCCCCGCTGAGTCAGCGAATGGACAGCCTCGGTGACGAGCACGAGCCGGCCCTGCTCGGCAACCTCGTGGTCGCTGGCCGATGCCCTACGCGACCAGTGCCGGACGAACGCGAACAGGGCCTGTCCCGGCCCTGAGCTGCTCATTCGGTGGCCGCCATCTCGCGGCAGAGGTAGGCGAGCTCCAGCGCTGACTCCAGATCAGGCAGTCGGAGAGCGGCGGTGACCTTCTCTCCGGCTACCCGGAACACCGTCGCCACCCGAGTCGGGGCCTCGCTCTCAGGCCAGGTGGCGTCCTCCTCCACGACCATCAGGCGCTCACTGACCGGATGCCACGACCGCGGGATCAGCTTGATCCCCGAGCGTTCCACCCACTCTGCGAACTGCTCGGGCGTGATCGGGCCAGCGCCCTTCGGGCCCATCACGACGATCGGATCACCGACCGCCCTCGCTGACCGCTGCAGGTCGCCGTCGTTCACGCTCACGTGCCACTCGTTGATGGCTGCTTCCAGTGCTGACTCCATGGGCAAAGTCTATGCGAAACGCATACATACCTGGGAGCCGGGGCTGTCGACAACCTCCTGCCCCGCAGCACCTAGTCCGGCGTGCCGGCCAGGTAGCCGCTGGCCTGGAGGTCGAACAGCTCCCGGTAGAGCCCGCCGGCGGCCATCAGCTCGTCGTGGGTGCCCTGCTGGACGAGCCGGCCGTGGTCCATCACGAAGATCTGGTCGGCGTGCCGGACGTTGGCCAGCCGGTGGGTGATCAGCACGACCGTGCGGTCGGGGCGGCGGCGCAGGTGCTGGAAGAGGGCGTGTTCGGCCCGGGCGTCGAGGGCGGCGGAGGGCTCGTCGCAGATCAGCAGGGGCGCGTCCCGGTAGAGGCCCCGCGCGGCGACCAGCCGCTGCCACTGGCCGCCGGAGAGGTCGTGGCCGTTCTTGAACTCCCGGTCGAGCAGGGTGTCGTACCCGAACGGCAGCCCGGCGATCATGTCGTGCGCGGCGGCGGCCCGGGCGGCGTCCTCGACGGTCGGGCCGCCCTGGTCGGCGGGGCGGTCGTGCCGGCCGATGCGGATGTTCTGGCCGGCGGTGAAGGGGAACTTCCACCACT
Organism: Micromonospora psammae; assembly: GCF_036902725.1. NCBI lineage: Bacteria > Bacillati > Actinomycetota > Actinomycetes > Micromonosporales > Micromonosporaceae > Micromonospora > Micromonospora psammae. The sequence continues at coordinate 236,435 of NZ_JBAKHM010000004.1, read as the reverse complement.
CCTGGGTCATCACCGCCACCTGGGCGGCGATCTCCGCCGGGTCCAGCTCGGCGGCGTCGACGCCGTCCCAGCGGATCACCCCGCCGGTGGGGCGGTAGAGGCCGGCGATCAGCTTGGCCAGCGTGGTCTTGCCGGAGCCGTTCTCGCCGACCAGGGCGACCACCTCGCCCCGGCGGACGGTCAGGGTGACCTCGTCCACCGCCGGGGTGTCGGTGTCCGGGTAGCGGAGGCTCACCCCGTCGAGCGCGATGGTGTCGAACCCGGGCGCCGGGCGGCCCTGCCCCGCCGCGATCCGCCCCCGCGCCCGGTCGAGGAAGTCCCGGTAGTCCTGGTAGTAGAGGGCGTCCTCGTAGAGGTTGTTGGTGGCGAAGACGGCGATGCCGAGGCTGGACCGGGCGGACTGGAGCGCCAGCAGGGCGGTCGCCGCGGCGGCCAACGCGACCACCCCGGTGAGCAGCAGCCCGCCGAGCACGGCGTACAGGCCGAAGGCGGCGGTGCCGGCGGCGGACATGCCGAACGCCCGGGTGGCGCTCTGCGCCCGGGCCAGGCGCAGCTCGGCCCGGGTCTCCACGGTCATCATCCGGCGGAACTCGGCGAGCAGGAAGTCGCGCATCTGGTAGGCCCGGACCTCGACGGCGGTGCGCCGGTTGGCCATCAGGTGCGCCAGCATCCACATCCGGCGGCGGCGGGTGATCCGGGCCAGCATGGCGAGGTACTGGCGGCGGGCCATCCGCACCGCGGTGACCGCCTGCGGCACCGCGGCGAGCAGCAGGCACGGCAGCAGCACGGGCTGGATCACGGTCACCGCCACGGCGGTGGCCAGCACGCCGACCACCCCGGTGATCAGGTTGACCGTGTGGTCGACGATGGACGCCGCCTCGGCCATTCCCCGGTCCCGGACCCGGTCCATCTCCTCGGCGAAGCCGGCGTCGTCGAAGGCGGCCAGCTCCACCGCCGTGGTGGCCTCGAAGAGCCGCAGCTCCACCTCGTAGTTGATCTGCGGGATCAGCCGGGCCTGCGCCCAGCCGGCGGCCACGGTGAGCGCACCCCGGGCGCTCACCGCCAGCGCGGCCAGGACCAGCGACGGCAGCGCGGCGCGGACCCGGTCGGGGGTCGGACCGCCGGCGAAGAGTTCCCGCAGCACGCCGGTGGTGGCGAGCAGCCCGAGGGTGGTCATCACCCCGGCGGCGAGGTTCAGGCCGATCGCCGCCAGGGTGTCCCGCCGGCTGGTGGCCCAGGCCAGCGCGACCGCCTCCCGGACCAGGTGGGGCAGCCGCCGGGCGACGGACCGGAAGCTGGTGTGCGCGAACTCGGTCGCGCGGTGCATCCAGTGGCCGTCCTCCAGCTCCGGCAGGTCCAGCTCGTCGGCGTCGTCGGACGGAGCGTCCCGTCCGGACGAGCGGCGGGGGCCGATCACCGTCGCCATGGGTCCTCCCGGGCCGAGGTGGCAGGGCAGAGCGAGCCTACTGTCGGCTACGACGCGGTGTCTCCGCGTGAGCGGCGTGTCGTACAGGTGTCGCAGCGGCGTGTCGTCGGCCACCCCCGGCGGGGCGGGTCTGCCGCGTCACGTCGCGCCGGCCCGCCCCGGGTGGCAGGCTGGACGGCGAGCCGGCGGCGGGTGCGACGAGGGCCGCCGGCGAACCGTCGTGAAGGAGAAGATCGACCCGATGGCTGCGAGTGTGACCACCACCGACGAATGGCAGGCGCTGCGCAAGCACGCCGAGACGATCCGCGGCACCCACCTGCGGGAGCTGTTCGCGGCCGACCCGCAGCGGGGTGAGCGGCTCACCGGCGAGGTCGCCGACCTGCACGTCGACTACAGCAAGAACCTGGTCACCGACGAGACGCTGGGCCTGCTCACCGCCTTGGCCGAGCGGGTCCGGCTGACCGACCGGATCTGCGCGATGTTCGCCGGGCGGCACATCAACTCCACCGAGGACCGGGCGGTGCTGCACACCGCGCTGCGGCTGCCCCGGGACGCCACCCTGATCGCCGACGGCCAGGACGTGGTCGCCGACGTGCACCGGGTGCTGGACCGGATGGCGGCGTTCGCCGAGCGGGTCCGCTCCGGCCAGTGGCGCGGGCACACCGGCGAGCGGATCAGCACCGTGGTCAACATCGGCATCGGCGGGTCGGACCTCGGGCCGGTGATGGCGTACGAGGCGCTCAAGGCGTACCGGGACGCGGGGATCACCTGCCGGTTCGTGTCGAACATCGACCCGACCGACATCCACGACAAGACCCACGACCTGGACCCGGCCACCACGCTCTTCGTGGTGGTGTCGAAGACGTTCTCCACCCAGGAGACCCTCGCGAACGCCGACCAGGCGCGGACGTGGCTGCTGTCCGGGCTGGACGCCGAGGACGACGCGGCGATCGCGAAGCACTTCGTCGCGGTGAGCACCAACGAGCAGCGGGTCCGCGACTTCGGCATCGACCCGGAGAACATGTTCGGCTTCTGGGACTGGGTGGGTGGCCGGTACTCGCTGCCCTCGGCGGTCGGCCTGTCGGTGATGCTGGCCGTCGGGCCGGACCGGTTCCGCGAACTGCTGGCCGGCTACCACGCCGTGGACGAGCACTTCCGGGCCACGCCGGTGGAGCGCAACCTCCCGGCCCTGCTCGGCCTGCTCAACATCTGGTACGTCGACTTCCTGGGCGCGCAGACCCACGCCGTGCTGCCGTACTCGCAGTACCTGCACCGGTTCCCGGCGTACCTGCAGCAGTTGACCATGGAGAGCAACGGCAAGTCGGTGACCCTGGACGGCGCCCCGGTGGATTACGCGACCGGCGAGATCTTCTGGGGCGAGCCGGGCACCAACGGTCAGCACGCCTTCTACCAGCTGATCCACCAGGGCACGCTGCTGATCCCGGCCGACTTCATCGCGTTCAGCCAGCCCAACCACGACCTCGGCGAGATGCACGACCTGTTCATGTCGAACTTCTTCGCGCAGACCGCCGCCCTGGCGTTCGGGCGGACGAAGGAGCAGGTCGAGGCGGAGGGCACGAAGGCGGGCGTGGTGCCGCACCGGGTGATGCCGGGCAACCACCCGACCACCTCGATCATCGCGCCGAAGCTGACCCCGGGCACCCTCGGTCAGCTGATCGCCCTCTACGAGCACATCGTCTTCACCCAGGGCGCGATCTGGGACATCAACCCGTTCGACCAGTGGGGTGTGGAGCTGGGCAAGGTGATGGCCAACCAGCTCGCGCCGAAGCTGACCGGCGACGCTCCGGACCTCTCCGACGTGGACTCCTCCACCGCCGGGCTGATCCGCCGCTACCGGCGGGAGCGCGGCCGGGCCTGAGTTCGACGCGACGGCGGCCGGGTGGGACCACCCGGCCGCCGTCGTTTTTCGGGTACGCGAACTGGTCCAACCTGTTGACGGGTTGATGTGCCCGGGGTCACACTTCTGGCGTGGCCTTCGTACCCGTCCCCCGCAGCTCGGTCGCCGACCACGTCTTCGGCCAGCTCCGCGACGCCATCGTCAGCGGTCGCTACCGCCCCGACGACCCGCTGCCCGGCGAGCGGGAACTGGCCGCCGCGTTCGCGGTCAACCGGCACGCCGTCCGCGAGGCGCTGCGCCGGCTGCAACAGCTCGGCCTGCTCCGGGTCAGCCAGGGCGGCGCGACCCGGGTGCTCGACTGGCGGGTGCACGCCGGTCTCGACCTGGCCCTCTCCCTCGTGCAGTCCGGCGACGTGCTCCCGGTCGAGACGCTGGTACGGGACATGCTGGAGATGCGGGCCTGCGTCGGCGTGGACGCCGCCCGGCTCTGCGCCGAGCGGGCCGACCCCGAGCTGAAGCGCAGCGTCACCCGCGACGTCGAGGCGTACGCGGCGCTCGCCCCGGACCTGCACGCCATGCACCAGGCCAACATCCTGCTCTGGCGGCACATCATCGACGGCTCCGGCAACACCGCCTACCTGCTGGCCTTCAACAGCCTGGTCGCCGGGGCGGTCGCCGTCGGCGAGGTACCGCCCGAGCGCCGCGCCGCCGAGCTGCTGGACGTCACCGGCCACCGCCGGCTGGCCGAGGCGATCGCCGACGGGCGCGGCGCCGATGCCGCCGCGCAGGCCCACGCGCTGCTCACCGCGGCGCTCACCTCCCCCACCCCACCAGGAAGGGAATGCCGGGCATGATCCCCGCCGTGCTCTACGCCGTACCCGCGTTCCTGCTGCTCGTCGTCGTGGAAGCGCTGTCGTACCGGTTCGCCCCCGACGACGACGAACGCGGCTACGAGCTGCGCGACACCACCACCAGCCTCACCATGGGCGTCGGGAGCGTGCTCATCGGCGCCCCCTGGCGGCTGCTCACCGTCGGCCTCTACGTGGGGCTGTGGACCCTCGCCCCGGTGCAGCTCTCCCCCACCAGCGTCTGGACCTGGGTGCTGCTCTTCTTCGCCGACGACCTGGCCTACTACTGGTTCCACCGCACCCACCACGAGGTGCGCCTCTTCTGGGCCGCCCACGTGGTGCACCACTCCAGCACGTTCTACAACCTCTCCACCGCGCTGCGGCAGGGCTGGACGACGCCGATGACCTCGCTGCCGTTCTGGCTGGCGCTGGCGCTGCTCGGCATCCCGCCGTGGATGATCTTCCTCCAGCAGTCGATCAACCTGCTGTACCAGTTCTTCCTGCACACCGAGCGGATCGACGTGCTGCCCCGGCCGATCGAATGGATCTTCAATACCCCGTCGCACCACCGGGTCCACCACGGCGCCAACACCGAGTACCTCGACCGCAACTACGGCGGCATCCTGATCGTCTGGGACCGCCTCTTCGGCAGCTTCGAGCCCGAACGCGCCGCCGTCCGCTACGGCCTGACCAAGAACATCGACACCTACAACCCGCTGCGGGTGGCCACCCACGAGTACGCGGCGATCTGGGCGGATTTGCGCTCGGCCACCTGCTGGCGGCATCGGCTGGGCTACCTGCTCGGCCGGCCCGGCTGGCAGCCCGCCCGATGAGGCGGCTCTGGCCCGGGCTGTACGGGCTGGTCGCCACGATCGACGCTTGATCCACCCGCTTCGCGGCGGGTCGGGGTGTCAGCGGGCTCGGACACCCCGACACGCCGCGAAGCGTGGGCCAACCCGGGGACGGGGGCCGTCAGGGGTTCATCTCGTACGCGTCGGAGAGTGCCTCCACCTGGGACCAGACCCGGGCGGTGCGCCGCGGGTCGGGCACCGGGCGGCGGACCTGGGTCAGCGCCCAGGCGGCCTGTTCCTCGGTGGCGGTCGGCTTGCCGTGCAGCTCGGTGGCGTAGCCGGAGAAGTCGCGGACGAGGATGTCGAAGATCTCGTCCAGCAGGTCGCGGTCCAGGTCGGTCGCCTCGGCCTGCTCCAGGATCAGCTGGCCGTAGACGACCAGCGCGAAGAGCTGCCCGAGGGCGAGCAGGAAGTCCAGGTCGCGCTGCTGCTCCTCGCTCGGGGCGTGCGCGGCCAGCAGCGCGCAGAGCCCGTCGGCCTGCTCCCGGAACCGGGCGACGTTCGGCACGTCGGCGTGCGCGTCGTACGCGGCCCGCCAGTCGTGGAACCGGATCGCGCCGAGCCCCCGGGCCGGGCCCTGCCGGAACAGGAACTCGTCGTCGGCCGGGTCGTGCCGGGTGGGCACCGGCGGGAACTCGGCCGGCTGGAACAGGTAGTTGGCCATGAACTTCAGGATCAGCGCCAGGTTGACGTGCACGGTGCCCTCGAGCTTGGGCAGGCCGCGGATGTCCCGGGCCGCCTTGTCGAAGTAGGTGTCCGCCTCGAAGCCCTTGGCGGCGATGACGTCCCAGAGCAGGTCGATCACCTTCTCGCCCTCGGTGGTCACCTTCATCTTGGTCATCGGGTTGAACAGCAGGTAGCGCCGGTCGTCCGGACCGGCCGAGCGGAAGTAGTCCACCGCCCGGTCGCTGAACAGCTTCATCGCCACCAGGCGGGCGTACGCGTCGGTCAGCTCCCGGCGCACGTGCGGAAAGTCGGTGACGCGCCGGCCGTACAGCACCCGGTTATGGGCGTGGGTGACCGCCTCGTACATGGCGTGCTCGCAGATGCCGATCGAGGCGGTGCAGAGGTTGAACTTGCCGACGTTGACCGTGTTGAGCGCGGCGTCGAAGGCGGCCTTGCCGGTGTGCAGCACGTCCTCGGCGCGCACCGGGTAGTCCTCCAACCGGAACTCGCTGACGTACATCTGCGCGTTCACCACGTTGCGTACCAGCCGGTACGCGGGGTGCCGGCTGTCGGCGGCGAAGAAGACGTACCCCTCGGGGCCCTCGACGTCGGCGCGGCGGCCGAAGACGGAGACCAGGCCGGCGACGTTGCCGTTGCCGATGTAGTACTTCCCACCGGTGGCCCGGAAGCCGCCGTCGCCGTCCGGGGTGAGCAGCATGTCGGTGGAGTAGATGTCCGCGCCGTGGCCGCGCTCGGAGAGGCCGAAGGCCATCACGTGCCCGGCGTCGAGCAGCTCGGCGGCACGGGCCCGGGCGGCGGCGTTGTCGCTCTGCCAGACCGGACCGAGGCCGAGGACGGTCACCTGCCAGGTGTACCAGTAGCCCAGGCCGTAGAAGCCGAGCACCTCGCTGAGCGCGGCGTTGCGGGCGGTGTCCCAACGCTTGGCCGGGTCGCCGCCGCCGTCCGCGGCCGGGGTGCAGAAGGTCGCGAAGAGCCGTTCCTTGGCGGCGAACTCCAGGAAGTCGCCGTACCAGGAGTGGTCGTTGTAGCTGTCGACCAGCGCCTTCTTGCCACGGCTCTCGAACCAGTCGACGGTGGCGCGCAGCAGCCGGCGGGACTCGGTGTCGAGGTGGGCGGGGTCGTAGGTGCGCGGGTTGAGCAGCGGGTCGGCCATGGGGGTCCCTTCGGCGAGGTGGGGGTCAGCGGTCGAGGTCGCGCAGGGTGGTGAGGACGTCGTCGAGCCAGGCCAGCACCATCCGCTCGTAGGCGATGCCGCCGCGCAGCACGACGTGCTGGAGCGACGCCACCGGGTCGGCGGGGCGGGGGGCGGGGAAGTCGCGTCGCTCGCCGGTGAGGTAGCTGGCGAGCACGGCCTCGTGGTCGGCGCGGTAGCGCTCGACCTCGGCGACCAGCGCCGCGCGGCCCGCCCGGTCGGTGAAGGCGGCCCCGCGGATCTTGACGGCCAGCTCGTGGCGGACCGCCTCGGGCTGCACGGGCGCGCGCAGCCAGTCGGCGAGGGCGGTCCGGCCGGGGGCCGCCGCCGACCAGCACCGCTTGTCGGGGCGGCCGTCCTGCCCGACCTCCTCGGCGGTGACCCAGCCGTCGGCCTCCATCCGCTTGAGCACGCGGTAGATCTGCTGGTGGGTGGCGGTCCAGAACCGGCCGATGGACCGGTCGAAGCGACGGGCCAGCTCGTATCCGGACGCCGGCCGCTCCAGCAGGGAGACCAGGATCGCGTGTTCGAGGGCCATGCGGGCATCTTGCTATGCAACGAGTTGCATAGCAAGGGCGGACGTCACGCCGGCAGGTGCTCGCGCAGGGCGGCGTACTCCTCGACGGTCAGCCAGGACGGGTTCGCTCCCTGCGGCTGGCGGAGCACCTCCACGCCGGCCAACCGGTGGTCGGCGCGGAGCACCTCCCGGGGCACCCGGTCGCCCACCGGCAGCACGGTCAGCTCCAGCGGCACCGTCCAGGGCTCGCCGGGCCCGCCCGGCACCGGCGCGGCGGCGACCCGGCCCACCCCCCAGATCCCGTACGGCAGCCGGCGACGGCTGCCGCTGGCCCAGAGCAGCACCGGCTGGCCGGCGCGCATCAGCCGGGTCCGGTAACCGGGGCGGACGCACCAACTGGTCACCTCCGGGTCGGCGGCGAAGCGGGCGGCCAGGTCGACCGCGTCGGCGTTGCCCTTCACCAGCCAGGCGCCCAGCGCTTCCGGGGTCACTCGTCGCTGCGTCATCCGACCAGGGTGCCCGCGGTGGGCGGGTCGAACCCGCACAGTGGCGTTGGCCACTCCGACCAGGGGTTTAGCGGGTGCGTGGGTGGAGACTTTCTCCTCTGCACCGACCGAGGGAGACACCGTGTCCGAGACCGACCGACCGCAGCCGCGTGACGCGGGCATCGCGCCCGCCGGAGTGACCGACCCGCTGCTGTGGCGGCTCGCCGTCGACGTGGTCGACGCGCACCAGCCGGACGCGACCGGGCGCTGCGACAACCTGCTCTGCGGCCACCAGGAGTGGCCGTGCGACGCGGCGCGCAACGGCCGGCGGGCCCTGGAGCTCTCCGGCGGCGCGCCGGAGGAGAGCGCCGCCCCGCGTCGGGACGACCCGCGGGAGTCGCTGCCGGGCCTGCCGGGCCGCCGCCCCCGGCCGGCCGCTGAGGCCGCCTAGCCTGCTCCCGCGCTCGCCTCCCGCAGCTCCTCCTCCGAGACGCCGCGCCGCCAGTAGCCGGCGAAGGTCACCCGCCGCCGGTCCAGGCCACGTTCGGCGACCAGGTGCCGGCGGACCGCGCGCACCGTCGCGGACTCGCCGGCGATCCAGGCGTACGGGACGCCGGCGGGCAGCCGGGCCGCCCGGACCGCCTCGACCAGCGGGCCGCTGCCCGGCGGGGTGCTCCCCCGGACCAGCCAGCGCAGCTCGGCGCTCGCCCGCGTGGGCAGTTCCCGGATGTCGGCGGCCGCCGGCACCTCCAGCCACGCCCGGACGGTGGTGCCGGCGGGCAGCCAGGCCAGGATGCCGGCCGCCGCGGGCAGCGCCGTCTCGTCGGCGGCGAGCAGCACGTGCTCGGTGCCGGGCGGTGGCCGGAAGCAGACGCTGCGGTTGTCCGCCACCGCCGGGCCGAGCAGCACCACCCGGTCCCCCGGCCGCGCCCGGCTAGCCCAGCGGGAGGCCGGACCGGTGTCCCCGTGGTGGACGAAGTCGATGTCCACCTCGGAGCGCTCCGGCCGCTGTCCGCTGATGGTGTAGGACCGCATCACCGCGCGGACCGCCGGGTCGGCGGCCCGCCAGTGGGCGTACCAGTCCTCGCCGGCGTCGAGCGGGAGGACCGGCTCGGGCTGCCCGGGGTGGGGCAGGAAGAGCGAGACGCTCTGGTCCCGGCCGCCACCGGCGAAGCCGGCCAACTCCTCCCCGCCGAAGGTGACCCGGATCAGCGAGGCGCCGATCCGCCGGGCCGCCAGGACCCGGGCGCGGTAGAAGCGGTAGCGCAGGGCGGGGGCGACGGTCGCGGTCGTCACCGGCGTCAGCCGAGCCGCTTGGCGGAGCGGATGGCCGCGGCGAGGTTCTCCAGCAGCGGCGCCGCGCCGGCGTACGAGAAGCGGGGCACCGCGTCCCAGCCGGTGACCTGGTTGGCGCGCACGGCCGGGAGCTGCTGCCAGGTGGGCTTGGCGGCGAGGTCCTTCGGCTGCAACGCGGTGGCGCGGTTGTCCAGCAGGATCAGGTCGGCGGGGAACTTGCCGGCGTTCTCCCAGCTCAGGCTCTCGAAGTAGTCGCCGGAGGCGAGCTTGTTCGGCACCACGATGTCGACGCCGAGTTCGGCGAAGTACATCAGGTCGGTGCTGACCTTGGGGTTGGAGACGTAGAACAGGTCGGGGCTGCCGGAGGCGGCCAGCACCCGGATGCCGGGGTTGGCCTTGACCGCCTGGCGGACCGACTCGGCGGCGGCGTCGAAGCGGGCCTTGGCGTCGGTGACCTTCTTCGCGGTCAGGTCGGCACCGAGCGAGCGGGCCAGCTCGGCGTAGCGCTCGATCGGCCGGGTCATCGGCACCCGGGCGGTGGTGACGGTGACGCTGGGCGCCAGGGCGAGGATCTTGTCGCGGCTCTCGTCGGGGACGTACCAGAGGGCGCCGGGGTCGTACATGTGGGTGACCAGCAGCTCGGGGCGGAGGCCGGCGTACTTCTCGACGTTGAACTCGCCCCAGACGTTGCCGAGGACGGTGACCTGGTCGACGTCGAGGTCGCCGGCCTGCGGGTCGGCCGCGCCGCCCGGGCGGGTGGTCTCCCCGAACACCCCGACGATCTGCTTGTCGAGTCCGAAGTCGACCAGGGCGGCGGCCACCCCGGTGAAGGCCACCACCCGGGTCGGCGCGCTCGCCGCGTCGACCTTCCGGCCGCGGTCGTCGGTGAACGACCAGGGGCCGGAGGACGCCCGCGGAGCTGCCGCGTCCTCGGTGTCGCCGCACGCGGCGAGGAGGGTGGTCAGGGCGGCGGCACCGCCGACGGCGAAGAGGCCCCGGCGGGTGAGGCGGAACGGGGTGGAGGAGGAAGCAGGCATGGATGGCGTCTTTCGATCAGGCCCGGACCGCGATGATCCGCGACGGCTGGGTTAGGTTAACCTAACCTAAGACGCTGTCAACCGGCGGCGCGTCGTTTCGCACCAGAGTGGAGCCGACACTGTCCGTCACCACGCCCACCGCCACGGCGCCCCCGGTCACCCCCGCCCGCCACCGGGACGCCGCCCGCGCCGCCGGCCTGTTCGCCGCCGTACTGCTGCTGGCCGCCGTCGCCGGCCTGAGCATCGCGGTCGGCGCCAAGCAGCTCTCCCCCGTCGAGGTCTGGCACGGCCTGGTCTCCGCCACCTCCCCCGACCACGCGGTGGTGCACCGGATGCGGCTGCCCCGCACGCTGCTCGGCCTGCTCGCCGGCGCCGCGCTCGGCGTGGCCGGGACCCTGATGCAGGCGCTGACCCGCAACCCGCTCGCCGACCCCGGGCTGCTCGGCATCAACGCCGGCGCGTCCGCCGCCGTCGCCACCGCCACCGCGCTGCTCGGTGTCGGCACCGTCCAGGGCTGGCTGTGGTTCGCCCTGCTCGGCGCGGCCACCGTCGCCGCCCTGGTGTACGCCGTCGGCGGCGGCCGCCGCGCCACCCCGGAACGCCTGGCGCTGGCCGGCGCGGCGCTGAACGCGGTGCTCTACTCCTACGTCAGCGCGGTGATGCTGCTCGACGCCGCCTCGCTGGACCGGCTGCGGTTCTGGACGGTCGGCTCACTGGCCGGCGCCGAGTTCGCCACCGTCCGCGCCGTGGCGCCCTTCATCGCCGCCGGACTGCTGGTCGGGCTGGCGGCCGCACGCCCGCTCAACGCGCTGGCCCTCGGCGACGACGCCGCGCGGGCGCTCGGCGCCCGACCCACCCTGCTCCGCGCGGCGGGCATCGTCGCCGTCACGCTGCTCTGCGGAGCCGCCACCGCCGCCTGCGGCCCGATCGTCTTCGTCGGGCTGCTGGTGCCGCACCTGGTCCGCGCGCTGACCGGCCCGGACCTGCGCTGGCTGCTGCCCGCCAGCGCGGTGCTCGCGCCGGTCCTGCTGCTCGGCGCCGACGTCCTGGGCCGGGTGCTCGGCCGGCCCGGCGAACTCCAGGTCGGCCTGGTCACCGCCGTGCTCGGCGGCCCGCTCTTCCTGCGGCTGGTGGTCCGGCGATGACCGTACTGCGCACCCCCGGCGGGCTCTCCCTGCGCTGGCGCGCCCGGTCGCTCGCCGTCGGCGCCCTCGGCACGCTGCTCGTCCTCACCCTCGCGGTGCTCGCCGTCGGCGGCGGCGACTACCCGATGAGCCCGGCCGACGTGCTGCGCACCCTCACCGGGCAGGGCAGCCCCGCCGAGACGTTCATCGTCCGCGAGCTGCGACTGCCTCGGCTGGCCACCGCCCTCGGCGCCGGCGCGGCGCTGGCGCTGGCCGGGGCGGTCGTCCAGTCCCTGCTGCGCAACCCGCTCGGCAGCCCCGACGTGCTCGGCATCACCCAGGGGGCGGCCACCGGCGCGCTCGTCGTGGTGGTGGCCGGCGGCAGCAGCCTCGCGCTCTCCGGCGCGGCGGTGGCCGGCGGCGTCGCCAGCGGACTGCTGATCCGGGCCGTCGCCGGCCGGCACGGACTCGCCGGCCACCGGCTGGTCCTCGTCGGCATCGGGGTCATGGCGATGCTCACCGGCGTCAACGGCTGGCTGCTCACCCGGGCGCCCCTGATGGACGCCGCGCGGGCGGTGCTCTGGCTAACCGGCAGCCTCGACGGGCGCGGCTGGGCCCAGGCCGGGCCGCTGCTGGCCGTCCTCGCGGCGCTGACGCCGGTGGTCCTGCTCGGCGGCCGGGCACTGTCGACCATCGAGCTGGGCGACGACTCGGCCACCGCGCTCGGGGTGCCCGTGTCCCGGGTCCGGCAGCTGCTGCTCGGCACGGCGGTGCTGCTCGCCGCGGCGGCGGCCGCCGCCGCCGGGCCGGTGTCGTTCGTGGCGCTCACCGCGCCGCACCTGGCCCGGCGGCTGACCCGCGCGCCCGGCCCGAACCTGGTGGCCTCCGCGCTGACCGGGGCGGCACTGCTGCTCGCAGCCGACCTGGTCGCCCAGCGCGCGATCGCCGGGCAGCAGCTGCCGGTCGGCGTGGTGACCGGCGCGCTGGGCGGGGCGTACCTGGTGTGGCTGCTCGCCGCGCAGCGGCGCGCGGGACGGATCTGAGGAGGGGCACGTGTCCGGAGGAACGCGGCTGGGCGGGGTCGACCTGACCCTGGCGTACGAGCGGCGCACCGTCGCCGAGGGGCTGACGGTCGACGTGCCGGACCGGTCCTTCACGGTGGTCATCGGGCCGAACGCCTGCGGCAAGTCCACCCTGCTGCGCGCCCTGGCGCGGACGCTGCGCCCGCACGCCGGCACGGTGCTGCTGGACGGGCGGGACATCCACGCGCTGCCGTCGCGGGCGGTGGCCCGTACCCTCGGGCTGCTGCCGCAGTCGGCGACCGCGCCGGACGGCATCACCGTGGCCGACCTCGTCGCCCGGGGCCGGTACCCGCACCAGGGGCTGCTGCGGCAGTGGTCCCGCGAGGACGAACGGGTGGTGGCGGAGTCGATGGCCGCCACCGGCGTCGCCGCGCTGGCCGGCCGGCCGGTCGACGAACTCTCCGGCGGCCAGCGGCAGCGGGCCTGGATCGCGATGGCGCTGGCCCAGCAGACGCCCCTGCTGCTGCTCGACGAGCCCACCACCTGGCTGGACATCGCCCACCAGATCGAGGTGCTGGAGCTCTGCGCCCGGCTGCACTCGGAGCAGGACCGCACGGTGGTGGCGGTCCTGCACGACCTGCACCACGCGGCCCGGTACGCCACCCACCTGATCGCCATGCGCGACGGCCGGGTGGTCGCCGCCGGTGACCCGAAGCAGGTCGTCACCGCGGCGCTGGTCGAGGAGGTGTTCGGGCTGGCCTGCCGGATCGTCGAGGACCCGGAGACCGGCACCCCGCTGGTGGTGCCCGCCGCCCGGCGCTCCGGTGACCGGCTTCACCAGGCCGACCGCGCCGGGTAGGTCGGCGGCCGGGCGGCGCACGGACCGCCGCTGAACCGTGCGCGCCCCGCCGCCGTGTCTATGATCGACGCCCCCCGACGGTGCACCCGCACCGCGGGGCGTACGGTCCGCTGCCCGGCCAGATGAGGAGAGAACTCCCCGTGACCCGCGACGCCCGCGCCTTCTGGCTGCGCTCCCCGGGTCTCGGTGAGATCCGGTCGGTGACGCTGCCCGAGCCCGGCCCCGACGAGGTGCTGGTCCGCACCCTGCACAGCGGGGTCAGCCGGGGCACCGAGACGCTGGTCTTCACCGGTGGCGTGCCGGAGAGCCAGCACGCCGTGATGCGCGCCCCGTTCCAGGAGGGCGACTTCCCCGCCCCGGTCAAGTACGGCTACCTCAACGTCGGGGTGGTCGAGGCGGGCCCGGCGCGGCTGCGCGGGCGGACCGTCTTCTGCCTGTACCCGCACCAGACCCGGTACGTCGTACCGGCGGAGGCGGTGACGCCGGTGCCCGACGGGGTGCCGGCGGCGCGGGCGGTGCTGGCCGGCACCGTGGAGACCGCGGTGAACGCGCTCTGGGACGCCGCGCCGATGGTCGGCGACCGGATCAGCGTGGTCGGCGGCGGCATGGTGGGCTGCGCCGTCGCGGCGCTGCTCGCCCGCTTCCCCGGGGTGCGCGTCGAGCTGGTCGACACCGACCCGGCCCGGGCGGCGGTGGCCGCGGCGCTGGGCGTGGGCTTCGCGCCGCCCGACGCCGCGACCGGCGGACGGGACCTGGTGGTGCACGCCAGCGCCACCGCCGCCGGGTTGCAGCGGTCGCTGGAACTGCTCGCCCCGGAGGGCACCGTGGTCGAGCTGAGCTGGTACGGCGACCGGCCGGTGGAGCTCTCCCTGGGCGGGGCGTTCCACTCCGGACGGCTGACCGTCCGGGGCAGCCAGGTCGGCACCGTCTCGCCGGCCCGGGCCCGGCGCAGCTTCGCCGACCGGCTGTCGCTCGCCCTGGAGCTGCTCGCCGACCCGGCGTACGACGCGCTGCTCACCGGGGAGTCCCGCTTCGCGGAGCTGCCCGACGTGCTCGACCGACTGGCCACGGGGACCCTCCCCGCGCTCTGCCACCTGATCACCTACGACGGGGAGTGACGTGATGTTCAGCGTGACCGTACGGGACCACATGATGATCGCCCACAGCTTCCGGGGCGAGGTGTTCGGGCCGGCGCAACGGCTGCACGGGGCGACCTTCGTCGTCGACGCCACGTTCCGCCGGCCCGACCTGGACGCCGACGGCATCGTGGTCGACATCGGCCGGGCCACCGAGGAGCTGAAGGCCGTCCTCGCCGCGCTGACCTACCGCAACCTCGACGAGGAACCCGACTTCGCCGGCGTCAACACCACCACCGAGGTGCTGGCCCGCGCGGTCGCCGACCGGCTGGCCGAGCGGGTGCGCGCCGGCGGGCTCGGCGAGGGCGCCCGCGGCCTGACCGGGATCACCGTCACGCTGCACGAGTCGCACATCGCCTGGGCCAGCTACGAACGGTCGCTGTAGACCGTGCCGGTGGTGCACGTCGTCCTGCCGGGCGACATCGACGACCCGGCGACGCCCAGCGGCGGCAACCGCTACGACCGCCGGGTCTGCGCCGGGCTCGCCGAGGCCGGGTGGACGGTGCGCGAGCACGGCGTACCCGGGGACTGGCCGCGCCCCGACGGACCGGCGCGGACCCACCTCGCCGGGGTGCTGGCGGCCCTGCCGGACGGCACGGTGGTGCTGCTCGACGGGCTGGTCGCCTCGGTCGTGCCGGAGGTGCTGGCGGCGCACGCCGGCCGGCTGCGGCTGGTCGTGCTGGTGCACCTGCCCCGGGAGGACGCTGCCGAGGGCGCCGCGCTGGCCGGCGCCGCCGCGGTGGTGACCACCAGCGGGTGGACCCGGCAGCGGCTGCTGGAGACGTACCCGCTGCGCCCGGAGCGGGTGCACGTGGCTCGGCCCGGCGTGGACCGGGCCGAGCCGGCGCCCGGGTCGCCGGGCGGCGCGGCGCTGCTCTGCGTCGCGGCGGTCACCCGGCACAAGGGACACGACGTGCTGCTGCGCGCCCTCGGCGCGGTGGCCGACCTGCCGTGGACGCTGGACTGCGTCGGCGCGCTCACCCGCGACCCCGACTTCGTGGCCGGGCTGCGCCGGCAGGTGGACCGGGCGGGGCTGGCCGCCCGGGTCCGGCTCCGCGGCCCGCGCACCGGCACGGCGCTCGACGCCGCCTACGCCGCCGCCGACCTGCTGGTGCTCGCCTCGCGCGCCGAGACGTACGGGATGGTGGTCACCGAGGCCCTCGCCCGGGGCGTCCCGGTGCTGGGCACCGGGGTGGGTGGGCTGCCCGAGGCGCTGGGGCGGGCGCCCGACGGCGCGCGGCCCGGCCTGCTGGTGCCCGCCGACGACCCGGCCGCGCTGGCCGGGGCGCTGCGCCGCTGGCTCGGTGAGCCCGCCCTGCGGGACCGGCTGCGCCGCGCGGCGCGGGACCGGCGCGGCGAACTGACCGGCTGGCCGGCCACCTGCACGTTGATCGCCCACGTCCTGGACGGAGTGAGGGTATGACCACGCACGCGACCGACCCGTTCGCCGACTGGCTGCGGCTGCGCGAGCCCGCCGACGCCGCCGCCCGCGCCGGCGACCTCGTCGACCGGCTCCGCGTCCGGCTGCCCGCCGGCCGGCCACTGGTGGTCCACGACCTGGGCAGCGGCACCGGGTCGATGGCACGCTGGCTGGCCCCCCGACTGCCCGGCCCGCAGCACTGGGTCCTCTACGACCGGGACGCCGGCCTGCTGGCGCGGGCGGGCGCGCGACCGCCCGTCGCGGCCGACGGCAGCCCGGTGACCATCCGGACCCGGCGGTGCGACATCACCCGGCTGACCGACGCCGACCTGGCCGACGCCGACCTGGTCACCGCGTCGGCGCTGCTGGACATGCTGACCGCCGAGGAGATCGACCGGATCGTGGCGGCCTGCGTCGGCGCCGGCCGGCCGGTCCTGTTCACCCTCTCCGTGGTGGGGCGGGTGACGCTCGCCCCCGCCTACCCGCTGGACGCGGCGGTCGCGGCGGCCTTCGACGCGCACCAGCGCCGCACCGTCGACGATCGGACCCTGCTCGGGCCGGACGCCGCGGCCGCCTGCGCGGCGGCGTTCCCCCGGCACGGGGTGCCGGTCACCGTCCGGTCCAGCCCGTGGCGGCTCGGCCCGGAGCAGGGCGAGCTGATCGCCGAGTGGTTCACCGGTTGGCTCGACGCCGCCGTCGAGCAGGATCCCACGCTGGCCGACCGGGCGACCGAGTACGGCCGCCGCCGGCTGGCCGAGGCGGCGGCCGGTGAGCTGACGGTGACCGTCGGGCACGACGACCTGCTCGCCGGGGTGGAATGAACCGGCGGGCCGGCCGCTACGTGGAAGAGGATGACGATCTTCTCGAGGAGGCTCCGCGTGCCAGAGGCTGCCGGCGACCCGCCGCCCGCCCGCTCGGCCTGGTCCTGGGTGAACAACCTCGGCGGGGTCGCCCTGGTGGCGGCGCTGCTGTGGTGGCTGGGCACCGGCCCGTTCGTCGACGGGCTGCGCCGCATCGACGCCCCGGCGGTGCTGGCCGCGTTGGCGCTCGGCGCGCTCAGCACGATCTGCTGCGCCTGGCGCTGGCGGCTGGTCGCCGAGGGACTCGGGGTACGGCTGCCGCTCGGCGTCGCGGTCGCCCACTGCTACCGGGCGACCTTCCTCAACGCGACCCTGCCCGGCGGGCTGCTCGGCGACGTGCACCGGGCGGTGCGGCACGGCCGCGACGCCGGTGACGTGGGCCGGGGCATCCGCGCGGTGGTCTGGGAACGCGCCGCCGGCCAGGTGGTGCTGGTCGCCCTCGCCGTGGTGATCCTGCTGGCGCTGCCGTCCCCGGTGCGGCCGTACCTGCCGGCGGCGATCGCGCTGGCGGTGGCGGCGGGGGTCGTGGTGGTGGCGCTGGCCCGGGTGCTGCCCCGGTCGGGGCCGTCCCGGCGGGCGCGCGCCCTGCGGGCCGCCGCCGCCGACGTCCGGGCCGGTCTGCTGCACCGGCGCACCGGGCTGGGCGTGCTGCTGACCTCGGTCGTCGCGGTGCTGGGCCACCTGGCGACGTTCGTGCTCGCCGCCCGCGTCGCGGGCGCCACCGCGGCGCTGTCCACGGTGCTGCCGCTGACCCTGCTGGCGCTGCTGGCGATGGCGCTGCCCGCCAACGTGGCCGGTTTCGGACCGCGCGAGGGGGTGGCCGCGTGGGCGTTCGGAGCCGCCGGCCTGGGCGCCGCCCAGGGGGTTTCCACGGCGCTGGTGTACGGGGCGTTGGTGCTGGTCGCCGCGCTGCCGGGGGCCGCCGTGCTGGTGATCGGCCGACGTCCGGTCCGGGCCACCGCACGGTCGGCCCGTACGGTGGACCACCGTGGTTCCGCCGCGGTACCCGCTGCCGGGCTGGCCGGCGGCGCCTGACCGAGGAGACAAGTTGTACGAATCACTGCCGGTGGCGACGGTCCGCACGCAGGTCACGGTCCCGCTGCGCTTCCCCGACGGGTACGCCACGACAGCCCGGGTCTTCACCTTCCACGGGCTGGTCGACGGTCGGGAACACCTCGCGTTCGGGCTCGGCGACTGGGCGGCCGCGCAGCGCCGCGGCGCGGCGGGTGGGGCCGCGCCGCTGGTCCGTCCGCACAGCGAGTGCCTGACCGGGGACGTCTTCGGCAGCCAGCGCTGCGACTGCGGGCCGCAGCTGCGCGAGGCGGTGCAGCGCATCGCCGAGGCCGGCGGTTTCCTGCTCTACCTGCGACAGGAGGGGCGCGGCATCGGCCTCTACCCGAAGCTGGACGCGTACGCGCTCCAGGACGCCGGTCTGGACACCTACGAGGCGAACGTGGCCCTCGGGCACGGGGAGGACGAGCGGGACTACCGGGCCGCCGCGCAGATGCTGGCGGTGCTCGGGGTCGAGCGGCTGGCGCTGCTGAGCAACAACCCGGAGAAGGTCGAGCAGCTGGACCGGCTCGGGGTGACGGTGACCGAGGTGGTGCCGACCGGGGTGTACGTCTCCGCGGCCAACGCGGACTACCTGGCCGCGAAGGCCGACCGGGCCGCCACCCGCACCGCCGACCAGCCGTCGCTGACGTGACGGGCGGGTCGGCTCCCCCGCCCGCCGGGACGGGCGGCGCCCGCCCGTACGTGCTGCTCAGCTGCGCCACCTCGATCGACGGGTACATCGACGACGTCAGCGACCAGCGGCTGCTGCTGTCCAACGCCGAGGACCTGGACCGGGTCGACGGGGTCCGGGCCGGCTGCGACGCGATCCTGGTCGGCGCGGGCACGGTCCGCCGGGACGATCCGCGGCTGCTGGTCCGGGCGGAGTCGTCGCGGCGGGCCCGGGTGGCGCGCGGGCTGCCCCCGTCGCCGGTGAAGGTGACGCTGACCGTGCAGGGCGACCTGGATCCGGCAGCGCGGTTCTTCACCGCCGGCG
Organism: Micromonospora psammae; assembly: GCF_036902725.1. Lineage (NCBI taxonomy): Bacteria > Bacillati > Actinomycetota > Actinomycetes > Micromonosporales > Micromonosporaceae > Micromonospora > Micromonospora psammae. The sequence continues at coordinate 217,770 of NZ_JBAKHM010000004.1, read as the reverse complement.
ACGCGGAGAAGATCGTGTACTGCGCCCGCCCGGCGGTGGAGAAGACCGCCGAGCTGCTCGACGGGCTGGCCACCGTGGTCGACGCCGGTGACCCGCCGGATCTCCACCGGGTACTGGCGGACCTGGCCGGCCGCGGGGTGCGGCGGTTGATGGTGGAGGGCGGCGGGACGGTGCACGCGCAGTTCCTCACCGCCGGCCTCGCCGACGAGCTGCACCTGGTGGTCGCGCCCTTCTTCGTCGGCGACCGTCGGGCGCCCCGGTTCGTCGGCGACGGCCCCTTCCCGTGGCATCCGGGCCGCCGGGCCCGGGTGGTCGAGGTACGCCAGATCGGCGACGTGGTGCTGGCCCGCTACGCCCTCTCGGAGCGCTGCCCCGAAGCGTGACCGTTGAACCGCGCGCCGTGTCGGGCCGTACCACCGGCCGAGACGAAAGAGCCGCCACCACGACCCGTCGTGGCGGGCGGGTGCCGGGACGGCGAGGAGGACGTGGTGGACCGGAACGACGCGCAGATCAACGCCTGGGCGCTCGCCGCCGGGCGGGGCGACCCGTTGGCGCTGGCCGCGTTCGTCCGGGCCACCCAGGCGCCGACCTGGCGGTTCCTGCGGCATCTGCTGACCGACGCCGAGACCGACGACCTGGTGCAGGAGACGTACCTGCGGGCGATCCGCGCGCTGCCCCGGTTCGCCGGTCGGTCCTCGGCGCGGACCTGGCTCTTCGCCATCGCCCGGCGGGTCGCCGCCGACCACCTCCGGTCGCGCCGGGCCGGGCCGGTGGCCGCGCCCCTGGACGTTTGGGACCCGCCGGCCACCGGCCGCTTCGAGAACACCGTCGTGCTCGACGCGCTGCTGCGGCAACTGCCGCCCGAGCGGCGGGAGGCGTTCCTCGCCACCCAGCTGCTCGGCCTCTCCTACGCCGAGGCCGCGCGGGTCTGCGACTGCCCGGTCGGCACCATCCGGTCCCGGGTGGCGCGGGCCCGGGCGGACCTGGTCGAGGCGATGGCGGAGCGGGTCTCCGCCCGGGCGGGCTGACTCCCTTTTGGAAGGCGGTGCTCCGGGGCGGGACGTAAGGGGATCGCAAGCTTCGCGGCGCCGCGCCGGCGGCGACCCGCCGCTACGCTGACCGGCACGAGGGGGAGGTCCGCGTGGCGCAACGGGTGCTGGTCGTCGACGACGACCGGACGGTCAGCGACGTCGTCTGCCGCTATCTGGCACACGCCGGCTACCTGGTGGACCACGTCTCCGACGGGGCCGCCGCGCTCGCCGCCGTCGCCGCGGCGCCGCCGCAGCTGGTGGTGCTGGACCTGATGCTGCCGGTGCTGGACGGGTTGGAGGTGTGCCGGCGGCTGCGGGAACGGCCGGACGGCGTACCCATCGTGATGTTGACCGCGCGCGGCGACGAGGCCGACCGGATCCTCGGCCTGCAACTGGGCGCGGACGACTACCTGAGCAAGCCCTTCTCCCCGCGTGAGCTGGTGCTGCGGGTCCGGTCGGTGCTGCGCCGGGCCGGCGGCGAGCCGGCCGCGGTGGACACCGAGGTGCTCACCGACGGTGGGCTCACCCTGCGGACCGGCCCGCGGGTGGCCCGGCTGCACGGCCGCGAGCTGGCCCTCACCCTGCGCGAGTTCGACCTGCTCGCCCACCTGATGCGCCACCCGGCCCGGGCGTTCCGCCGGGCCGAGCTGCTGGAACGGGTCTGGGGCTGGCACTTCGGGGACCAGTCCACGGTGACCGTCCACGTGCGCCGGCTGCGGGAGAAGGTCGAGACCGACCCGGCCACGCCCCGCCGGATCGTCACGGTCTGGGGCGTGGGCTACCGGTACGAGCCGGTCGATGGCTGACCTCGCACTGATCTTCGGCGCGGCGCTCGCCGCCGCGTGCTGCGTCGGGCTGCTCGGCGCGGCGGCGCTGCGGCTGCTGCGCGGCCGGTCGATCACCGTGCACATCGCCGTGCTGCTGGCCACGACGGTGGCCGCCGTGGCGGCCGGCGTCGCGGTGGTCGCCGAGGCGATGTTCCTCTCCCCGCACGACCTGGAGGTGGTGCTGATCACCGTCGCCGCGGCGGCGGTGGTCAGCCTCGCCGTCGGCTGGCTCTTCGGCCGCCGGCTCGCGGCCGCGGCGGTCTGGGCCGACCAGGCCCGGGAGCGGGAACGCCGGATCGAGAAGGGCCGCCGGGACCTGGTCGCCTGGGTGTCGCACGACCTGCGCACGCCGTTGGCGGGGCTGCGCGCCATGGCCGAGGCGCTGGAGGACCGGGTGGTCGCCGACCCGGAGACGGTCGGCGAGTACCACCGCCGGATCCGGGTGGAGACCGACCGGATGACCCGCCTCGTGGACGACCTGTTCGAGCTGTCCCGGATCAACGCGGGAGCGTTGCGACTGTCGCTGTCGGCCGTGCCGCTGGGCGACGTCGTCTCCGACGCCCTGGCGGGCACCGCGCCGGTGGCCGCGGCCCGCCGGATCCGACTGGTCGCCGCCGACTCAGGCTGGCCGACGGTGACCGCCAGCGAGCCGGAGCTGAGCCGGGTGGTGGGAAACCTGCTGCTCAACGCCGTCCGCTACACCCCGGAGGACGGCACCGTCCGGGTCGACGCCGGCCGCGACGGCGACCAGGCGTGGCTGGCCGTCGCCGACACCTGCGGCGGCATCCCCGAGTCGGACCTGCCGCGCCTGTTCGACGTGGCCTTCCGCGGTGAGCCGGCCCGCACCCCCCGGCCCGGCAACGGCGGCGACGAGGGCTCCGGCGGGCTCGGCCTGGCCATCGTGCGGGGGCTGGTCGAGGCGCACGGCGGTCGGGTCGAGGTACGCAACGTCGCCGACGGCTGCCGGTTCGTGGTGCGGCTGCCCCTGGCCGACGCGCAGCAGCGGCGGACCGCTACGGCGTGACGAGTTCGGCGAACCAGCGCCGGCCGGAGCGGAACACCTCGCCGACGACGAGGCCCGCCGGTGCGGCCCGCTCGTGCACCGCCCGGGTGTCCAGCCGCGCCCACCGGAAGGCCGGACCCCGGTGGCGCCCGGAGACCACGTGCGCCTGCCCCTGCCAGGCGCCGGTGCCCGGCGCGTCGAGTTCGACCAGGACGGTGCCCCGGGCGCGGAGCAGCGTCCGGCACCGGCGCAGCAGCGCCACCGGGTCACCGCCGATGCCGATGTTGCCGTCGAGCAGCACCACGTGCGCCCACCGCCCCTCCGCCGGGAGCGGGTCGAACAGGTCGGCCCGGACGGCGACCGCGCCGCGCGCCCGGGTCAGGTCGACCGCACGGGCCGACACGTCGACGCCCACGGTGGTCAGCCCGGCGCGGGCGAGCGCCACGGTGAGCCGGCCGGGGCCACACCCGAGGTCCAGCGTCGGGCCGGCGCACCGCGCGACGACCGCCTCGGCCGCCGGCTCGGCCGGCCCGTGCCACCGGTCCACCGGCAGCCGGCTGCGCGCCCCGTCGGCGTGCACCAGCCAGTGGGCGCCGACATCCCGGTCGCGCAGCGTCGTGCCGAAGGCGTCGGGGATCACCGCCGGCCCCCGACGACGAGACCGCGCCGGACCGCGGCGACCTCCCGGGCGAAACGGCCGCCCGGCACGGCCCGGGCCACCGCGCCGGCATCGGCCCAGTCGTCCACGTCGCGCAGCAGCGGCAGCGGCGCGACCCGCAGGCCGCGCTCGGTGAGCGCCAGCCAGGTGAGCCGGCCCGTGTCGGCGGTGGACATGGGCACCGCGCGCAGCGCGGCGGCGTGCCGGGGATCGCGCAGGCCCAGCGCCCACCAGCCGCCGTCGGCGGCCCGGCCCAGCACCGCGTCGGCCACCCCGAGCCGGCGTACGGCCGCGGCGAGCCGCACCGCGGTCAGCTGCGGGGTGTCCATCCCGACCTGGAGGACGGGCCGGCCGGGGTAGGCCGCCGCGACGTCGGCGTGGGCGTGGGCGAGCCGGGCGGCGAAGTCGGCGCCCCGCTGCGGCAGGACCGGCCAGCCGGCGACGGCGGCGGTCAGGTCGGTGGCGTCCTCGGCGTCGCCGAGGAGTCCGGCCAGCGCCAGCACCGGGGTCACGCCGGGGGTGGCGCGGACCGCGTCGAGGGTGTCGAGCAACGCGGCGGCGGCGATCCGGGCGGCCTGCTCCGGCGTGGCGGGCGGGCAGAGCCGGGTCTTGACCGCCCCGGGCACCGGCGCCTTCGCCACCACCAGCAGCACGGTCATCGCCGGCCGTCCACGGTGCGCAGCACGGCGGCGAAGTCGCGGGTGGCGCGCAGCGTGCCGCGTACCGAGCCGGAGACCTTGGAGCGGGTGCCGGCAGCGCGCGGCGCGTACGCCACGTCGTGCTCGTGGATCCGCCAGCCGGCGGCGGCGGCGCGGATCAGCAGCTCCAGCGGATAGCCGAAGGCCCGGTCGGCCACCCCGAGGGCGAGCAGCTCCTCCCGCCGCGCCACCCGGATCGGGCTGAGGTCCCGCAGCGGTACCCCCCGGTGCCGCAGCAGCGCGGCGACCAGGGCGGTGCCGGCCCGGGCGTGCCACGGCCAGACCCCCGCGCCGACCGGCCGGCGCCGGCCGACGGCGAGGTCGGCGCTGCCGTCGGCGACCGGGGCGAGCAGGGCGGGCAGCTCCCCCGGGTCGAACGAGCCGTCGGCGTCGAGCACGCAGACCAGCTCGGCGTCGGCGGCCTCGATCCCGGTGTGCACGGCGGAGCCGTAGCCGCGGCGGGGCTCGTGGACCACCCGGGCGCCGTGCCGGGCGGCCACCTCCGGCGAGCCGTCCCGCGACCCGTTGTCCACCACGATCGCCCGGTATCCGGGCGGCAGCGCGGTCAGCACGCCGGGCAGGGCGGCGGCCTCGTCCAGGCACGGCAGCACCACGTCGATCTGTGTCGGCATACCGCCGACGCTAGGTCCGCGGGGCGTGGCGCAGACCCCGTTCGGCCTTACGGAAACCTTACCGAGCAGGCATTTCTTACCGTCCGATGACAGAACGGCGGTTCGCCGGACGGGGGGCGGGCACGGCCCGTACCGTCCGGTCGTCATGAGACCCGCAACCACCGTGCCCCGCTCACCCGCCACGGACCGGGTCCCGGTCCGGGACCGGGGCGACCTGGTCGTGCTCGGCGTGGAGGCGGCGCTGCTCGCCGCGGCCGTCGCGGTCGGGGCGGTGCTCAACCGGCGGGGGGTCGGCCTGCACGCCGACGCCGCTCCCGTCTACGCCACCTGGCGGCCGCACGTCGGCTGGGGCACCCCGGCCGCCCTGCTGGTGGCCGTCGTCGTGCTCGGCCCCGGCTGGCGCTGGGCGCGGACCGCGCGGTGGGGCCCGCTGCTGGCCGCCGGCTGGCTGGCCGCGGTGGCCTGGACGCTCGCCCTGGCCCTGGTGGACGGCGGGTCGGCGGGGCTGACCCGGCGGCTCACCACACAGGCGGAGTACCTGCACGAGGTGCCCCGGGTGGTCGACGTCCGGCAGATGCTGGCCGGGTTCGCCGACCGGATCATCGACTTCCAACCCGACTCGTGGTCCACCCACACCGCCGGCCATCCGCCGGGCGCGCTGCTGGTCTTCGTGGGGCTGGACCGGGTCGGCCTCGGTGGGGGGACGGCGGCAGCGCTGACCTGCGTGCTGGTGGGGGCGACGGTGGCGGTGTCCGTCCCGGTCGCGCTGCGGGCGCTGGGCGCCCCCGACGCGGCCCGGGCCGTGCTGCCGTTCCTGGTGCTGCTGCCCGGCGCGGTCTGGGTGGGCGCCTCGGCCGACGGCATCTTCACCGGCGTGGTCGCCGCCGGGCTGGCACTGCTCGCGGTCCGGGGACCGGGGACGGCGCTGGTCGGCGGGCTGCTGCTCGGCTTCGCGCTCTACCTGTCGTACGGGTTCGTGCTGGTCGGTCCGCTGGCGCTGGTGGTGCTGGCGCTGCGTCGGGACCGCCGGGCGACCGCCCTGCTCGCCGGCGCCGCCGGGGTCGCCGCCGTGGCGGCCGTGTTCACCCTCGCCGGCTTCCAATGGTGGGAGGGGTACGACCGGGTGGTGGAGCGCTACTACCAGGGTTGGGCGGCCGACCGCCCGTACGGCTACTGGGTCTGGGCGAACCTGGCCGCGCTGCTGCTCTCAGCCGGTCCGGTGCTCGGGCCGGCCCTGCGCCGCACGCTGGTCGCCGCCCGCGCGGGCTGGCGGTCGACGGGGCCGGTTGCGCTGGCCCGGGCGACGGGGCCGGGTGCGCTGGTCCAGGCGACGTTGTCAGGCCGGGCGGCGGGGCCGGATCCGGCAGCGGCGGCGGGCCAGGCGGCGGCGCTCGCTGGACGGGTCCGGGGCCTCGGAGCGGTGGTGCTGCTACCGGCGGCCGCCGCGCTGGCGGTGGTCGCCGCCGACCTGTCCGGGCTGAGCAAGGCCGAGGTGGAGCGGATCTGGCTGCCGTTCGTGGTCTGGCTCCTGGTCGCCGCCGCCCACCTGCCCGCGCCGGCCCGGCGCTGGTGGCTGGGCGGGCAGGCGCTGACCGCCCTCGCCGTCAACCACCTGCTGTTCACGGTCTCCTGACCGTCAGCTGATAACGCAGCGTAACGTCCGTCCACCCGGATGTCGCGACGAGCGTGATGACTCTGAGGTATCAACATGCCTCACAGTCATCACGCTCGTTTTGAAATCCGCCCGGCGGGCGACACCGCTCCCGGGCTGCAGGCCGACCGGCGCTCACGCCCGCTCTCCGCCCGACGGCGGGGCGGCGGGCGGCGGTCAGACCGCCAGGGCGGCGGGCTCCCGCAGCGGATCGGTGGCGAAGGCGGTCACCCCGTCGACGAAGCGCACCCGCGCCGCGTAGCCCAGCAGTTCCCGCGCCCGGCCGGGGTCGGCGACGACGTGTCGTACGTCGGCCGCCCGGGCCCCGCCCACCACCTCCGGTTCCGGGCCGCCCATCGCGCGGGCCAGCGCCTCCGCCAGGTCGCCGACGGTGTGCGGTTCACCGGAGCAGACGTTCACCGGCACGAAGGCGTCCGGAGCGGGCGAGGCCAGCGCCAGCAGGTTCGCCCGGGCCACGTCGGTGACGTGCACGAAGTCCCGTCGCTGCCGGCCGTCCTCGTACACCCGGGGCGGCCGGCCGTCGGCCAGTGCCGACCGGAAGATCGACGCCACCCCGGCGTACGGGGTGTCGCGGGGCATCCGGGGGCCGTAGACGTTGTGGTAGCGCAGCGCCCACACCCCGCCCCCGGTCTGCCGGGCCCAGGCGGCGGCCAGGTGCTCCTGGGCGAGCTTCGTCGCCGCGTACGTGCTGCGCGGCTCCAGCGGGGCGTCCTCCGGGACGAGGGTGGGGGTGAGCGTGCCGGAGCAGTCCGGGCAGGTCGGGTCGTACCGGCCGGCGGCCAGGTCGGCGGCGCGTCGGGGGGCGGGCCGGACGACGCCGTGCCGGGCGCACTCGTAGCGACCCTCGCCGTAGACCACCATGCTGCTGGCCAGCACCAGGCGGGACACCCCGGCCCGGTGCATCGCGGCGAGCAGCACCGCCGTGCCGTAGTCGTTGTGGCTGGCGTACCCGGGGGCGTCCGACGGGTCCAGCCCGTGGCCCACCATGGCGGCCTGGTGGCAGACCGCGTCCACACCGGAGAGCAGCCGGTCGAGCAGCTCCGGGTCCCGCACGTCGCCGATCACCGGATCGTGCCGGCGCACCCACCCGGGCAGTTCCCCTCCGTGTGCCTGCGGCAGCAGCGCGTCCAGGCCGACCACCTCGTGTCCCTCGGCCGCCAGCAGGTCGGCGACCTGCGATCCGATGAAACCGGCCGCGCCGGTGAGCAGTACCCGCATTCCCGTCACGCTAGGACAACCCGGGACGCCCGCGGGCCGGTTCGGCTCGGACGTCAGCACTCCGTAAGGGGCCGGCGGTAAGCCTTCGGTAATGCGGCGAAGCGGACGCCCCGGAGGCGTCGGCGGCTAGCGTCCTGCACGAGGGCCCCGCCGCGCGGACCGTTCCGCCCGGCGCCCGGCCGGCCGCCGTCGTCCACAGGAGGTTCCGTGCCCGCCAGTTCCCCGCCGCCCCCGGCGGGCGATTCGACGCCCGTCCCGGCGCGGCTGTGGCGGGGACTGGACCGGCGCCGGCCACCCGGCGTCGACGCGGTCGCGGGCGCCTGGCGCAGCCCGGTCCGTGGCCCGTGGCTGACCTCGGTGTTCGGTGTGGCGCTGCTCGCCACGCTGCCCCTGGTGATCGTCACCGGCCTGTTGGACTGGATCGCCTACGGTCCCCGGTTCGGCCAGTCCTTCCCGCGCGACGTGGGCTGGCTGCGGCCGCCCGTGCCGGACTGGCCGACCCGACCTGCCTGGCTGTTCCGGGTCACCCAGGGTCTGCACGTCACGCTCGGCATCGTGCTGGTCCCGGTGGTGCTGGCGAAGCTCTGGTCAGTGGTGCCGAAGCTCTTCGACTGGCCGCCGGCCCGCTCGGCCGCCCAGGTGCTGGAACGGCTGTCGCTGCTGCTGCTGGTCGGCGGGATCCTCTTCCAGACCGTCACCGGCCTGCTCAACATCCAGTACGCCTACCTGTTCGGCTTCGACTTCTACACCGCCCACTGGTACGGCTCCTGGGTCTTCACCGCCGCCCTGGTCACCCACGTCTCGATCAAGCTGCCCCGGGTGTTCACCGCGCTGCGGGGGCCCGGCCACGCGCGTACCCCGCTGGAGCGGACCCGTCCGGAGCCGCCGGATCCGGACGGCCTGGTGGCCCGGCGGCCCGGCCCGGCCACCATCAGCCGGCGCGGGGTGCTGGCCCTGACCGGCGGGGGCGCGCTGCTGCTGGCGGCGCTGACCGTCGGGCAGAGCATCGACGCGCTGCGCCGCACGGCGCTGCTGCTGCCCCGGGGCCGGCAGCCCGGCGGCGGGCCGAACGGCTTCCCGGTCAACCGCACCGCCGCCGCGGCCGGCATCGCGCCCGCCGAGACCGGGCCGGACTGGCGGCTGACCGTTCGCGGCGCGCGGCGCACCGTCGAACTGGACCGGGCCGCGCTGCTCGCCCTGGCCCAGCACACCGCCCGGCTGCCGATCGCCTGCGTGGAGGGCTGGTCCACGTCGCAGACCTGGACGGGGGTCCGGCTGCGGGACCTCGCCGCCATGGTGGGGACACCCGACCCGGCGTCGGCACGGGTCCGGTCGCTGGAGCGGGCCGGCCAGTTCAACCAGGCGGCCCTCCAGGCCAACCAGGTACGCGACGGCGACTCGCTGCTCGCCCTGCGGGTCAACGGCGTCGACCTCTCCCCCGACCACGGCTGGCCGGCCCGGATCATCGTCCCGGCACTGCCCGGGGTGCACTGCACCAAGTGGGTCCGGGAGATCGTCTTCGAGGAGCGGTCCGGTGGCTGAACTCCGCCGCCGCTACGGCGCCGCCCCCTGGCACCTGCTGCTCCTGATGGGCTGCTTCACGGTGACCGGGTGGATCGTGCTGCGGCTGGCCGGCGAGCCGACGGCCGTCCGGATGCTGCTCTGGTTCCTCGGCGCGGTGATCGCCCACGACCTCGTCCTCTTTCCGGCGTACGCCGCCGTCGACCGGGGGCTGCGCGCCGCCCTGGTCCACCGGGACCGGACCGCCGCGGGCCGCCCGCCGGTCCCGTCGGCGCTGAACCACGTCCGGGTCCCCGCGCTCGCCGCCGGGCTGCTCCTGCTGGTCCACCTCCCCGGCGTGCTGGGTCTGGGCGACGACACCTACGAGGCGGCGACCGGCCTGGCGCCCCGGCCGCTGCTCGGTCGCTGGCTCGCGGTGACCGGGGTGCTCTTCGCCGCCAGCGCGCTCCTCTACGGCCTGCGCCGGCTGCGACGCGCCGGCGCCCCCACCCGCCCCCGCGGCTGACGTCCGGTCACCCGGGCCGGCCACCACGGGATGCGGCAGGTCGCAGCCGTCCACCCGCCCGGACACCCCGACCTGCCGCATCCCGGTGGATCAGGCGGTCAGGAACCCACCCGCGCCGGCTCGGCGGCCGGCCGGTCGCCGACGCTCGCGGCGTCGTCGGCGGTCGGGGCATCGTCGGCGCCGTGGTCGTCGTCGACCATCGTGGTCTCGTCGAAGGGACGCTCGCCGGCCAGCACCGCCCGCGCCTGCTCCCGGTCGAACTCGCCGGTCCAGGTGCCGACCAGGACGGTGGCCACCGCGTTGCCGGCGAAGTTGGTCAGCGCCCGGGCCTCGGACATGAACCGGTCGATGCCGACGATCAGCCCGACCCCGTCGACCAGGTCGGGCCGGTGCGACTGGAGACCACCGGCGAGGGTGGCCAGGCCGGCGCCGGTGATGCCGGCGGCGCCCTTCGAGGCGATGATCATGAAGACCAGCAGCGACACCTGCTCGCCCACGGAGAGCGGGTCACCCATCGCGGAGGCGATGAAGAGCGAGGCCATGGTCAGGTAGATCGCGGTGCCGTCCAGGTTGAAGGAGTACCCGGTGGGCACGGTGATGCCGACGACCGGCCGGCTCACCCCGACGTGCTCCATCTTCGCGATGAGCCGGGGCAGCGCCGACTCCGACGACGAGGTGGAGACGATCAACAGGAACTCCCGGCCCAGGTAGCGCAGCAGCGAGAAGATCGAGATCTTGGCGACCAGCCGGAGCAGGAGACCGAGCACCACCACGACGAAGACCAGGCAGGTGGCGTAGAAGCCGAGCATGATCTGGACGAGGCTCTTGAGCGCGTCCAGGCCGGTCGCGCCCACCACGGCGGCGATCGCGCCGAACGCCCCGATCGGGGCCAGCCACATGATCATGGCGAGGATCTTGAAGACCAGCCGCTGGATCACGCCGACCGCGCGCAGCACCGGCTCACCCCGGCTGCCCATGCCCTGCACCGCGAAGCCGACCAGCAGGGCGACCAGCAGCGTCTGGAGCACCTCCCCGCCGGTGAGCGAGGAGAGCAGCGACGTCGGGATGACACCGAGGAGGAAGTCCACCGTCCCCTCGCTCGACCCGCCGGCCGCCTCCTGTCCCGCCCCGGCCAGCTCGGCGTTGAGCCGCAGGCCGGCCCCGGGGTGGATCAGGTTGCCGACGACCAGCCCGATCGCGAGCGCGACCGTGGACATGACCAGGAAGTAGCCGAGCGCGAGGCCGCCGACCTTGCCGACCTTGGCCGCCTGCCGTACCGAGCCGACGCCGAGCACGATGGTGCAGAAGATGATCGGGCTGATCATCATCTTGATCAGCGCGACGAACCCGGTGCCGAGGGGCTTGAGCTCCTTGGCCAGCTCCGGGACGGCGAAGCCGACCACGATGCCGGCGAGGACCGCGACGATCACCGCGAGATACAGGTAGTGGGTGCGGTCCCGGCGGGGCCGCACGGCAGGTGTGGTGGTGGAGGTCTGCATGGGTGAGACTGTGGCCCAGGTCTCAGCCGGAAGCAGCCTTGCGTTCATTCTGTTCACCGCAGTGAAGTGTCGACGTGACGACGACCTGATCAGAGGGGACATGACCGCACGGAAGTGGAGCATCGCGGCACAGCTCTTCGCCCTGCAGGCGCTGGTCGTCACCCTGCTCGTCGCCGCCGGCGCGGTCGGCGCCGCCCTCCTCGCCCGCGCCGACGCCCGGGAGGCCGCCACGGACGAGGTGCTCGCGGTGGCCGAGACGGTCGCCCGGTCGCCCGAGGTGATCGCCGCGCTGCGCGCCCCCGACCCGGCGGCCACGCTCCAGCCGTACGCCGAATCGGTGCGGACCGGGACGGGCACGGACTTCGTGGTGGTGATGGCACCGAACCGGACCCGGTACTCCCACCCGGACCCGGCCCGGGTCGGCCAGCCGTTCATCGGCGACATCGGCCCGGCCCTGGCCGGCCGCCCGCACACGGTGGTCAACACCGGCACCCTCGGCGAGTCGGTGCGCGCAGTGGTGCCGGTACGCGGCACGGACGGCGCGGTGACCGGGCTGGTCTCGGTCGGCATCACCACCGAGTCGATCAATCAGAGGCTGCTGGGTCGGGCGCCCGCCCTGCTCGCCGTCACGGCGGTGGTGCTGGCCCTGGCGGGGCTGAGCTCCTGGCTGCTGAGCCGGCGACTACGGCGGCAGACCCACGGCCTCGGCCCGGCCCAGATGACCCGGATGTACGAGTACTACGACGCCGTCCTGCACTCGGTCGGCGAGGGACTGGTGGTCGTCGACGCCGGTGGGCGGATCGCCCTGGTCAACGACGAGGGGCGCCGCCTGCTGGGGATCGACCCGGACGCGTCGGTGGTCGACCGGCCGCTCACCGGCCTGGGCCTGCCCCCGGCGCTGGTCGAGCTGGTCACCTCCGGCCGGGCGGCACACGACGAGCTGATCCTCACCGGCGACCGGGCGCTGGTCGCCAACCAGCGTCCGACCGCGCTCGACGGCCACGCCCAGGGCAGTGTGCTGACCCTGCGCGACCACACCGAGCTGCGCGCGCTCAGCAGCGAGCTGGACTCGGTGCGCGGGCTCACCGAGGCGCTGCGCGCCCAGGCGCACGAGGCCGCCAACCGGCTGCACACCGTGCTCACCCTGGTCGAGCTGGGGCGGACCGACGAGGCCGTCCGGCTGGCCACCGAGGAGCTGGCCCTGGCCCAGCAGCTCACCGACCAGGTGGTCGGGGCGATCGCCGAGCCGGCGCTCGCCGCGCTGCTGCTCGGCAAGTCCGCCCAGGCGGCGGAGCGGGGCGTCGAGCTGAGCGTCGACCCGCAGTCCCGGCTCGACGTGGGCGCGCTGCCCACCGCCGACCTGCTCACCGTCGTGGGCAACCTGGTCGACAACGCCCTGGAGGCGGTCGCCACGGCGGAACCACCCCGCCGGGTACGCGTCCGCGTGGTCGCCACCGACGGGGAGGTCGTCGTGGAGGTGGCCGACAACGGTCCCGGACTGCCCCCGGGCCAGGTCGCCGACGCGTTCCGCCGCGGCTGGTCGACCAAGCGCGCCGGCCGAGGGCTGGGGCTGGCCCTGGTCGGGCAGGTCGTCGCCCGGCACGGCGGCCGGTACGAGGTGGGCCCCGCGCCGGAGGGCGGCACCGTCTTCCGCATCCGGCTGCCGGTGCGGCTGGAGACCCCGGCATGAGCGACGAGATCCGGGTGCTGATCGTGGAGGACGAGGAGCTGATCGCGCAGGCGCACCGGGTGTACACCGAGCGGATCCCCGGGTTCCGGGTGGTGGCGGTGGTGCCGACCGCCAGCGCGGCGATGAGCGTGCTGCGCTCCGGCGACCAGGTGGACCTGGTGCTCCTCGACTTCAACCTGCCGGACCTGCACGGGCTGGAGGTGTGCCGGGCGATGCGGGCCGCGGGCAGCTCCGCCGACGTCCTCGCGGTCACCTCGGCCCGGGACCTGAGCATGGTCCGCGCGGCGGTCGCCCTCGGGGTGACGCACTACCTGCTCAAGCCGTTCACCTTCGCCGCCTTCCGCGACAAGCTGGAACGGTACGCCGCGTACCGGGCGCAGGCGTCGGGCGGTGGCGCGGTGGCGGCGCAGCACGAGGTGGACCGGATGCTCGCCACGCTGCGCGGGACCGCGCCGGGCACCCTGCCCAAGGGGCTCGTCGCGCCGACCCTCGACGCGGTGCTGGAGGCGCTGCGCAGCCGTCCCGGGCAGTCGGCGTCGGAGGTGGCCGAGCGGACCGGCATGTCCCGGGTCACCGCCCGGCGTTATCTGGAGCACCTGGCCGACACCGGCCGGGTGGTCCGGAGCCCCCGCTACGGGACGCCGGGACGCCCGGAGGTCGAGTACCGGCCGATCTGACCGGCGTCGCCTCAGCGCTGGCCGGGCGTGAGTCGGACCCGGCGCAGCAGTTGCGCGTTGAGCGCCACCACGATGGTGGAGGCGGACATCAGCACCGCCCCGACGGCCGGGGAGAGGGTGATCCCGGCCCAGGCCAGCGCGCCGGCCGCGAGCGGGATCGCCACCACGTTGTACCCGGCCGCCCAGGCCAGGTTCTGCACCATCTTCCGGTACGACGCCCGGGACAGCCGGATCACCGCGGTGACCCCGCGCGGGTCGGAGGAGGCCAGGACGACCCCGGCCGACTCGATCGCCACGTCGGTGCCGGCGCCGATGGCCAGACCGACGTCGGCGCGGGCCAGGGCGGGTGCGTCGTTGACCCCGTCCCCGACCATCGCCACGGTCAGCCCCCGGGCCCGCAGGTCGGCGACCACCCGGTCCTTGTCGGCGGGGAGGACCTCGGCGAAGACCTCGTCGACGCCGGGGCGGAAGCCCAGGTCGGCGGCGACCGCCTCGGCGACCGGCCGGGCGTCCCCGGTGATCATGGCGATCGTCCGGACGCCCTGCGCGCGCAGCTCGGCAATGGCCGCGCGGGCCTCGGGACGTACCTCGTCCTCCAGCGCGAAGGCGCCGACCGCGGTGGGCCGTCCGGTCTCCGGCCGGCGGACCAGGTGCAGCACCACCGCGCCCCGGGCCGACCAGTCCCGGGTGACGCCGGCCAGCTCGTCGCCGACGGTGGCGTCCAGTTCCCGCAGCAGGGCGGGGCCGCCCACCGCCCACGTGGTGCCGTCGACGACGGCCTGTACGCCCCGGCCGGTCAGGGACCGGAAGTCCCGGGCGACCGCCCGCAGTCCCCGGTCGTGCGCGACCGTCGTCAGGGCCTTGGCGAGGGGGTGTTCGCTGTCGGCCTCGACGGCGCCAGCGACGCGCAGCACCTCCTCCTCGCTGACGCCCCGGGCCGCGGCGGTCCCGGTGACGGTGTGCCGGCCCAGGGTCAGGGTGCCGGTCTTGTCGAAGAGCACCGCGTCCACGGTGCGCATCCGCTCCAGGGCGAGCCGGTCCTTGACCAGGATGCCGGCCCGCGCCGACAGCGCGGTGGAGAGCGCGATGACCAGCGGGATGGCCAGCCCGAGGGCGTGCGGGCAGGCGATCACCAGCACCGTCACGGTGCGGACCACGGACTGGTCCGGGTCGCCCAGCGCCCACCACAGCCCGAAGGTGACCAGCGCGGCGGCCGCGGCGACGTAGAAGAGGGTCGCGGCGAACCGGTCGGCGAGCACCTGGGCGCGTCCGCTGGAGGCCTGCGCCTGGGCGACGAGCCTCCCGATGCCGGCCAGGGCGGTCTCCTCGCCGACGGCGTCGACGCGTACCCGCAGCGAGGAGTCGGTGGCCACGGTGCCGGCCACCACCCGGTCCCCGACGGCCCGCGGCACCGGGCGGGACTCCCCCGTGATCATCGACTCGTCCAGCTCGGCGCCGCCGTCGACGATCACGCCGTCGGCCGGCACCCGGCCACCGGGACGGACCAGCACCACGTCGCCGACCCGCAGCTCGGCGACCGGCACCCGGTGCACGCCGCCGTCCTCGGCGATTCGTTCGGCGTCGTCGGGCAGCAGGGCGGCCAGCGCGGCGAGCGCGCCGTGGGCCTGGCCGAGGGCCTTCATCTCCTGCCAGTGGCCCAGCAGCATGATGGTCACCAGGGCGGCCAGCTCCCACCAGAAGTCCAGGTCGAAGGCGCCGACGCTGGTCGCCAGCGAGGCGAGCCAGGCCACGGTGATGGCCATCGAGACCAGCAGCATCATGCCCGGGGCGCGGTCCCGCACCTCGCGGACGCCGCCGACCAGGAACGGCCATCCGCCGTAGCAGAAGACGACCGAGCCGAGGACCGGGCCGACCAGGTCGACTCCCGGGAAGTCGAGGGAGTAACCGAACCAGTCCATCACCATGTGACTGGTCGCGATGATCGGCAGGGTGAGGGCCAGGCTCAGCCAGAACTTGCGACGGAACTGCTCGGGGTCGTGACCGGCGTGCTTGTCGTGCCCGGCGGGTTCGTGTCCCATGCCGTCCACCTCCGCCGCCGCCGTCCACCCCCCGAGGGGGGTAAGGGATCGCACACCCGCCCGCTCATGATGCTGCGCCCCGCCGGCCGGCACGGCGGAATCGGCGCGGACGACCCCGGCGGCGGTGCTCAGGCCCGGCTCGGGGCGAAGCGGGCGAGGGGGTTGACCAGGGTGCCGACGAGTTGCAGGGCGCCGGCCGGGTCGGCGAGGTCGACCATCTGCTGGTTGTCCCGCAGCTGGAGCCGGTTGAGGCAGGAGAGCGCGAACTCCGGGGCGAACAGGTCGTACCGGCGCAGCCGGTCGGCCAGGTGCGGCACCCGGTCGGCGTAGTCGGCCGCGCACCCGGCGACCGTCCGCCAGAAGGCCTCCTCGTCCAGGACGCCCTCGGTAACCAGGATGGCGCCGAGGTGGCGCAGGAAGCCGTCGAGGACGTCGGTGAAGATCGACAGCAGCTTCATCTCCTCGGGGACGTCGGCCCGGATCCGTCGCACCGGCGGGGGCAGGTCGGCCTGCGGGTCCATCACCACGATCTCCTCGGCGATGTCCTTGAAGATCGCCCGCTCCACCGTCGCGCCGTCGAGGACCAGGATGACGTTCTCGCCGTGCGGCATGAAGGCCAGGTCGTGGGCGTAGAAGCTGTGCAGCAGCGGGGTGAGGTAGGCGTCGAGGTAGCGGCGCAGCCACGCCTCGGGGGTCAGCCCCGACCGGGCGATCAGCGCGGCGGCCAGCGACCGGCCGTCGGCGTCCGCGTGCAGCAGGGCGGCCATGCTGGCCAGCCGCCGGCCCGGCGCCAGGCCGGGGACCGGACTCTCCCGCCACAACGCGGCCAGCATCTTCCGGTACGGGGAGTACCGGTCGGTCGCCGCCTCGTACTGCCGGTGCCGGTAGCCGATGGCGGCCCGCTCCCGGATGATCGTCAACCCGGTCTCCCGGAGCACCTCGTCGCCGGCGATCAGCGCGGCGAGCCAGTCGTTGATCGCCGGGGTGGCCTCCATGTACGCGGCGGAGAGCCCGCGCATGAAGCCCATGTTCAGCACGGAGAGGGCGGTCTTGACGTAGTGCCGGGTCGGGTCGGTCAGGTTGAAGAAGGTGCGGATGGACTGCTGGGCGAGGTGTTCGTCCGGGCCGGGGCCGAGGCAGACCAGCCGGCGCTGCGCCACCTCGGCGGCGAAGGTGACGGCGAGCTTGTTCTCCCACTGCCACGGGTGCACCGGGAGGAACAGGTAGTCGGCGGGGTCGAGGCCGAGCCCGGTGAGGGTGTCGGTGAAGCCGGCGACGGTGTCGGCGCCGAGTTCGCCGCGGATCAGGCTGTCGTGGTCGAGCTCCGGCGAGCAGGTGAAGGTGGTGTGGTCGCGGTGGGCGGCCAGCCAGACGAGGCGTACCGGGTGGGCCGCCTCCGGGGCGTACCGGTGGTAGTCGTGCAGGCCGAAGCCGATCCGGCCGTTGTTGGCGACGAAGCCCGGATGACCCTCGGTCAGCCGCGTCTCGATGGTCTGGAAGTCGGCGCGGGCCAGGTCGGCGGCGGCCACCGCCGGCCGGGCCAGCTTGTACGCGGTGCTGGCGAGGGTGGAGCTGATCTCCTCCAGGTAGACGGGGAGGACCCGGTCGCCGAGGCCCAGCGCGCCGCGCAGCTCGACGCAGAGGTCGAGGGCGTCCAACGGCAGCTCGGTGTCGCCCCGGTGGCGGGTGATGCTGTCGGCGTCGATCCACCAGTGGTCCAGGGCCAGCAGCCGGGCGGCGAACCGGTACGCGACCGTGCCGTCGTCGCTGCGTACCTGGTAGCGGCGCTGCTCCGGCGGCGGGCCGGACGGCTCCGGGGCCAGCGGTTCGGGGGTGAGCAGCCGCTCGTGGGCGAACTCGGCGAGGGCCTTGCGGACCAGCAGCCGGTTGACCCGGGCCCAGGTCTCCGGCGTCAGGTGGTCGAGGGGTGCGAGCGGGTTCACGCGGGTACGTCTCCTCGGGTGGCGGCGTGAAACTGGTCCCGGGTGCAGACGCTGAGCAGCGCGTCCTTCTCGGGCTTGGCGACGGTGCCGACGACGGTGAAGCCGACGGCGGCGTTGAGCCGGTGCACGGCGGTGTTGCGGACGTCCGGCTCGACCACCACGCGACGGGTCGCCAGGTCGGCGAAGAGCCACGCCACGACGGTGGTGATCACGGCCCGGGTGAAGCCGTGCGCCGGGGTGTCGGTGGGCGCGCAGAGGAAGTGCATGCCCACGTCCCCGGGGCGGGCGTCGTGGAGTCCGACCAGCTCGACGTGCGCGGGGTCGTAGCGCTCGGCGAGGAAGGCCGGTCGGCCGCGCCAGAGCCCGACGAAGGCGTCGTGGTGCGGGTGGGCGGCGATCCGCCGGTACTCCTCGGCGACCCGGGCCACGTCGGCGTCGCCCATCAGCCAGAACGCGGCCTTCGGGTGGGTCACCCAGCCGTGCAGCAGCGCGGCGTCGGCGTCCGGGTCGAGGGTACGCAGGGCGAACTCGCCGAGCCGGTCGTCGACCCGGCGGTGGACGGTGGCGGTCACGAGGCGGCTCCCACCGGCGCGCCGAACTCCTGGAAGGTGATGCTCTTCTCGATCGGGTAGTACTCCCGGCCGAGCAGCTCGCGGATGATCCACGAGTTGCGGTACGGGCCCATGCCCAGGTCGGGTGAGGTGATGCTGTGCGTGTGGGTGCCAGCGTTCTGGAGGAAGATGCCCCGCCCGGTGTGGTCGATGCTGTAGTTGCGGGCCACGTCGAACCGGCCGCGCGAGTCCCAGCGGATCCGGTCGCGGACCGGGGCGAGGAACTCGGGCACCCGGTAGCGGTAGCCGGTGGCCAGGACGAGTCCCTCGGTCTCCAAAATGAAGTCGCGGCCCTGCTCGACGTGGCGCAGCCCCAGCGTGTACGTCCCGCGGGCCGCGTCGTGGGCAGCGCTGGTCAGCGCCGTGCCGGTCAGCAGCCGGGTCGGCACCGGGCCGTGCACGCTGCGGGCGTAGAGCAGGTCGTAGATGTCGTTGATCAGGTCGGCGTTGATCCCCTTGAACAGCGGCTTCTGCGCGGACTCCAGCTCGTAGCGGGTCGCCTCGGGCAGGGCGTGGAAGTAGTCCACGTAGTCCGGCGAGGTCATCTCCAGGGTGAGCTTGGTGTATTCGAGGGGGAAGAAGCGCGGTGAGCGGGTGACCCAGTTCAGCTGGTAGCCGTGGGCGTCGATGTCGGCGAGCAGGTCGTGGTAGATCTCGGCCGCGCTCTGCCCGCTGCCGACCACGGTGATGCTCCGCTTCGCCCGCAGCGCGGCCCGGTGCTCCCGGTACCGCGAGTTGTGCAGCACGTCGCCGCCGAGCCCCCGACACGCGTCGGGCACGTGCGGCGGGGTGCCGGTGCCGAGCACCAGGTGCCGGGCCCGGTGGGTGACCGGCTCCCCGGCGACCGTGGCGTGCACGACGTACCGGTCGTCGGCCGGGTCGTGCACGACGGCGGTGACCTGGTGGCCGAAGCGCACGGTGGGCAGCTTCGCGGCGGCCCACCGGCAGTAGTCGTTGTACTCGCCGCGCAGCGGGAAGAAGCTCTCCCGGATGTAGAACGGGTAGAGCCGTCCGGTCTCCTTCAGGTAGCTCAGGAAGGAGTACGGGGAGGTGGGGTCGGCGAGGCTGACCAGGTCGGCGATGAACGGTGTCTGCAGCCGGGTCGACTCCAGCAGCATGCCGGGGTGCCAGTCGAACTCGGCCCGGGCCTCCAGGAAGAGGCCGTCGAGGTCGTCGACCGGCGCGGTCAGGCAGGCCAGCCCGAGGTTGTACGGGCCCAGCCCGATCGCGATGAAGTCGTGCGTCGACACGGAGTTCTCCATGGTGCTCAGGCGACCGGGCAGGACAGCTCGGCGGCGGTCCGGGTGCGCACGTACCGGCTCGCGTGCCCGGCGATCAGGTCGAGGACGTGGGCCACGTCGTCGAGAGTGGTCTCGGGGTTGAGCAGGGTCAGCTTCAGGTGGTGGGCGCCGTCCACCCGGGTCCCGGCGACCAGGGCGGCGCCGGAGGCGGCCAGCGCCTCCCGGGCGTACAGGTTGGCCTCGTCGGCGAGGAGCCGTCCCGGCCCCGCCGGCAGGTAGCGGAAGACCACCGTGCTCAGCGGCGACCGGGTCACCACCTCGAAGCGGGGATCCTCGGTGAGCAGCCGCCAGACGTCGGCCGCCCGGTCCAGGACCTCGTCGAAGAGCGCGCCGACCGCGTCCGGCCCCATGACCCGCAGGGTGAGCCAGAGCTTCAGGGCGTCGAAGCGCCGGGTGGTCTGAATGCTCTTGTCGACCTGGTTGGGGATCCGCTGGGTGACCGCCCGGGCCGGGTTGAGGTAGTCGGCGTGCCAGGTGGCGTGCCGCAGCACCCGCCGGTCGCGGACCAGCAGGGCGCTGGAGCTGACCGGCTGGAAGAAGGACTTGTGGTAGTCGACGGTCACCGAGTCGGCCCGCTCGATGCCGTCGAGCAGGTGCCGCCGGGTCGGCGACACCAGCAGCCCGCAGCCGTACGCCGCGTCGACGTGCAGCCACACGCCGGCGGCGGCGCAGCGCTCGGCGATCGGCGGCAGCGGGTCGACGGTGCCGAAGTCGGTGGTGCCGGCGGTGGCGACCACGGCCATCACCAGCAGGCCGTCGCGCCGGCACCGGTCGAGCTCCCGGCTCAGTTCGGCGACGTCCATCCGCCGGTCGGCGTCGGTGGGCACGGTGACGACCGCGTCCGCGCCGAGACCGAGCAGCTTCGCCGCCTTCTGGACGCTGAAGTGCCCGGCCGCCGAGGTGAGGATCCGCAGCCGGGAGAGCAGCTGCGGGCGGGTCGGCCGGGCGCCCGGGGCGCCGGCGGCCCGGGCACAGGCCTCCTCGCGGGCCAGCAGCATCGCCTGGAGGTTCGACTGGGTCCCGCCGCTGGTGAAGATTCCGTCCGCGTCGGGTCCGAGGCCGATCCGCTCGGCCGTCCAGTCGACCAGCCGCCGCTCGATCAGCGTGGCGCCGGCGCTCTGGTCCCAGGTGTCCAGCGAGGAGTTCACGGCGCTGAGCACCGCCTCGCCGAGCAGGGCGGGGATCACCACCGGACAGTTCAGGTGCGCCAGGTAGCGGGGATGGTGGAAGTAGACGGCGTCGCGCAGGTAGACGTCCTGGAGTTCGTCGAGGGCCGCCTCGGTCCCGCCCAGCGGCTCGTCCAGGTCGATCCCGGCGATCCGCGGGGCCAGCTCGTCCGGGGTGACGCCGGTGAACGGCCGGTCCGCGCCGGCCACCCGGGTCGCCACCCGCTCGATCCCGTCGGCGAGCACCCGCCGGTACCGCTCGACCGAGCCGCTGGTGAACAGGTGGGCGCGGGCGGACGACCCGGGTGTCACCCGGGTCGGAGGTGTGTCGACGGTGCTGCCGGGCAGGCTCATGGCGGTCCTCATCGGTCGGGAGTGGACACAGTGGACGGCGTCCTCGGCTCGAACGATCGAGCCAAGTTAGGTTAGCCTAACCTACGGAAGCGGGTGTCATCGCCGCGCCGATCGCGGGAACCAAACCGCCGGTACGCGCCTCAGCGCGGGCCCGAGTTGCGCAGCACGATGCGCAGGTTCTCGCCGATGTCCTGGGTGAGCGGATCACCCGGGCCGAACCTGCCCACCGCCGCCTGGTAGGCCGGTTCGAGGATGTCCAGGGCGGTCGGCACGTCGCCGACCATGAAGAGCGAGACACCGAGGGTCTTGGCGGTGGCCAGGGTGTCCGGGTGGGCCGCGCCGAGCTTGCGGCGCTTGCGGGCCACGGTGTCCCGGAGGACCGCGAGCCCCTCGTCCCACTGATGTGCCACGGCGAGCGCGCAGCCGAGGTTGTGGGCGTACATCAGCGTCGCGGGATGGTTGCGGCCGAACGCGTCGACCGCCCGGCGGTGCGCCCGGCGGTGCTGGTCGGCCGACTCGCCGAGCCGGCGCAGCCGGAACAGGGCGGACCCGAGCCGGTCCAGGGTGGTGATCGTCTCCGGATGGTCGGGGCCGAGTTCGCGCTCGCAGTCGACCAGCAACGCCCGCCAGGCCCGTTCGGCGGGCGCGTACTGGCCCGCGTCGAACAGCGCCAGCGCGCCGCGTGCGCGCCGGTCGAGGTCGGCGGGCAGGGGTCTGGGCCGGGGCCTCGGAAACCTCATCGGACCGTCCCTCCGGGTTGTCGGACCTACACGGGACCGGCCTTGCCGAGCCGGTCGTCCAGTGCCCGCCCCTCGGCCACGCTCATCTCGGCCCCGGCCACCGGCAGTCCGAGCGCCGCGGCGAGGTCGCGCAGTCGCAGGTCGATGGCGGACTCGATCAGCTCGGCCAACTCGGCGAGCGTGTCGCGGGCGCGTCGCCAGGCCGTGAGCAGCATGCCGGCCCCGACGAGCAGTGCCGGCCACCACCGCGCGCCGAGCGCCAGGTAGAGCGTCGCCCAGCCGACCAGCGTGACCGCCTCGGTGTACCGGGTCCGCGCGTCGCTGATCGGCCGGCGCGCGTCCTCGTCGAGGAGCAGCCACAGCCGTGGCCACACCAGCGCCGCGCTGACGTGGTACTGCGCCCGCACGCGCGCCTCGACCAGCCGGACGCGGTCGCCCAGCCACGTCGGCCGCTGCGGCAGGTACGCGGCGACGGCCGGCACGTCCGCGCGGCGGGCGGCGGCGAGCAGGCGGGAGCGGCGCGACCACCGGGAGCGGGTGATCAACTGACCGGTCAGGAACCGCTCGCGCAGCCACCACCGCTGTGCCAGCCGCCCGAGTCCGGTCGCGGCGGTCCCGGCCAGGCCGGCGGCGGCGACGACCGCGGCGACGGCCACCACCAGCCGTCCCGGTCGCGCCGCGAGGGCCCGGCCGGCGCGGTCGGCCGCCGCCGCGAGGTGTTCGAGGTCGAACGCCCGGGCGTGACCGAGCGCCACGGCGACGGCGGCGACGGCGACCAGGAGCAGGCCCGGCAGGAGGATCGCGGTCACCCAACGGCCACTGACGCGCTTGCCGACCTCGGTGAGGACTCCGATCATGCGGGCCGCATCGGCGCGTCGAAGGCGGTGCACCGGGGCGGGTGCCCCTGTTCGTCGCGGAACCCACGGCGCGGGCACCGCTCCTGCGGGCAGGTGTACTCCCCCGCGCCGACGCCCGGCGGTCGGCTTGTCCCAGGGAGTCCGGCCAGCCCGACGGTGGGCCGGTCGGACCAGCCGCGGTGGTGGACGTCGGACTCGGGGGGCCACCACTTGAGCAGGGCCCGCCGCGCCGACCCGCCGGCCCGGACCCGGTCGGCGTCGCGGTCGAGCCGGTCGAGAACCCCGTTGCTGCGGGCCTGGTCGCGCAGCGCGGGCAGCACGGTGCACCACGCGGCCAGAATGTCGGCTTCGGTCTCCACCTGCGCGGCCTCCAGGTCCTCGGCGGGCCCTCGATTGTATCGACCATCCTCTACTGTGGGTGCCGGGCCGACCACCGGGAGGTGTCGACGTGTTCAGGCGGCATCGGGGGCCGAGGACCACCGACGACCGGGTCGGCGCGGTGCTGCGGGAGGTCCGAGGGTGGCTCGCGCACCACGACGAGTCCGGCGAAGTGGCCAGCCTCGACGAAGCGGTCGCCGCGGGCCACCACGCGCTGGCGCTCTGCGGCGCCGACGCGCCGGAACGGTTCGCGGCCCTGCTGGTGCTCGGCGAGGCGCTGGCCCTGCGCGCTGAGGCCAGCGGCTCTTCGCAGGACCTCGCGGAGAGCGTCGAGGCCTACCGGGAACTGGCCCGGCTGGCGCCGACCGAGCAGCCCGACATGACGGGATCCGCCCTGCGCGCCTTCGCCGGCCTGTCCCTGCGGCTCGGCCTCGTCACGGGCGTCCAACGGCACGTGGTGGAGGCCGTGCTCGCGGCCCGGGAGCTCCACGACCTCGGCTCGTCGACCGGTGCCGCCGTGCTCCACTCCGCCGCCGCGGAGCTCCTCGGGCACGCGGTCCTCCTGCTGCCGCCCGACCACGCCGACCGCGCCGCGCTGGCCGCCCTGCGCGGCGCCGCCCTGATCAAGTGGACGGAGCTGACCGGGGACCCGGCGCGGCTCGACGAGGCGACCGAGGAGGTGGAGCGGGCCGTCCGGCTGTGCCCGTCCGACGACCCCAACCGCCGGCACTTCCTGGCCCTGCTCAGCGAGGTCCGCCGGTTCCGGTACGAACGCGACGGCACCCTCGACGCGCTCGACGCGGCGCTGGCGGCCGCGCGTGACGTGCTCGACCTCTTTCCGGCGGGCCATCCCGTGTCGACGGCCATGCTCCACAACCTCGGCCTGCTGCACCGGGACCGCCATGACCTGACCGCCGACATGGCCGACCTCGATACCGCCACGCGGTACCTGCGGCTGGCCGCCGATACCGCCGCGGACCCGGCGACGCGGGCCTCCGCCGAGCACGCCCTGGCGGTGGTGGCCGACCTGCGTGGCCCGCTTCCGCCGGTCCACGTCCCACCCGGCCTCGAATTCGTCGCCGGGCCGGGCACGATTCCGCGCCGGCCCCCGGCCGAGGTCGGCGACGACGTGAACGAGCTGGCCCGACACGCCGCCGCCCTCTCCGACCTGCTCGAGGAGTACGAAAGCAACGGGGACCCCGCGGTGCTGGAGCGGATCCGCGACGACGGGCACACCCTGCTGGCCCGGCTGCCCGCCGGGCACCCCGGTCGGTGGATGGTCGGCATCCCGCTCGGTCCCGCGCTGATGCGCCGTTTCGAGACCCACGGGCAGGCGGCCGACCTGGACGAGGCGATCGAGCTGCTCCGGGAAGCGCTCGGACGCCCCGTCCTCAGCCCCGCCCACCTCGACGGCGAGCTGGTGAACCTGGCCGCGGCCCTGATCAACCGGTTCCTGCGGGACCGCAGCGGCGCCGACCTGGACGAGGCGATCGCCCACACCCGTCGCGCCGTCGAGCTGACCGACGGGGACGAGCCGGAACACGCCCGCTACCTGCTCACCCTGGGCAGCGCGCTGGTCTACCGGTTCCAGCATTACGGGCGACGGTTCGACCTCGACGAGGCGATCGGGGTCGGGCAGGCGGCGCTCGAGTCGGCCGGCACGGCGGCCGACGCCACCCTCGCCCGGGCGAACCTCGGCAACCGGCTGCGCGAACGCTTCCTCCTCGACCGCGACCCGGCCACCCTGGACGCGGCCGTGGCGCACCTGCGCGCGGCCGTGACCGTCGACGGCGGCCCGTCCCTGCGGCTCAACCTGGCCCTGGCCCTGCGCGACCGCGGGACCGGGCCGGGGAGCGTCGACGATCTGGTCGACGCGGTCGCGCAGTACCGGGTGGTGCTCGCCACGGCACCGGAGCGGTCGCCGGTCCAGGTGACCGCCCGGTTGGGCCTGGCCCAGGTGCTCGCCGACCTCGACCGGGTCCACGAGGCCCTCGACGTGCTCGACGGGGTCGCCGGGAGCGGTGCGGGTCGGTCCTTTGAGCGGATGGACGCGCTGGTGATGCGGGCCGGGCTGCGGGCCGAAGTCGCCGCCGGCGGTCGCGGCGACTGGAGCGCCGCGGCCGGGGCCTACGCCGACGCGGTGGACCAGTTGCAGCTGACCGTGTGGCGCGGGCTGGACGCCGCCGACCGGGACCGGCTGGTCGGCCGGTGGGCGAACGTGGCGTGCGACGCGGCGGCGGCGGCCGTGGCGGCGGGCCGACCGGAACGCGCCGTGGAACTGCTCGACCACGGCCGGTCCCTGTGGTGGGGGCAGGTGCTCGACACCCGGGGCGACCTGACCGCGCTGCAGGTGGCACACCCCGACCTCGCCGAGCGGCTGGCCGCCCTGCGGACGGCACCCGACCCGCCGGCGTCGTCCGACGCGCGGGGAGCCGCCGAGCGCAGGCGGCGGCAGGCCGAGGAGTGGGACGAGGTCGTCGCGGCCGTCCGCGCCCGGCCCGGCTTCGCGCACTTCCTCCGGCCCACCCCGTTCGCCGACCTGGCCGCGATGGCGGCGGACGGGCCGGTGGCGCTGGTGAACGTCAGCCGCCACCGGTGTGACGCGCTGGTCCTCACCGCCGCGGGCGTACGCGTCGTGCCGCTGCCCGACCTGACCGTGGAGCAGGCGTACGAACGGACCCGGGGGTACCTCGACGCGGTGGCCCGGGCCGGCGTGGGTGGCGCCTCGTCGGGGCCACGCGAGCAGCTGCTCCTGGCCTACCTGGAGTGGCTGTGGGAGGTGGTGGCGGCGCCCGTGCTCGCCGCGGTCCCGACCGGCGGGCGGCTGTGGTGGTGCCCGACCGGGCCGCTCGCCCTGGCCCCGCTGCACGCGGCCGGCTACCACGACCCGGAGGACGCGCCCGCCGGGCGTGCCGTACTCGACCGCGTGGTGTCCTCGACGACCCCGACGCTGCGGGCCCTGCGGCACGCCCGCCGCCCCTCGACCGCCCGGGTGCACCGGCCGCTCGTGGTCGCCTGCGACCAGCGGCCCGGCTACGTGGCCGGGTTGCCCGACCTGCCCTCCGCGGCCCGGGAGGCCGCTCTGCTACGCGCCCGCTTCCCCGACGCCACCACGGTGACCGGGTCGTCGGCGACCAGGGCGCGGGTCATGGAGCTGCTGGCCGGGCGGAGCTGCGTCCACTTCGCCTGCCACGGTGAGACCGGGGCGGGGGGCCGGGCCGCGCTGTATCTCGCCGACGCCCCGCTGACCATGACCGACCTCAGCCGGCTCGACCTCGGCGGCGGCCATCTGGCGGTCCTCCTCGCCTGCCACACCGCCATGGGCGGCCACGATCTGCCCGACGAGGCCGGTCACCTCGCCGCCGCGCTACAGATCGCCGGCTTCCGGCACGTCGTGTCGACCCTCTGGGCCGTCGGCGACGAGACCGCCGCCGCCGTCGCCGACGACCTGTACCGGGAGATGACCGCACCCGACGGCGCCCTCGACCCGTCCCGGGCGGCGGACGCGCTGCACGCCGTCACGCGGGACCTGCGGCGGCGGCACCCCTACCAGCCCAGCAGGTGGGCGCCGTTCGTCCACCACGGGTGACCCTCGACGCCGGTCCGCCGGTGGTCGGCCGTGCGCCGGGTCGTCCGCCTCCTCCCTCGGTAGGAGATGCGCTCCGACCGCCGGCCGCGACCGGGGCCTCCGGTCGGACGCGGCCGGGCGGGCGGCTCAGCAGCATCTACAGATATGACTACCGCACTGCACCGGGCGGCACACTGGCACCGCCCACTGATGCTCCTCGTCGCGGCGATGGCGGTGCTCGCCGTCGTCTGCGCGGTCGGCCTCGTCGCCGACCCGCGCGTCCTCACCAGCGCGCCGATCTGGCTCAAGCCGTTCAAGTTCTCCGTCTCCTTCGTGCTGTACGGCGCCACCCTCGCCTGGATGCTCGCCCTGCTGCCCCGGCGCAGCCGGATCGCGGAGTGGGCGGGCACCGTCATCGTCGCGTCGTCGCTGATCGAGATGGTGGTGATCGTCGGGCAGGTGCTGCGCGGCACGACCAGCCACTTCAACGGGACGACCCCGCTGAACGCCGCCCTGTTCACGGCGATGGGTGCGTCGATCGCCGTGCTGTTCGTCGCGCACCTGGTCATCGGGATCGTGGTGTTGCGACGGCGGATCGCGGACCGGGTCGCCGCGCACGCGATCGGGTGGGGGCTCGGCCTGTCCCTGCTGGGCATGCTGGCGGCGGTGCCGATGGTGCTGCCCGCCCAGGAGCCCGGGATCGATGGGATCAGCGGGGCGCACAGCGTGGGCGTACCGGACGGCGGACCCGGGCTGTCGCTGGTCGGCTGGAGCACCACCGGCGGGGACCTGCGGATCGGGCACTTCGTGGGACTGCACGCGCTGCAGGCGCTGCCGATCCTGGCGATCCTGTTGAGCCGGTTCCTCGGCACCCGGCTGGACGAGCGCACCCGGGTACGGCTGCTGGGCGTCGCGGGCGGCGCCTACGGCGTACTCACGGTGCTGTTGACCTGGCAGGCCCTGCGCGGGCAGCCGCTGCTGCGTCCGGACGCGGTCACGCTGGCCGCCGGGGCGGCCCTGGTGGTCGCGACGGCGACCGCCACGGGCGCGGTGCTGGCCCGGCGGCGCAGGCCGGAACTGGCGCTGGCCGCATGACCGCCGCGCTGTTCTCGCTGACCTTCACGCTGGCGGCACCGTTCTGGGCGCTGATGATCGTGCTGCCGCGCTGGTCCTGGACCGCCCGGATCGTCTCCTCCCCGCTGATCGTGCTGCCGGTCCTGGCGATCTACGCGCTGCTGGTGGTTCCGGCGTTCGACGAGGTGCTGCCGGTCGTCACGGCGCCGACCCTGGTGGGCGTGCGCGACCTGCTCGGCACCGCGGACGGCGCGGCGGCGGCCTGGGCGCACATGCTCGCGTTCGACCTGTTCGCCGGTCGGTGGGCGTGGCTCGACAGCCGGGAACGGGGGGTGCCGGCGCTGGTCATGGCCCCCGTGCTGGTGCTGACGATCCTGCTCGGGCCGCTCGGCCTGGCCGCCTACCTGGGAGTCCGGACCTGGTGGGTCCGCCCGGCGGTGGCTCCTGCCGCCGAGCCGCAGCGCCTAGGCTGACCGGCGTGGGGTGGACGGGGCGGCTGTTCGACGCGCGCGACACGTTCGTGCGGATGCTGCTGCTCGACCTCAGCGGCGTCGGCTACCTGGTCTTCAACGTCCACGAGGGACGCGGAGCGACGACGACGCAGTGGGTCCTCGCGACGGTCGCGTTCGCCGCCGCCCTGGTCCTGCACCGCCGGCCGCTGGTCAACCTGGTGGCGCAGGCCGCGCTGCTGGCGGTCGCGATCGCCCTGATCGACGACACCACGATCAACCAGGTGGGCGCCAGCTGGGCGTTGCTGGAGCTGACCATGTGGGCGCGCCGGCCACGGACCATCTGGCTGGCCGCCGGACTGCTGGCCACGGTCGACCTCGCCGACTCGATCGGCGATCCGTTCCGACGGTTCGCCTCCGGCGTCTTCGGGCTGACCGTGGAGGTCGGCCTGCCGCTGCTGCTCGGCATGGTCATCCGGACCACCCGGGAGCTCGGCCGTCAGGCCGAGCAGCGGGCCGCGGAGGAGCAGCGGCGGCGCGAGTCGGAGAGCCGCGCCGCGCGCGCCGACGAACGCAGCGCCATCGCCCGCGAGCTGCACGACGTGGTCGCGCACCACGTGGCGTCGATGGTGCTGCGCGTCGGCGTGGCCCGGCACGTGCTGACCGGCCTCGACCCGCGGGTGGGCGAGGTCTTCGACGACGTGCACGGCACCGGGACCGCGGCCCTGGCGGACCTACGCCGGCTGGTCGCGGTCCTGCGCGACCCCGACGGGGTACGCGGCGACGCGGCGTTGACCGCGATCGAGCCGGCGGCGTTGCCGGCGGCGCTCGGCGCGGCGGTCGACCGGGCCCGTCAGGCCGGGGTCACGGTGGAGGCCGACATCGACCCGGCGGTCGGTGCGCTCGACGCGGTCCGGGGGCTGGCGGTGCTGCGCCTGACCCAGGAGGCGCTGACCAACGTGGCCAAGCACGCGGGTACGTCCGCACGGGCCCGCCTGACGGTCGCCGTAATGGACGGGGACGTCCACTGGGAGGTCTCGGACGACGGGCGCGGCTCGGTGTCGGTGGCGGTACCGCCCGGCGGCGGTCACGGCCTCACCGGCATGCGCGAGCGCGTCGAGGTGCTCGGCGGTCGACTGGAGGCCGGCCCGGCCGGCGCGGGTTGGCGGGTCCGCACCGTCCTGCCGTCCGGGGTCCGCGGGTCCGACCCGGCGCTGGCGGCCGCCCCGCCGGCACCCCGCGCCGGCGCGGCCACGGCCGCGCCGCACCCGCCGGAGCTGCGATGATCCGCGTCCTGCTGGTCGACGACCAGCACCTCATCCGGGCGGGCCTGCGGATGCTCTGCGACGCCCAGCCCGACCTCGAGGTCGTCGGCGAGGCCGACAACGGGCGGGACGCGATCAGCCTCGCCGCGCGGCTCGTCCCCGACGTCGTCGTCATGGACCTGCGGATGCCCGGCGTCGACGGGATCACCGCGACCAGCCGCATCCTCGCCGACCGGCCCGCCACCCGCGTCCTGGTGCTGACCACGTTCGGCGACGACGACCACCTCTATCCGGCGCTGACCGCCGGCGCCTGCGGTTTCCTGCTCAAGGACGCACCCCCCGCCGACCTGCTCGACGGCATCCGCCGGGCCGCCGCCGGTGACAGCCCCTTCAGTCAGGAGGTGCTGCGACGGCTGGTCCAGCGCGCGGTGCACGCCCGCGTCGAGGCGCCGCGACCGGCCCCGGGACTGACCGCCCGCGAACAGGACGTGCTGAACCTGGTCGCCGAGGGGCTGTCCAACACGGAGATCGCCGACCGGCTCCACATCGGCGTCACCACGGTCAAGACCCACATCACCAGCCTGATGACCAAGACCAACAGCCCCAACCGGGTACGCCTGGCCCTGTTCGCCCGGGGTGCCTGAACGGCGCGGTCTCCGTCGGGTCAGGCGGCCACGGTGCGGGCCTCGCGGTCCTCAACCTTCGTCGCGGCCAGCCGCCGCGCCCGTTCCTGGGCGCCGATCAGGTCGTCGGGCAGCGAATCGGGCACCTCCGTGTCGAATCGACGCAGCGCCCGGATCAGGAACCCGCCGCCGGTGATCAGCGCGAGCACGGACCCGAACACCAGGTACGCGAACCCGATGCCCCGTCCGGGGCCGACCCCGATGACCGCGCCGACCGAGCCGGCGAGCGTTCCGCCGGGGGCGAGCATCGGCTCGAACCACACCGTCGCCATCGGCGCGAGCAGCGCGAACCCGACCGGCAGGGTCGACCAGGAGATGGTCTGGTTCAGCGCGAACACCCGTCCGTGATAGCGCTGCGGCACCTTGACCTGCACGATGGTGGCGTAGATGTCCTGCGCCGTGGCCATCGCCATGGTCATCAGGAACAGCCCGACCGTGACCACGACGATCGAGGGTCGGACGCCGACCAGCGCGCAGCCCACGGCGGTGCCGAGG
Organism: Micromonospora psammae; assembly: GCF_036902725.1. Classification (NCBI taxonomy): domain Bacteria; kingdom Bacillati; phylum Actinomycetota; class Actinomycetes; order Micromonosporales; family Micromonosporaceae; genus Micromonospora; species Micromonospora psammae. Next base: position 187,216 of record NZ_JBAKHM010000004.1, on the reverse strand, counting down.
TTGCCGATCAGCACCCCGATCATCCGGTGCCGCCTCGGGCCGCCCCAGACCGTCATCAACGTGCCGCCCGCGATGGCGCCGAGCGCCTGCGCGACGGCGACCTGGGCCACCTGGGTCACCGTCCCGAAGGACAGCACCAGTGGGGTCGCCAGCACCAGCGCCGGCGCCAGGAAGACGTTGCCGAGCGCGAAGTAGCCCAGCATCAGCCGGAACCCGCGATGGTTCCACGAGTAGCGCAGCCCGTTGACGATGGCCACCGGCAGCGGTTCCCTGGGCCGCCAGCCCAGCGTGTCGGGGAACCGGACGCAGAGCAGGGTCAGCACCGCGACCAGGTAGCTCGCCACGTCGATCAGCAGGATGCCCTTGAGCTCGATCGCGGCGAGCAGGCCGGCCGCGAGCACCGGCATCAGCAGCAGCGCGAAGCCGTTGCTCAGCTGGGTGATGCCCATCGCGTGGCCGAGGTAGCGCTTCGGCACCAGCTGGGGCACCGCCGACTGCAACGCGATCCGCTGGAACGCGGCGGCCACCTGGCTCAGCGCCACCAGCGCGTAGATCTGCCAGAGCGCGAGCTGCCCGGACCAGAGCAGCCCGGCCAGGATCAGCTGGAGGGCGCCGGCGACGCAGCTCGCGGCCAGCATGATCCGTCGCCGGTCGACCCGGTCGACCAGCGCGCCGGCCAGCGGCAGGGTGAGCACCCCGCAGAGCAGCGCCAGCGCCCAGAGCAGGCCGAGGTCGGCGACGGACCCGGTGCGGGTGTAGAGCCAGATCGGCAGCGCGAAACTGGTCAACGCCGAGCCGGTGGTCGAGACGAGCTGACCGAGGGAGACGGCCAGGAACCGGCCCATGCTCGGCGTGACGGTCGGCGCGACCCGGTCGGCGTCGGGGCGCTGCCAGTCGCGCAGCGCCCAGGCGGCGTCCGCCCCGCGCGCCTCCGGTTCCAGCGCCGTGGTGTCGCCGGCCAGCGCCGGGTGGGTCGCGGTGACGATCTCGGCGAGTTCGTCGGCCCGGTGCTTGAGGAAGAAGTGACCGGCCTCGTCCAGCACCACCAGGGCGACGGTGTCGCTGAGGAACTGCCATTCCGCGTACCGCTCGGCGTGGTACTCGGTGACCGGGTCCGCCGAACCGACCACCGAGACGATCGGCGCCCGCAGCTTCGCCACCCGCCGGTCCAGCAGCCCGGTGAAGTACTCCTCGGAGGCCCGTGAGTCGGCCCGCATGTTGCTGATGATCCGGTCGGCCTGCTCGGGGTCCAGTTCGTCGGTGTCGACGCCCATGCCCTTCAGCCAGCTCGCGAAGTGCTTGTTGCTCCGCCACGCCTCCAGCCGGGAACGCAGCGCCGCGAAGGCGCCCCGGGGGCGGGCGAACGGGAACATCGCGCCGATGTACACCGCTTCCAGGTCCCGGCCGGCCGCCTCGACCTTGCGGGCGACCTCGGCCACGATCGCGCTGCCGACGCCGCAGTGCCCGTAGAGCACGAGTGGACCGGGGATCCGCTCCAGCACCTCCGCCGCGATCCGACCGGTCAGCTCGGCCAGGGGCACCGCGTCCTCGTCGAGGCCGACGTCGTGCCCGGGGATGGCCACCGAGTAGAGCGCGACGCCGTCGGGCAGCGCGTCGGCCAGCGGCTGGTAGACGATGGCGCTGCCGCCGCCGTAGGGCACGCAGACGTAGGTCAGCGTGCGCCGGTCCGGCGGGGCCGGCCTGGTCAGCTCGTAGAGCAGCCGGCGCGGCCCGTCGTCCTGCGCCGGTCCGTCGACGAATCCGGCGAGGTCGCGGATCGTCCGGTGCTGGAACAGGTCCATCACGCCGACCGGGCGGCCGGCGAGCGCGGCCTTGCGGATCCGCGCGACGACCTGGGTGGCCAGCATCGAGTGCCCGCCCAGGTCGAAGAAGTCGTCGTCGATGCCGAGCGTCGGCACGCCGAGCAGGTCCGACCAGATCCCGGCCAGCGTCCGTTCCGTCGCGGTCCGGGGCTCGACGAGCGCCACCTCCGCCGCGCGGGCGGCCACCGGGGCGGGCAGTGCCCGGCGGTCGAGCTTGCCGTTCGAGGTCAGCGGCAGCGCGTCCAGCGACACGAAGGCCGCCGGGACCATGTACTCCGGCAGCCGCCGCTTCAGCGCCGCCTTCAGGTCGGTGGCCGACGCCGGACCCACCAGGTAGGCGGCCAGCCGTTTGTCGCCCGGGGTGTCCTCGCGGACCACCACCGCGGCCTCGTCGACGCCGTCCTGCTCGCGCAGCGCGCTCTCGATCTCGCCGAGCTCGATCCGCAGGCCGCGCAGCTTGACCTGGTGGTCGATCCGGCCGAGGAACTCGATCACCCCGGCGGCCGGGCCGTCGGCGTCCGCCGGGGACGCCCCGGCCGGACCGGTGGGCGGCCGCCAGCGGACCAGGTCGCCGGTCCGGTACAGCCGGGCTCCCGGCGTCGGGCCGAACGGGTCCGGGACGAACCGCTCGGCGGTCAGCGCGGGCCGGCGGTGATAGCCCCGGGCCACCCCGACCCCACCGATGTACAGCTCACCGCTGACCCCGGGTGGCACCGGGTCGAGCCGGTCGTCGAGCACGTACAGGCGCAGGTTGGCGATCGGGCCCCCGATCGGCACGCTGGTCAGCCCGGCCAGCTCCGCCGGCCGGCAGTGCCACCGGCTGACGTCGATCGCCGCCTCGGTCGGCCCGTACAGGTTGTGCAGTTCGCAGTCGGGGAACCGGTCGGTGAACTCGACGGCCGAGGCCAGCGGCAGCTCCTCGCCGCTGCAGATCACCCGGCGCAGGCCGGTGCACGCCTCGACGCCCTCCTCGGCGAGGAAGGCGGTCAGCATCGACGGCACGAAGTGGGTGGTGGTGACCCGCTCGGTTACCAGCAGGTCGCGCAGGTAGCCGGCGTCCTTGTGCCCGCCGGGCCGGGCCAGCACCAGCCGGGCGCCGGTCTGCAGCGGCCAGAAGAACTCCCACACCGACACGTCGAAGCTGGCCGGGGTCTTCTGCAGCACCGCGTCGTCCGCGCCGAGCCGGTACGTCCGCTGCATCCAGTCCAGCCGGTTGACGACGCCCCGGTGGGTGTTGGCGACGCCCTTCGGCCGCCCGGTGGAGCCGGAGGTGTAGATCACGTAGGCGACGTCCCCGGCGGTGGCGGTGGGCGACGGGTCGTCCCCGGCCGCACCGCGCCACTCCGATTCGTCGTCGAGCGCCAGCACCGTCGCGCCGGTCTCCGGCAGCACGCCGCGCAGCAGGTCCTGGACCAGCACCACCGGCGCGGCGGCGTCGGCGAGCATGAACGCCAGCCGGTCGGCCGGGTACTCGGGGTCCAGCGGCAGGTAGGCGGCGCCGGCCTTGAGCACCCCGAGCAGCGCCGCGACCAGCTCGACCGACCGCTGGGCACAGACCCCGACGAGGGTTTCCCGCCCCACCCCGGCCCGGCGCAGCCGGTGCGCGATCCGGTTGGCCATCGTGTTCAGCTCGGCGTAGGACACCGAACGGCCGTCGAAGCGGACCGCGACGGCGTCCGGCGTCCGGGCGACCTGCTCCTCGACCAGCCCGTGCAGCGTCGCCTGATCGGGAAAGGGGGTGGCGGTGGCGTTCCAGGTGTCGAGCACGAGTGTGCGCTCGCCGTCGGCCAGCACGTCCAGCCCGGAGACCGGCGACTGCGGCGCGGCGACGGCGGAGCGCAGCAGCGCGCCGAACCGGGCGGCCATTTGCTCCACCGTGGACCGATGGAACAGGTCGGTGTTGAAGACCAGCTTGCCCCAGAGGCCGCTGCCCACCTCGACCAGGTGCAGTTCGATGTCGAACCGGGTGGCCGGCAGCTCCATCGGGGTCCAGTCGAACGCCACGTCGGCCCGGCCGGAGGCCGCCTCGAACCGCCCCATCTCGTAGTTCTGCAACACGAACATCGCCTGGAACACCGGCGAGCGGCTGACGTCGCGCGGCACACCCAGCTCCTGCACCACCCGGGCGAACGGCACGTCGGCGTGCTCGAAGGCGTCGAGCACGGCCGGGCGGGTCCGGGCGAGCAGCTCGCCGAAGGTCGGGTCGCCGGCCAGCTCGGCCCGCATCGGCAGCATGTTGATGAACATGCCCACCACGTTCTCCAGCTCCGGGGCGGAGCGGCCGGCGACCGAGACGCCGACCGCGAAGTCCTCCTGGCCGCTGTGCCGGGCAAGCAGGACCTGGTACGCGGCCAGCAGCGCCATGAACAGCGTCCCGCCGGCGCGACGGGCCAGGGCGGACAGTCCGTCGACCACCTCCCGGTCCACCCGGAACTCCACGACGTCGCCGTGGTAGGTCTGGGTGGCCGGGCGGGGGGCGTCCAGCGGCAACTCCAGGGCGGGCACCCCGGCCAGCCGCCCGGTCCAGTAGTCGAGGTGCCGCCGCACCTGCGGGCCGGCCACCGTCCGGGCCTGCCAGTACGCGAAGTCGCCGTACTGGACCGGCAGCTCGGGCAGCCGCGCCGAGCCGTGGTACAGGGTGATCAGGTCACGCAGCAGCACGTCGACCGACCAGCCGTCGGAGGTGATGTGGTGCTGGGTCAGCAGCAGCACGTGGTCGTCGACGGCCACCCGGACCAGCAGGGCCCGCAGCAGCGGGCCGGTGGCCAGGTCGAAGGGTTCCACCGCGAACCGGTCGACCAGGGCCTGCGCGGCGCTCTCGTCGGCCGCCTCGACGATCCGCAGCGGCACCTCGACGGCGTCGCCGACGAGCGCCAGCGGACGGCCGTCGGCGTCGGACGGGAACCGGGTACGCAGCGACTCGTGCCGCCGGATGAGGCCGTCCAGCGCCGCGCGCAGCCGGTCGGTGTCGAGCGGGCCGCGCACCCGCAGCGGCACGGCCATCAGGTACGCCGCCTCGCCCGGGGCGATCTGCTCCATGAACCACACCCGCTCCTGCGCGAACGACAGCGGCGGGTCGGCACCGTCGGGCCGGCGGGGAATCGCGACGGCGGGTGCGGCCCCGCGACGGCGCAGTCGCCGGGCGATCAACGCTTCGCGGCCGGCGTTGCGGTCGGCGGCCTCGGTCCCGGCGGTCATCGGCTCGGCCCCTCCTCGGCGAGCAGCGTGGCCACCTCGGCGTCGGAGAGGTCGTCCACCTCGGCGGCGATCAGCTCCTCGATGCGGGCCGCCAGGTCGGCGACGACCGGGTGGCTGAACAGCGACCGCATCGGCACGTCGAGGTCGACCTCGGAGCGGATCCGGGCCATCGCCCGCATCCCGCGCAGCGAGTTGCCGCCCAGGGCGAAGAAGTCGTCCCGCGCGCCGACCTTCTCCACTGCGAGGATGTCGGCGAAGACCTCGGCCACCAGCGCCTCGGCGTCGGTGCGCGGCGCGACGTAGGCCGAGCCGACCTGCTCCGGCGCCGGCAGCCGGTCCCGGTCGAGCTTGCCGTTCGGGGTCAGCGGCAGCTCGTCGAGCACGACGATGGCCGCCGGCACCAGGGGGGCGGGCAGGGTCCGGGCCAGGTCGGCGGTGAGGACGTCCCGCTCGGCGGCGCCGACGACGTAGCCCACCAGGTACGGCTCGCCCTGGTCGTCGTCGCGGACGGCCACCACCGCCTGCCGCACGTCCGGCCGGGCCAGCAGGACCGACTCGATCTCGCCGAGCTCGATCCGGTGGCCGCGTACCTTCACCTGACGGTCGGTGCGGCCGAGGTACTCGATGGTGCCGTCCGCCCGCCACCGGGCCCGGTCGCCGGTGGCGTACATCCGTCGACCTGGCGCGCCGAACGGGCAGGGCAGGAAGCGCTCCGCGGTCAGCGCCGGCCGGCGCAGGTAGCCGCGGGCCATCTGGTCGCCCGCGACGTACAACTCGCCGGGCACCCCGATCGGAACCGGCCGTAGCGTCGGGTCGAGCAGGTACACCTGGACGTTCCACCCGGGCCGGCCGATGGCGACCGGGCCGCCCGGCAGCGGCTCACCGGGCGGGATCCGGGCGGCGACGCAGCCGACGGTGGCCTCGGTCGGCCCGTACTCGTTGGTCACCGTGACCCCGGGGTGCGCGGCCCGCCAGGCGGCGAGCGGCTCGCCGGCCAGCGCCTCACCGCCGATCACCAGGTCAACGGTCGGTGACAGCTCGCCGTCGAGCAGCGGCAGGTGGCTCGGGGTCACCTTCAGGAAGGTGGGGCGGCCGCCGGCCCGGGCGGCGGGGGCGTCGATCGCGGCCAGCCGGATGGCGCCACCGGCGGTCAGCGGGCCGAGCAGCCCGGTCACGCTGAGGTCGAAGGAGATCGGCGAGGGCAGCAGGGCGTTGCCGGCCAGGCCGGGATAGCTGTGCCGGGCCCAGGCCAGGTAGGCGGCGACCGACCGGTGTTCCACCACCACACCCTTCGGCCGGCCGGTCGACCCGGAGGTGTGGATGACGTACGCCGGGTGCGCCGGTCGCAGCGGCGCGAGGCGCTCGGCGTCGGTCACCCGCGCCCGGTCGGCGCCGGTCGGCGCCGCGTCGAGGTCCGCGGCGCCGGGCAGCACCAGCGCGTCGCCGGGGACCAGCGCGGCGGTGGCCGCCGTGGCCAGCACCAGCGCCGGCGCGGCGTCGGCGAGCAGGGAGGCGATCCGCTCGGCCGGGTGGTCGGTGTCGATCGGCAGGTACGCCGCGCCGGCCTTGAGCACCGCCAGCACCGCCACCACCAGCTCCGCGGAACGCGGCAGCGCCAACGCCACCAGCGACTCCGGGCAGGCGCCCCGGGCGATCAGCGTCCGGGCGAGCCGGTCGGCCCGCGCGTCGAGCTGCGCGTACGTCAGGGTGACGCCGTCGCAGACCAGCGCGGTCGCCTCCGGCGTACGGTCGACCTGCTCCTCGATCAGGGCGGTGACGGTGCGCTCGGCGGTCGGGTGCGCGGTGCGGTTCCACTCGCTGACCACCTGCTCCCGCTCCGCCCCGGTGAGCAGCGGCAGCTCGGAGACCCGCAGCCCCGGGTCGGCGACCGCGGCCCGGAGCAGCCGGACGTACCGGTCCACGATCGTCTCGGCGGTGGACCGGTCGAACAGCGCGGTCCGGTAGAGCAGCCGGCTGACGTCGGTGGCCAGGTCGAACGCGAGATCGTCCTTGGTGGTGCCGAGCGGCACCCGATCGAAGCCGGTGTCGGGCACGTAGTTGATCGCCGCCTGGAAGATCGGCTGCACCGCGGGGTCCCGCACCGGCGCGACCGCCTGGACCACCAGCTGGAACGGGGTCTGGCCGTGCTCCATCGCGTCCACCACCGCGTCTCGGACCCGGCCGAGCAGCTCGGCGAAGGTGGGATCCCCGGCGAGGTCGCAGCGCAGCGCGACCGGGTTGACGAACATCCCGATCAGCGGGATCAGCTCGGGCCGGTCCCGGCCGGTGGTGGAGACGCCGACCACCACGTCGGGGCTGCCGGAGAGCCGGGACAGCAGGGCGCAGAACGCGGTCAGCAGCACCATGAACGGGGTGGCGGACGCCCCCCGGCCGAGCGCCGAGACCCGGTCGAGCAGCCCGTCCGGGAGGGTGAAGTGGACCTCGTCGCCGGCGAAGCCGAGGGCGGCCGGCCGGGGGCGGTCCAGCGGGAGGTCCAGCACCGGCGGGACGTCGGCGAGCCGGTCCCGCCAGAAGGCGAGCCGGCTCTCCAGCTCGGCGCCGGTCAACTGCTCGCGCTGCCAGGCCGCGTAGTCGGCGTACTGGATGGGCAGCTCGGGCAGCACGGCCGTGGTGCCGGAGAGCGCGGCGCGGGACAGGGCGTCCATCTCGCTCCGGAAGACGGTCACCGAGTGCGCGTCGAAGACCGCGTGGTGCAGCACCAGCAGCAACCGCCACGCGGTGTCGCCCAGCCGCAGCAGCCGGGCCCGCCACAGCGGCGGCCGGTCCAGCGGGATCGGGGTCCGGGCCAGCTCCCCGGCGAGCTCCGCGGCCCGGCCGGCCCGCTCACCGTCGGGCAGCCCGCGCAGGTCGTCGACCGGCAGCGCGATCGGCTCGACCGCCCGCACCACCTGCCGCAGGGCGCCGTCGTCCAGGCGCAGGCAGGTACGCAGCGCCTCGTGCCGGGCGACGACCTCGGCGAACACCGCGGTGACCTGCTCCCGGGTCAGGCCGTCGGGGAAGGTCCACGGGCTGGACACGTTGTGCACCGGTGAACCGACGTCGTGCTGGTTGGCGAACCAGACCCGTTCCTGGGCGTACGAGGCCGGGAAGCTCCACTCACGGGTCTCGCTCATCGGGTCGACTCACGCAGCGACCGCGGACGCATGTCCGTCCACACCTCGTCCACGTGTGCCAGGCAGTCGGCCCGGGGGCCGGTGAACCCGGCGTCGTACCAGCCGGCCGGTAGTTCGCGGTCGGCCGGCCAGATCGAGTACTGCTCCTCGTCGTTGCGCACCACGACGAAGCGGTCTTCGGCCATCACTGCTCCCGCTGTTCGATCGGATCCTGCTGGTGGGTGGGGCGGTACGGCTCGGCCATCGCGACCGCGATCCGGCGGGGCCCGGTGAACGGTTCCCGGCCGTGCGCGACGGTCATGTTGTCGACCACCAGGACGTCGTCCGCCCGGTAGTCGAAGCGCACCGTGGCGGCCCGGTAGGCGGCCCGGAGGTGATCCATCACGTCGGTGGGGATCGGTTCGCCGTCGCCGTAGTAGGTGTTGGTCGGCAGTCCCTCCTCGCCGAACATCGCCAGCAGGGCCTCCTGGAGGTCCTTGGCCAGCGTGGACACGTGGAAGAACGTCGCGTGGTTGAACCAGCTCGGCACGTCGCTGCCGGGCCGGTGGTGCACGGCGTCGCGGACGGACCGGGTGCGCAGGCCGTCCCGGCCGACCCACTGCGCCTCGATCCCGTTCGCCGCGCAGTAACGCGCCACCTCGTCCCGGTCGTCGGTGTCGAAGACCTGCCGCCAGGAGGTGCCGAAGTCGCCGTGGAAGTTGCGGACCAGCATCCAGCGCCGCCGTTCGAACTCGACCCGGACCGCCGGGTCGATCTCCCGGTACACCCGGCGGACGTCGGCCAGCGGCGTCGCCCCCAGCGACGTCGGCGGCCGGACGCAGTGGAAGAAGAGGGTCAGCGGCCAGCTCGCCTGGTACGAGTTCTCGTTGTGCAGGAAGATCTCCTCGTCCGCGGGATAGTCGGTCGACGTGTAGACCCGTCCCTTGATGGTGCTGCGCGGCGACGAGCGCTCGGTGTAGGTGAGCGGTTCGCCCGCCAGCGCCCGCACCACCCGGTCGAACCCGTCGACGCCGCCGACGTCGAAGCCACGCAGCAGCAGCGCGCCGTGTGCGACCAGGGCCGCACGCAGCTCCGCGCGTCGGGTCTCGACCAGCTCCACGAGGGGCGTGCCGTCGTTCTCGATCGTCACCGGCAGCCCGGCTGCGGCCGGATCGGTCACCTGGTCCTCCTCCTGTGCGCTCATCCGCGGGGCAGCCGCGGGATGGTGGTGGCCGCCGGCTCGGCGGCGGGAGTCTGCGGGGCCGCCGGCTCGGCGGCGGGAGTCTGCGGGGGCGCCTGGGCCCGCAACTGTTCGACCAGCGCGGCCAGCCCGGCGACGGTGGGCCGTTCGAAGAGGCTGCGCATCGGCAGCCGCACCCCGACCGCCTTGCGCATCGCGGCGATCAGCTGGACGGCCACCAGCGAGTTGCCGCCGAGTTCGAAGAAGTCGTCGTCCACCCCGATGTCGTCCACGCCGAGGTTGTCCCGCCACACCGCGGCGATGGCGGCCTCCAGCCCTCCGCCCGGGCCGGCCGGGCCGCCACCTGCGGCGGCCGGCGCGCCGGCGGTGTCCGGCTGGTCCGGGTCGACGTCGGTGGCCCGCTGCCGGGTCCGGCGCAGGATGTCCTCCACCGGCCGGGTGGTGATCACCACCTGCGGTCCGAGGCCCGCGGCCAGGCTCCGGCGGAACGCCTCGGCCCCGTCGGCCGGCCGGATCTCCGGCGACGGGCCGGCCGGCGCCGGGTCCGTCCGCTCGGTCGTCGTCGCGGCGGCCGGCGCGGCGAGGTCGCCGGTCACCGCCGCCTGGTCCACCCGGCGCAGGACGAACTCGCTGATCGCGACGAGTTCCCGACCGTCGAGGTCGACCAGCGACAGGTCGGCCACGACGAGGTCGTCGGTGGTGGTGCCCCGGTGCCGCAGGTGGCTGTAGAAGGTGGCCGGCAGGTCGCCGCGCACCACCACCCGGCCGTAGGACAGCGGCAGGTAGCTGCCCTCGCCCCGGCCGCGACCGAACGCGGTGGCCACGTCCAGCAGCGCCGGGTGGAGCCCCCATCCCGGCCCGTCACCGGCGGCCCGCTCGGCCGCCTCGATCCGGGCCAGTTCCTCGCCGTCGCCCACGTGGTGCTCGCGCAGCACGTCCCAGCGCGGACCGAAGCTGACCATCCCGGTCCGGGGCTCCGGCCGGCCGTCGTCGACCCGCCGGCACCGGGCGATCACCGCCGCGAGGTCCAGCACCGGGGCGTCGCCCGCCGCGGTCCAGCCGGCCGATCCGCGTACGTGGGTGCGCGCCCGGCCGCCGGCCAGGCTGCGGATCTGGAACGTCCCGTCTGCGGTGGAGAGTTCGACCCGGTACTGCGCCACCGAGCCGTCCGGCACCGCGAAGGGCTCCAGGAAGGCCACGTCGGTCAGCTCGACCACCTGCCCGGCGCCCGGCGCCGGAACAGCGTTGGCGACGGCGGCGCGGGCGCACTCCAGGTGTCCGGTGCCCGGCACGACCGGTACGGCACCGATCCGGTGCTCGTCGAGCATCCAGTGGGTGGCGGCCGAGACCACCCCGTGCACGACGATCCGCTCCCCGGCGCTGACCCGGGTGGTCAGCACCGGGTGGTCGACCGGCCCGGTGACGCTCTGCCCGCCCGTCGGGCGGAGGGTGGCCGGGGTGGTCTCGACGGCCATCCCGAGCTCCGCCCAGCCGCCCCAGTTCTGCGCCACCACCGGGGCGCGCCACCCCAGCCCGGCCCGGGCGTACGCGTCGAGGGCGGCGTTGGCCGCGCAGTAGTCGACCTGGCCGAACCCGCCGGCCAGCGAGGTGACCGACGAGCAGAGCGCGACGAAGTCCAGCGGCAGGTCACCGAAGACCTGGGCCAGCGCGAGGGTGCCGGCGAGCTTCGGCGCCAGCACCCGCTCGGCCTCGGCCCGCTGCTTGATCTCGACCACCCCGCCACCCGGCAGCCCGGCGGCGTGCACGACGCCGTCCAGCCCACCGAAGGTCGCCTCGGCCGCGTCGCGTACCCGGCGCAGGTCGGTCGGGTCGGTCACGTCGCCGGCCAGCACCAGCACCTCGGCCCCGCCGCTCTCCATCCGGCGGATCGCGGCGATCGCCCGCCCCACCCGGTCGGCGGGGTCGCTGCCGTACACCGCCAGGTGGCTGTCCCACTCCTCGCGCGCCGGCAGCCCGGAGCGGGTCAGCAGGACCAGCCGGGCCCGCAGCCGCGCGGCGAGATCCTCGGCCAGGGTGATGCCGATCCCACCGAGCCCACCGGTGATCAGATAGCGGCCGCCCTCGCGCAGCACCCCGGGCTGCGCCGCACCGTCCAGGCTGACCTGCTCGAAGCCGGTGACCCAGCGGCGTGCCCCGCGCAGCGTCACCTCGGCGGGCCCGCCGTCGGCCGGCCGGCACAGCTCGCCCAGCAGCGCCGCCGGGTCGGTGGCGGCCGGGTCGGCGTCGACCAGCCGGACGTGCAGCCCGGGCTGCTCCACCGGCAGCACCCGAGCCAGCCCGGCCAGGGTGGCGTGCTCGGGGCGGACCAGGTCGCCGCCGGCGGGATCGCCGACGCCCGAGGCGACCAGGTCCAGCCGGAGCGGCCCGACGCTCCCCTCACCGGCGGTCAGCCCCGCCCCGGCGAGCGCCTGGACCAGGTGCAGCACACCGAAGAAGCCGCGGTCCTGGGCGGCCCAGGCGGCGGCGATGTCGGTGCCGGCGGGTTCGCCGTCCAACGCCCAGGCGTGCACGATCCGCGCCGGCACACCGGCCGCGGACACCGCGGCGAGAAGGGCGTCGTGGTCCTCGCGGACGTCCGGCCGCAGTTGGTAGCCGGACGGGGTGGGACCGAAGGCCGGCCCCGGCCGCACCCGCACCACGTCGGCGCCGGCGTCGCCCAGCGCAGCGGCCAGCGCGTCGCCGCGGGGCCCGTCGACGAAGGCCAGGCACCGGCCGATCGGCCCGGTACGCGGATCGGGCGCGGCCTGGCGCCAGGTCGGCACCGCGAACCACTCCGCGAGCCGGCGGGGCCCGCCGGGCGGGACGAGCGCCGCGGCCGGCTGCTCCGGGTCCGGCTCCACCCAGTAGCGCCGGCGCTCGAACGGGTGGACCGGCAGCGGCACCCGGAACAGCGCGGGCGGGCCGTCCCCGGGCTCGCCGCCGTCGTCGCCGGGCAGCGGGCGTACCGGCACGCCGCGCACCCAGAGGGCACCCATCGCGCCGGAGAGGGTGGCCACGTCGCCGGTCGACTCGGCCGGCCCGGGCAGGCTCGCCAGCGGGGTGAGCGCCCGCTGCGCCGGCGCGGCGGCCCGGGCCACCTGCATCCGCGCCAGGCCGGCCAGCTGCCGACCGGGACCGCACTCGACCAGCGACCAGCGTCCCTCGGCCAACAGGGTGGCGACGCAGGTGCCGAAGCGGACCGGCTGGCGCAGGTGCGTCGCCCAGTACCCGGGGTCGGTGGCCTGCTCGTCGGTGATCCAGGTGCCGGTGACGTTGGACAGGAACCGCATCCGCGGCCGGCCGAGCGGGACCCCGGCCACCACCTGGGTGAACTCGGCCAGGATCGGATCCATCATCGGGGAGTGGAACGCGTGCGAGGTCCGCAGCACCTTGCTCTTGCCGGGCAGGCTCTCGGCGAACGCCGCGATCGCCGCGGTCGTACCGGCCACCACGCAGGCGCCCGGCCCGTTCACCGTGGCGATGGTGACCCCGTCCGGTAGCAGGGCGGCCACCTCGGACTCGTCGGAGGCGACGGCGAGCATCGCACCGGCCGGCATCGACTGCATCAGCCGGCCCCGGGTGGCGACCACCCGCAGCGCGTCGGGCAGGGTGAAAACACCGGCCAGGGTGGCCGCGACGTACTCGCCGACGGAGTGCCCGATCATCGCCGCCGGGCGTACGCCGAGCAGCTCCCAGGTGGCCGCCAGCGCGTACTCGACCGCGAACAGCGCCGGCTGGGTGTAGCGGGTCTCGGTCAGCCTCTCCTCGACCCCTGGGTCCCGGCCGAGGACCAGGTCGCGGAGGTCCAGGCCCAGGTGCGGTGCGAGCAGCTCCGCGCAGTCGTCCAGCACCCGGGCGTAGGCGGGCTCCTCGGCGTACAGCTGGGCGCCCATGCCGGCGTACTGGGCGCCCTGGCCGGAGAAGAGGAACGCCACCGGCGGCGCGGCCCCGTCGACGACCCCGGACTGCCGGCGGCGCCGGTCCCGCAGGGCGGCGGCCGCCTCCGGCAGGTCGTCGGCGACCACGCTGATCCGGTGCGGATACTCCGGGCGCCCGACGCGCAGCGTGTGGGCCACGTCGGCGAGGTGTCCGGGAGGTGCGTCGGTGACCGTCTCCAGGTGTTCGGCGAGTTGGTCGGCGGCGCGCTCCAGCGCGGTCGCCGTCCGCGCCGAGACCCGCACCGACCGGGTACGGCGGACCGGCCGCCGGGCGACGGGCGCCGGCTCGGGCGCCTCCTGGAGGATCACGTGGGCGTTGGTGCCGCCGATGCCGAACGAGCTGACCCCGGCCCGTCGGGGCACCCCGTCGGTGTCCCACTTCGCCAGGGCGTTGGCCACGTGGAACGGCGTGTCGGCGAAGTCGATTGCCGGGTTGGGCCGCTCGTAGTTGATGGTCGGTGGGATCAGCCGGTGTTCCATCGCCAGCACCGTCTTGATCACTCCGACGATGCCGGAGGGCTGGCTCAGATGGCCGATGTTGGACTTCACCGAACCGATCGCGCACCACCCCCGATCGCCGGTGTGCTGCCCGTACACGGCGGAGAGCGCGGCCACCTCGATCGGGTCGCCCATCGCGGTGCCGGTCCCGTGCGCCTCGACGTACGTGATGGTCCTCGGGTCGATCCCCGCCGTGCCGACCGCCTGGGCGACGGCCGCCATCTGTCCGTCCACGCTGGGGGCGGTGAAGCCGGCCTTCTGCGCGCCGTCGTTGTTGATCGCGTTACCGAGCACCAGCGCCCGGATCGTGTCGCCGTCGGCGACCGCGTCGGCGAGCCGCTTGACCAGGGTGACCCCGACCCCGCTGCCCCACACCGTGCCGTTCGCCCCGGCGTCGAACGGACGGCAGTGCCCGTCGGGGGAGGTGAAACCGTCCATGCCCAGGTAGCCGATGCCGTGCGGCATCTCCAGGTTGACCCCACCGGCCAGGGCCATGTCGCACTCCCCGTTGCGCAACGCCTCGCAGGCCAGGTGGAAGGCGACCAGGGAGGTCGAGCACGCGGTCTGCACGGTCAGGCTGGGACCGCGCAGGTCCAGGCGGTACGAGGGGGTGGTGGTCACGTAGTTCGGCGAGTTGCCGGTGTTGATGGAGACCACGCTGCTCGGAGACCCACTGACCCGGCGGTTGCGGAAGATGTTGTCCCGCAGGTAGTTCTGGCTGCCGGTGCCGGCGTACACACCGATCGACCCGGCGTAGCGGGCCGGGTCGTAGCCGGCGTCCTGCAACGCGGCGTAGCACGACTCCAGGAAGAGCCGGTGCTGCGGGTCCATCACCTCGGCTTCCCGGGCCGTCACCCCGAACAGCCCGGCGTCGAACTGGTCGAACCCCTCGATGATCGGCGCCCGGGACACCCAGCCCGGATCGTCCACCTCGGTGAGCTTCGCGCCCCGGGCCAGCTGCTCCTCCCGGCTGAACGAGGTGACCGACTCGACCCCGTCCACGAGGTTGCGCCAGAACTGCCGGACGTCGTCGGCGCCGGGCACCCGGGCGGCCAGCCCGACGATGGCCAGCGGTTCGACCCCGTCCTCGGGCAGGATGTCGGAGCGGTACTGGAGGACCACGCTGACTCCTCTATCTCGCGGTGCCGCTGACGCGGCGGGACGATGGACGACGGTTGTCGGGGGCCCGGGCCGGCGGGGCGGAGGCGGTCACGGGTCCGCCCGCCCGGAGGCGCCGGTGGGCCGCCGCTGCTGACGGCCGCGCGAGCGGGCCCGACGATCGGCGGCCCGCCGCAGGGCCAGGTCGATCGCGTCGCTGTTCTCCGCGCCGTCCAGGAACGCGGCCAGGGCCCGGATGTTGGCGTGCCGGAACAGGTCCACCAGGGCGATCTCACGCCCGGTCGCCTCGGCGAGCCGGTGCTGCGCCTCGGCCATGGCGATCGAGTGCCCGCCGAGGTCGAAGAAGCTGTCGGTGGCACCCACCCGGTCGACGCCCAACGTCTCCCGCCACACCCGGGCCACCAGCTCCTCGGTCGGCCCGGTCGGCGCGGCCGGGCCGGCGCCGGTCGCCGGGGCGGCCGGGGCGCGGCCCGGCGGCGGGGTCGACGGAACCGCGCCCGCCCGGGCTCGCGCCAGCGCGGCGGGCGCCGCGACGGCCTCCGCCGGCCGGGTGGGCGCGGCGGTCAGCGCGTCGAGCACCGCCAGGTACCCGTCGAGCAGGTCGGCGATCCGGGCGGCGGCGAAGAGGTCCGGGTTGTAGACCGCGTCCAGCGCCAGCACGCCGCCGCGCTCGACCAGGTAGAGCGTCAGGTCGAACGGCGAACCCGGCAGACCCGCCGGCACCCGCTCGGCGACCAGGTCCGGCAGCGCCAACGACGGCTCGGCGAAGTTGAAGACGTTGAACAGGACCTGCACCAGCGGTGGGCGGGCCGGGTCGCGCGGCACCGACAGCTCCTGGACGATCCGCTCCAGCGGCGCGTGCGGATGGGCCAGCACGTCGAGCAGCTCCTGCCGGCAGGCCAGCACCTGCTCGGTGAAGCTGCGCGCACCATCGGGGCGCAGCCGGACCGGCATGACGTCCACGAAGAACCCGACGAGGTCCGCGACGGCGGCCAGCCGGCGATCGGCGACCACGACGCCCATCACGTGGTCGGTGCGGTCGACCAGTCGACGCAGCACCTCACCGAAGGCCGCCAGCAGGACGGTGGACGGCGTCGCGCCGAGCCGGGCCGCCAGCTCGCGTACCCGGGCGTCGAGCCGCGGCGGGAACGGCGCGCCGGCGAACTCGCCGCGGTAGGTCTGCGCGGCCGGGCGTACCCGGTCGGCGGGCAGCTCCAGCACGGTCGGGGCGCCGGCCAGGTGGGCGGTCCACCAGGCCAGGTCGTCCGGCCCGTGCCGCCGGTCCCGGGCGGCCCGCCAGACCGCGTAGTCGGCGTAGGTCGCCGGGAGCGGGCCCAGCGCGGCCGCACCGTCGCGGGCCGCCCGGTAGGCGGCGGCCAGCTGGTCGTACAGCACCGCCTGCGACCAGCCGTCGAACACGGCGTGGTGGAACGTCAGCGCCAGGACGTGCTCGTCGGCGTCCAGCCGGTACAGCTCGGCCCGCCACACCGGCCCGGTGGCCAGGTCGAACCGGGTCGCGGCGCCGGCCTGCAGCCGGGCCCGCAGGGCGGTCTCCCGGTCCGCCGGGTCCACGCCGGACAGGTCGACGACGGTCAACGGCACGTCACCGGGCGGTTCACAGCTGACCTGCGGGGCGCCGGCGACCCGGGTGATCCGCCAGCGCAGCACCTCGTGCCGGTCGGCGACGGCCCGCAGCGCGGCGCGCAGCGCGGCCGGTGCCAGTGGGCCGCGCAACCGCTCCGCCATGGCGGTGTTGTAGGCCGCCGAGTCGGGGGCGAGCTGGTCCAGGAACCACAGCCGGCGCTGCGACGGCGACAGGGTCGGTGGCTGGCCCGGGGTCAGTTCCGGCTCGGTGAGCCGGTCTGCGGCTGCCACCCGGGCGGCGAGACCGCCGAGGGTACGGCCGTCGAAGACGTCCTCCACGGAGACGTCGCGCCGCAGCTCGGCGCGGAGCACGGCGACCAGGCGCATCGCCGAGAGCGAGGTGCCTCCGACGGCGAAGAAGTCGTCGGCCGGGCCCGCCGCCGGCACGCCGAGGACCCGCCGCCAGACGTCGGCGACCACAGTTTCGTCGGGGGTGCCGGTGGCACCGGCGCTGCCGTCGGCTCCGCCGGCCGGCGGACCGTCGAGCCGCGTGCCGGGGGACGACATCGCGCCGGACGGTCCGGAGGACGTCCCACCGGACCGGCCGGCCGGCGCGGCGAAGGCGGCCACGGCCAGCTCGGCGAGCCGCGCCTGGTCGCGCTTGCCGGACGGGGTGAGCGGGAACTGGTCCAGCCGGAGCAGCCGCCGGGGCACCATCGCGTCCGGCAGTCGCTGCCGCAGGAGTTCGACCAGCTCCCCGTCCGGCGGCGACTGGGCCGGCGTCACGACCGCGACCAGTTCGGTGCCGGCCGGACCGTCGACCGGCACGACGGCGACGTGCCGGACCCGCGGGTGCTCGCCCAGCACCGCCTCCACCTCGCCGAGCTCGACCCGCTGGCCACGGACCTTGACCTGGCGGTCGATCCGGCCCAGGAAGAGCAGCTGCCGGTCGGGCAGCCAGACGGCGCGGTCGCCGGTGCGGTACAACCGCGCGCCCGGCTCGCCGGAGAACGGGTCGGGGACGAAGCGCTCGGCGGTCAGCCCCGGCCGGCCCAGATAGCCGCGCGCCAGGCCGACGCCGCCGATCAGCACCTCGCCGGGCGTACCGGGCGGCACCGGGTCGCCGTCGGCGTCGACCAGGTGGATCCGGTGGTTGGCCAACGGCCGGCCCATCGGCACCGGGCCGTCCCAGGAGCCGCTCGCCAGGTAGCCGGTGACGCAGACGGTGGCCTCGGTGGGGCCGTAGCCGTTGGAGAACCAGCGGGTCGGGCGCTCCGCCGGCCCGGCCCAGCGCTCGACCTGTTCGGGAGCGGGCGCCTCGATCCCGGTGAACACCGTCCGCCAGTGCGGCAGCCGGTCGGGTTCCAGCAGCGGCAGCAGCGCGGCCGGCAGGCAGCCCCAGGTCACCCGGTGCGCCTCGGCGAACCGCTGGAGCCGGACCGGGTCGACCCGGTCGGCGTCCGGGACCAGGGCGATCTCGCCACCGGCGGCCAGCGGGATGAACAGGTCCTGCACCGACGCGTCGAAGCCGAGCGGGGCGAACCCGAAGGCCCGGCAGTTCTCGTCCGCGCCGCTGTACGCCCCGAACGCCGTCACGTGCGCGACGACGCTGCGGTGACTGACCACCACACCCTTGGGCCGGCCGGTCGAACCTGAGGTGTAGAGCACGTACGCGGCGTTGTCCGGCCGGGCCGGGCAGGTCACGGCGGCCGGCGGCGGGCCGACCGACCCGGTGGCGAGGTCCACCAGCCGCAGGTCCAGCTCCGGCAGCGCCTCGCGGCCGGCCTTGTCGACCACCACGACGGACAGCCCCGCGTCCCGGGCGATCTCCCGGGTCCGCCGGTGCGGGTGGGCCCGGTCCAGCGGCACGTAGCACCCGCCGGCCAGCAGCACCCCGAGCACCGCGACGAGCAGCTCCGGCCGCCGTTCGGCGCAGATGCCGACCCGGCTCTCCGGGCCGACGCCGTGGCCGCGCAGGGTGGCCGCCAGCGCCCCGGCCCGGTCGACCAGTTCGGCGTAGCTGAGCACCTCGTGCCACTGTCGTACAGCGACCGCCGGGCCGCGGCGGGCGGCGGCGGCGAGGACGAGGTCGGCCAGGGTGGTCTCCGGGTAGTCGCGGTCCGGTCCGACGGCGTACGTCGGCACGCCGTCCGGACGGGGGGCGGCGGTGCTCGCCTCGGGCACCGTCATCGGGTCACCTCCGTCGTCGCGGGCAGCGCCGGATCGACCACCTGGATCCGCAGCTCCGACTGGTACCGGCGGCCCTGGCCGTCGGGCACCCAGGCCTGTTCCGGGCCGGGCAGCGCCTCGCTGACCACGATCGCCGCCGCGCCGCCGGCCCGCTGTCGGGCCGCGCGGACCATCGCGCAGAGCGACGACGCGTAGAGCGTGCTGGACAGGTCGACGTAGCACGGCTTCGTCTCGGTGGTCAGCTTCACGTAGACGCGCTCCGGCAGCCCCAGCGAGCGGCGCCAGCGCCGCGCGGCGAGGTAGCGGCCGAGGTTGCCGGTGGCGTCGGCCAGGCCGGACTCGTCGATGCTCGTCCGCCAGGTCTCCCGCACGGCGACCAGCCGGTCGATCACGATCCGAGGGGTGTGCGGGCGGGCGGTGACCAGCTTGAACCCGTCGGCCGCGTGCATCGAGAGCAGTTCGCTGAAGACCTCCAGCAGCGGCCAGGGCCCGTGCCCGGCCCCGTCGACCACCAGCTGTCCGCCGCTCGGGCGCACCCGCAGGGCGGTGATCGGCACGCACCGCGGCTCGGCGCCCGGCGCCGGCACGAAGGCGAGCTGGACGTCCGTGCGGTGCCGCAGGCCGAAGGTCACCCGGGCGGTGTGCCGGGGCATCGACGGCGGGAAGAGCAGCCGTACCCGGCCGGGGCCGAGGTCGGCGGCGAGCTGCTCGGCCAGCCGCCCGGGCGCGTCGTGGCCGGCGGCGAAGACGGCGTTGTCCAGGGTGGACCAGGCGGTGTGCAGCTCGCCGAGCACGGCAACCGCCGCACCCCGGTCGATCTCCTCGACGTCGGCGGCACAGATCTGCAGGTCCGGGCTGTGGATCCGGCCCGCCGACCAGCCGGGCCGCTCGGCCGGGAAGATGTCGTCGACCCGGGCGGCCAGCTCGACGGCGGACAGCCGCACCGGCCCGGTGTCCCCGCTCGGGTGGTCGTCCAGCCCGGTCAACCGGGCGAACCGGGCCGCGAGTTCGGCCGAGACCGCGTCGATGGGCCGCTCCACGGTGCCGAAGAGCGGCCCCTGGGCCAGGTACCAGAAGTCGGCGAAGGCCACCTCGGGGTCACCCGTCTCGGCGGCGAGCTCCTCGTAGAGGGCACGGAACGCCGCCCCGTACGCCTCGGCGATCGCCACGGTCAACCAGCGGGCCGCGCGCAGCAGCACGTCGAGCGGCGCGGCCACGGTGTCCAGCACGGCCGACCCCAGCACCACGTCGAGGTCCCGGACGGTGTCCTCGTAGCAGACCGTCCGGCCGGCGTACGTCTCCCCCGGCCGGTGCGTGGCGGGCTGACCGGTCAGCTCGGTGAACTCGGCGTGCAGCGACCGCAGCGCCCGGTGCAGCCGGTCCGGGTCGCCGGCCGCCGCCGCGACCTCGTCCCGCGCCGCACACAGCCGGGCGAGGTCCGCCTCGACCGACCGCCGCAGGTCCGCCTCCCCGATCCCGCCGATCACCTCGCGGAGTCGCTCCTCCGCCGCGCCGCTCATCGGCAGGGAGACGCCCCACCAGACCAGGGCGCGGTCGACCAGCCGGTCCAGCACCAGGTGGACGGAGTCCTCGTTGCGCAGTCCGCGCTGCGCGGTCGGCTCCTCCGCCACCAGGCGCCGGGCGACCTCGACCACCGGCGTGCGGCCGTCCAGCCGGGCGACCACCGCCGCCTCGGCCGGGCTGAGCACGACCGGGGGTGCGGCGGGGCGCGACACCCGCCGCTCGGCGGTGAGCCGGAACGGCGCGTGCAGCCCGGCCGGCAACCAGCGGCGCACGGCCGGGTCACCGGCGATCCGGTCGCCGAACGCCGACAGCGCCCGCCATTCGAAGGCGACCATCCGACGCCGGACCAGCGCCGGGCCGGCCGTGACGGTGGTCGTCGGGGTGCGCCGGGTGAGGGTCGCCCAGCAGATCGGCCCGAAGAAGCCGATGGTGTCGTTCTTCGCCGTGTACCGCTGCCAGTACCGGCCGATCACCTGCTCGCGGGCCCGCCGCTTGTCGTGGCTGCGCTCGTCCGGGCCGCCCCGGCGCACCGCGTCCAGCGCGGTCAGCGCGTTGAGGTTCTGCCAGGTCACCGCCTCCCGGAACAGCGGATCGCCGGCCAGCGAGTAGACCGTCCTGCTGGTCTCGGCGACGGCGGCGGCCAGCACCGGCAGGAGGTCGGCCTCGGTCACGGCGCCGTCCAGGTGGGCGTCGGCCACCGCCGCCAGCTCCGGCGCGGCCAGCCGCAGCACACCGTCGGCCGGGAAGCCGGCGGCGCGCAGCACCCCCTCGTGCCACACCCGCCAACCGCCGCTGCCCAGCGGGACCAGGTGCCCGGCCGTCGTCGCGGGGCGGGCCGTCGTCGTGGCGCCGGTCGCGGTGAGCAGGTCGGCGCCGACCAGCGCGGCCACCTTGGCGGCCCGCTCGGTGACGAACAGGTGTCCCCCCTGGACCGTGCGCAGGGTGCAGCCGAGCGCGGTGTGCGGTGCCCAGTGCGCCATCGTCGCCGGGCCGGCGTCCCGGTCGCCGGCGCCGGCCAGGCAGACCAGCGGCACCGGCACCGGCTCCTCCGGCCGGAACCGGTACCGGTTGAGCCAGTCGAAGTCGGCGCGCAGCGCCGGGAGGATCAGCTCCAGCAGTTCGGGCACCTCACGAAGGCCCGGCGGCAGGCCGCCCAGCTCGGCGATCCGGGCCAGGAACTCCTCGTCGGGCAGGTCGGCGATCCGGGCCAGGGCGTCCGGCAGCTGCGGCGGCCGGCTCCCGCCCAGATAGAGCCGGACCGGCAGCCGGGCCCCCCGGCGGCGCAGTTCGCGGACCACCTCGAAGGCGAGCAGGCCGCCCATGCTGTGCCCGTACATCGCGTACGGCCGGTCGGCCCGCCGCCGGACCGCCTCGACCACCTGGTCGAGGTGGAAGGCCGGTGGTTCGGTGATCCGCGCCTCCCGCCCGGGCAGGGCCAGCACGGCGAGCCCCACCCGCGGGGGCAGGGCCGCGGGCCAGTCCCGGAAGCTGCTCGGGCCGGCGCCGGCGGGCGGCAGGCAGAGCAGCAGCGGTCCGGCGTCGACCGCGCGGCGCAGGTCGACGAACCACTGTGCCGACCGGGCCGCCGGGCGGCCCGTCGTCCCGGTCGGGGCGTCGGCGCGGTTCATCGCCGGCTCCCGGGTGGCTCGATCCAGTGCCGGTCGCGTTGGAACGGGTAACCGGGCAGCGGCGTCCGCCGCCCGGCGGTCGCCGGCACCGCGCCGCCGCGCCGCCACCCGGCGGCCTGATCGCGCAGCTCGTCGGGGGCGTCCCCGGGCACCGGCCGGGCGCCCTCGGACTCCGGCCCGCCGGCCACCGAGCGCAGCGCCGCCACCGCCTGGGACAGGTCCCGGGCCACCACGGCGGCGCGGTGCGGCAGCCGAGCCCGGCCGGTGGCCAGGGTGTACGCCGCGTCGGTCAGCGAGGTGCCGGCCCGGCTGTCGAGGTGCTCGGCCAGTCGTCCGGCGAGCTGCCGCAGCGCCCGAGGGTCGGCCGCGCTCAGCGGCAGCAGCGCCCAGGGTGGCTCCGCGTCCACCACCGGGCGCACCGGCGGCTCCTCGACCAACACGTGCGCGTTGGTGCCGCCCAACCCGAAGGAGCTGACCCCGGCCCGCCGGGGACCGGCCCACTTCTGCTCGGTGGCGGTGACCACGAACGGGGTGGCCGCCAGGTCGATGTCCCGGTGGGGACGCCGGAAGTGCAGCGTGCCGGGGATGACCCCGTGCCGTACGGCGAGCACCGCCTTGATCAGGCCGACCACTCCGGCCGCGGCGTCCAGGTTTCCGACGCCGGACTTCACCGAGCCGAGCACGCAGTACCCGGACCGGTCGGTCCGCATCCGGTAGGCCCGGGTCAGGGACTCGATCTCCAGCGCGTCGCCGATCGCGGTGCCACTGCCGTGCCCCTCGACGAAGCCGACGTCGGCGGGCTGCCAGTCGGCCGCGGCGAGCGCCTCGGCCACCACGGCCGCCTGACCGGTGAAGCCCGGTGCGGTGAACCCGGCCCGGTCGGCGCCGTCGTTGTTCACCGCCCAACCGGCCAGCACCCCGTGGATGTGGTCGTCGTCGGCGACCGCGTCGGCGAGCCGCTTGAGCAGCACCGCTCCGGCGCCGTTGCCGAAGACCTGGCCGGAGGCGTCCGCGTCGTACGGCCGGCAGGCGCCGTCGGCGGCGAGCGTGCCACCGGGACGGTGCCGGTAGCCGGCCTGCCGGGTGGACACCACCGCGGCGCCCCCGGCGATCGCCAGGTCGCACCGGTAGTCGAGCAGGCTCTGCGCGGCCTGGCAGACCGCCACCAGCGACGACGAGCAGGAGGTCTGCACGGCGACCGCCGGGCCCTTCAGGTCCAACGCGTACGCCACCCGGCTCGGCAGGTAGTCACAGGTGCCGCCGGCCAGCAGGTCGTCCCAGTCCTCCATCAGACCGCCGGCCGGCTGGACGGCCGGGTTGCCGAGCAGGTGGTGACGCAGGTAGCGGTTGGCGCCGCAGCCGGCGAAGACACCGACCTGGGTCTCCGGGTCGGTGCGGCCGTAGCCGCCGTCCTCCAGCGCCCACCAGGCCACCTCGAGGAAGAGCCGGTGCTGCGGGTCCAGCAGGGCGGCATCGGCCGCGGAGTAGCCGAAGAGCGCCGCGTCGAAGTCGGTCAGCCCGGCCAGCCAGCCGAACGCGGGTACGAAGCCGGGGTCGGTGACCGTCTCGGCGGGCAGCCCGGCCGAGGTCAGGTCGGTGGCGGAGAGGCGCCGCACGGCGTCGACACCGCCGGTGAGGTTCGCCCACAGCTCGGCCGGTCCCTCCGCGCCGGGCACCCGGCAGGCCAGCCCCACGATCGCGATCCGGTCGTCGTCGGTCATTCCGCCTCCCCCGACCGCGCCCGGCGGCGGCGGCGCATCCGACCGGCGGCGCGCAGCAGCACCCCGTCCTGCCCTGCCGGCCCGTCGACCGGTTCGCCGGCGCGCAGCTCGGCGGCGAGCCCGGCGACGGTGGGAAACTCGAAGAGCCGCACCAGCGGGATCCGCCGGTTCAGCGTCACCTCCAGGCGCTGCTGCACCAGCGCCATCAGTAGCGAGTGGCCACCCAGGTCGACGAAGGCCGTCTCCCGGCCGACCCGGTCCAGGCCGAGCACCTCGCACCAGGTGGCGGCGATGACCGCCTCCAGCGGGTCCGGGCCGGCCGCGTCGACGACCGGTCCCGGTGGCGGTGGCGGCAGGGCGGCCGGGTCCAGCTTGCCGGTCGTCCCGATCGGCAGGGCGTCCACCGTCACCATCGCGCGCGGCACCATGAAGTCGGGCAGCCGGATCGCCAGCCCGGCCCGCAGCGCGGTCGGGTCGACCGGTGCGTCGGACGTCGGCACGACGTACCCGATGATCTCCTTGTCGCCGGTGCCGGCGCCGCCGGCCCGGCCCCGGGCCACGACGGCGGCCTGCCCGACCCCGGGCAGGGCCGCCAGAGCGGCCTCCACCTCGCCCAGTTCGACGCGGTGGCCGCGGATCTTCACCAGCCGGTCCGCCCGGCCGAGGAAGACCAGGCGCCCGTCGGGCAGCCGCCGGGCCAGGTCCCCCGTCCGGTACGTGCGCACCCCGGCGTGGTCGCCGAACCGGCCGGCGGTCAGCTCGGGCAGCCGCCAGTAGCCGAGCGCCACGTGCGGCGAGCGGACCACCACCTCGCCGGTCAGGCAGGTGGGCCGGCCCGCCGGGTCGAGCAGCAGCACGTCGATGCCGTCCAGCGGATGCCCCACCGGCACGACCGCGTGGTCCAGCGGCGCGTCGGCCGGCAGGTGGTCCTGCGCGGCGAAACTGATCTCGGTCGTGCCGTAGCCGTTGACGAACACGGCGTCCGGGGCGAAGTGGCGACGGGCCAGCTCGACGTCGTGCCGGGTCACCTCCTCGCCGCCGAGCAGCACGGCGCGGATGTCCGGCAGCACGCCGTCCGGGCCGAGGCCGGCGCAGAGGTAGCGGTAGACGGTCGGCGTCGAGTGGTAGACGGTGACGCCCCCCGCGGCCAGGGTGCGGGCGAGGTGGCCGAGGCCCTCGCTGCGGATGTCCACCGGCACGACGGCGGCGCCGCAGAGCAACGCGCTGAACGTGTCGGTGACCGCCATGTCGTACCCGAACGAGGTGAGCACGCTGGTGCGGTCGGCGGGGGTCAGGGCGAAGTTGCGGATGTGGTTGCCGACGCCGAAGAGCACGTTGCGGTGGCTCTGCACCACCCCCTTCGGGGCGCCGGTCGACCCGGAGGTGTAGAGCAGGTACGCCGGGTCGTCCGGGCCGGCCGGGGTGGCCAGCCCGGCGGCCAGGTCGGCCGGGTCGGCCGGTGCGACCGCCGACGCCACCGGCACGACGCGCAGCCCGGGCCGGCCGGCCAGCTCCCGCAACCGGCCCGCCCACTCGGCGTGTCCGGCGTCGGTGAGCAGCACGTCCGCGTCGCTGTCGGCGAGGATGTGGGCCAGCCGGTGCGCCGGGAAGGTCGGGTCGAGCGGGACGTACGCCCGGCCGGCCGCGAGCGCCGCGAGCAGCGCGACCACCGTGCCGGCGCCGTGCCGGCAGAGCAGCGCGACCTGGCCCCCCGCCCGGGTTCCGGCCGTGGACCGTACGACGTCGGCGGTCGCCACCACCGCGGATGCCAGCTCCCGGTAGCTGACCCACCCGTCGTCGGTGAGCACCGCCGGGTGGTCCGGTGTCCGGCGCAGCTGCGCGGCGAACGCGTCCACGATGGTGTCCCCCGGCGCGCGTTCGGCCGCGGCACCGACGGCGCCGTGCAGTTCGGCCCACCGGGACGCCCGGCGCCGCTCGTAGGCCGAGACGGGCAGCAGGTGCGCGGTGGAGACCCCGTCGTCGCCGGCGAGCGTGGTGAGCAGGGTGACCAGGTCGGCCAGGAGCGGCTCGGCCAGCTCCGCCGGGCAGTCGCCGAGCTGGATCTCCCACCGGGCCACGTCGGTCCGGGCCAGCAGCTCCACCCCGCCGGCGAACGGCTCGACCGGGGCCGGCGGGTCGGCGCGCTCGGCGGTGCGGCGCGTCCGCCCGACCGGCCCGGTGGCGGCGAGCACCTCCCGGGCCGGGCGGTCCTCGGTGAGGTCCAGCAGGTAGCCAGCGTCCGGGCAGTGCACCGGGACGGTGGCCCGGCCGGTCCAGCGGCGGGCCAGCAGGGCCGCCGCGACCACCGCCACGACCTCCGGGCGTACGCCGTGGCGGGCGGCGAGCGCGGTCAGCCGCTCGCTCAGCCCGGCGTCGAGTACGACCGACGGGGCGTGCTCGGGCGGCTCCGACCGGGCGGCCGCGACCGGGGCCGGCACCAGTGCGGTGGGGGTCGGCGCCATCAGCGGTGACCGAGGACCATGGCGGCGATCCCCTCCACCGTGGACACCTCCGCGTCCGGTTCTGCGGTGCGGTAGTCGGCGCCGCTGTAGCAGCCGGACCCGTGCAGCACGATCTCGTGGCCGGCCGGCACGATTCCCCGGTCGATGGCGTTGAGCACGCCGGTGAGGGCCATCACGATGGACCATTCGCGCAGCTGCGCGGGGTCGGCCGGGAGCGGGCGGGCGCTGCCGGCGAACCAGTCCCGCAACATCGGGTACCGCCGTACGCACTCGCGCCGGGACACCACGATGCCGTCGCCCCCGAACCGCCGGATCAGGTCGTTCATCGCCGGTGAGGTGACCGGCTCGTGGGTGTAGAAGGTCGGGTCGAGGACCTCGTCCGGGTCGTCGGTGACCTCGGGGAAGTGCGGATCCTCCCGCTGGCTCCACCCGCCGTCGGCCTGGTCCCGCCGGTAGCGGGGCAGGTGGGAGCGGGAGAAGCTGCCGTGGCGCAGGTGCAGCACCATGTCGGGGGTGCCGAGGTGCTGCACCAGCAGGAAGCCGGGGCGGTCCGCCGGCGCGGCACGGCCGGTCGCCTCCAGCACGTCCCGTCCGAGGTTGTAGCCGAGCAGCCCGTACGCGCTGGAGACGGCGTGCGCGTGCCAGCGCGGTCCGGCCGACGAGGTCGGTGAGGCGTCGGCCTCGAACGCCGCGCGGGCCGCGTCGGCCACCAGGTAGTTGCGCAGGTCGAGGGAGTACCAGAGGTTTAGTCCGTACTTGTCGTGCGCCTCGGCGGCGTACTCGTCGACGAACGCCCGGCCGAGCGCCTTGACGCCTTCGGCGGCGCCGCCGGTGAACCGCAGCAGCGGGTTCAGCGGGCGCAGGGCGGGGTCAGCGGCCAACCGGTCGGACCGGAACTTGTGCCGGGTGGACGCCGGGGCGAGGACGGCCACCGACAGCTGGTCGGGTTTGACCAGGCCGGCCGCCAGAGCCCGCCCGACCGCGTCCCGCAGGGCGATCCCCTTGTTGGCCGAGGTGGGGGTGAAGATGCAGATCGACTCCCCGGTGCGCCGGATGTGCTCGACCGCGCGCGCCACGATGAGCATCGAGGCGAAGGTCTTCGTGGTGTGCGTGCCGGGATTGCCGGTCAGGTCCAGGAACTGGACCGGGTGCCCGTGGTACTCCCCCAGGGGCCGCCAGGTCGCGGTGGCCGCGGCGAAGAACTCCCGGATGTCGTCGGTCAGCGCCGGCAGGTCGAAGGCGGGCGCGAAGCCCGGCGTTCCGGCCGCGGCGCCCGGGGCGGCGCCGCAGCGGGCGACCGCGGCCGGGATCAGGTCGTAGTAGTCGGTGATCAGGTTACGGGCGTTGACCATGGGCGGCGTGGACAGCATCTGGTCTCCTTGTCAGGCCAGCCGGGCGGGGGCGGGCGCGGTCGGCGCCAGCCGGAGCCGTCCTCGTAGCGCGGTGAGTTCTTCGGTGACCTGGTCGAGGGCCGAAGGCGTCCACCCGTCGGCGATGCCGGGCAGGTGGTCGGCGATCGCGGCGGCGGCGGCCGGTGGGTATTCGATCCGCCCGTCGCGCACCTGCACACCGTCGCGTCGCCCGACCCGGAGGTTCCAGTCGACGGCGGCGTCGCGGGTGAGGCCCGGGGGGAGGTCCAGGGCGATCGTGCCGGCGGTGATCCGGACCGGATACCCACCGGGCAGTCCCATCGGCCCGGGCAGGTTGGCGTGGATCTCGACGCCGGTGACGAGGTCGAGCAGCATCCGGGCGGCCGCGTGCCCGGCGATGGCGTTGAGGTCCCGGCGCGGCAGCGCCCGGTCGGCGGCGAGCAGCGTGGTGACGCCGGGCACCGGGGTGTCGTCGCGCCAGGCTCGTACCTCGTCGTCCGGATCGGCCGGCGCGGCGAGGTGCACGTGGTGGCCGAGCACCGCGAGTCGGTCACCGGCGCCGAGGCGCAGGCCGGCCCGCAGGCAGGCCGCCAGGGTGGCCACGTTGCCGATGCCGCACAGCACCGGCAGGTCCAGGGCGGACAGCAGCGGGTTCACCCCGTCCGGGAAGGCGCCGTTGACGAACCGGGTGCCGGGACTCACCCGGGCCACCGCGCGGGCCAACCGCACGGCGATCGTGGCCTGCAACGGGAGGGTGAGCCCGAACCCGGCCTCGGCGACGAGGCTGGTCCAGGCCGAGGGCGCGGTCACCCGCTCGTACGGCGACTGTGCCGAGGCGCAGCAGACCAGCACGTCGGGCCGGAGCCGGTCCAGCGCGTCGGCCTCGTCGGCCAGCGGCTCGGCGGTGAAGGAGACCTTGTTGCCGCTGACCGCGGCCCGGGCCCGGCAGCTCCGGGCGAGTGCGGCGACCCTCGCGCCGTCGCGGGCCAGCAGGCTGACCGTGACCGGCACGTCGGGTCGACCGGTGGGGTGCGACGGCGCCAGCGCCGCCAGCGAGTGGCAGAGCGCGCGGGCGAGGGCTCCGCTGCCGACGACCGCGATACGCCCAGGGGTGACAGGCAGCACGACGGATCGCCTCCCCCCAGCGACGGACGCACGCCCGCTGCATCGCGGACCGCATCGAGACACGTACATTGATCAAATCGACCAGGCGGCATCTCTGCGGGGGATACTGCCACGGAATCCCATGGGTGGGTAGCCCACCTCCGGCCCAATCCCGGTCAGGAATCCGACCTGCTCAGCCGCCTGGAGAGGAGCATCGGGGCGGACCGATGGGCATTCGCCTGGTTCGATCGGATGCACACCTCCGGCACATCGGACAGTAGCGTCGGCGGCATGGATGAGCAGAGGATGGCCCGTGGTGGCAGCGGCGCGGAGAGGCTGATCGGGGCGCCCGGGGCCGTCGCGCGGGCCTCGTGCCGGTGACGCGCCGCCGTTGACGGCGCACGGCATGGTGGACCGCGGCGCGTCGTAGCGAACGGCGCGGTCGTGGTGGGCCCGGCGCGGCTCGCTCCCCCTCAACGGATCCGGCCGCGTACGGACGCGGACGTCACGGCGAAAGGCTCATGACACGTGTTCAGGTCCATGATGAAGTCGAAGATCCACCGGGCCACGGTGACGCAGGCCGACCTGCACTACGTCGGCTCCGTCACCGTCGACGCGGATCTCCTGGAGGCGGCCGACCTGCTGCCCGGCGAGAAGGTCGACATCGTCGACATCGACAACGGCGCACGGCTCTCCACCTACGTCATCGAAGGGCCCCGGAAATCCGGGATCATCGGCATCAACGGGGCCGCGGCCCGGCTGATCAACCCGGGGGATCTCGTCATCCTGATCGCCTACGCGCTCGTCGAGGAGTCGGCGGTGCGCGACTTCCAGCCCCGGGTCGTGTTCGTGGACGACGGGAACAGGCTGGTCAGTCGGGGACACGACGCGGCGGAGGTGCCGGACGGCCACGGCCTGCTCTCCGGCGCGGTGCCGCGCGGCGCGGCGGGCTGAGGCGGCTCCGGCCGACGTCGCGGCGGCGGTCCGTCGGCGGCGCGTGGGCCGCCGGCCCGGGGCGGTGGCGGGATCACCGACCGGTCATCGGCGCTCCCTACGCCGGGCCACGGCGGTCCGGGGCGCAGTTGTGGCTCCTCCGCTCGACCGTCTGTTCGGTGTCGTCGACGGTGATGCCCGACGGTGCGCCGTCGAACCAGGTCTCGACCTTCTCCCAGCCGCGGCGCTGCTCGTAGTGCAGGTGCGGTGCGCCGGAGTTGCCGGTGCTGCCGACCCGGCCGAGCTGTTCGCCCTGGGCGACCCGCTGACCGACCCGGACCAGCGGCGGTTCGAGCAGGTGCAGGTACTGCGTCTCCCACCGGCCGCCGTGGTCGATCTTCACCCAGTGACCGCCGCCGAGGCCACGCGGCCCGTCCGGGTCGTCCGGGGTGCGGCCGCCCAGCGACCCGTTGATTCCCGCCTCGGTGACCGTGCCGGCGTAGGACGCCAGGACCGGCCGTCCCCATGCCTCACCCGTGGCGGGGAAGAGGTCGACGTCGTAGTCGTCGTGGCCGGGGTAGGTGCTCAGCCGCCAGGTCTCACCGCAGGGCACGGGGAGTTGGAAGAGCGGGCGCGGACCCGGTGGCCGCAGGAGCGGCACGACGACCAGCGCGACGGCGAGGAGGGCCGCGACCGCGCCGACCACGAGGAGGGTACGGACCGCGGGGCTGCGGCCACGCCGGTGGGTGCGTGTTCTGGCGGGCGAGCCGGTGGTCACCGGACCGAGCGTGGCACATGCCGGCAAGGCGCCGCCTCGCCGGACGCCACCCGGGGCCCTCGGCCGGGGTCAGCCAGGATCCCGCCGGCCCGGGCCCACGGTGACCGGTGGACCGAACCGGACCGGGACGCCGGGCGAGTAGAGCACGCTGACCGGCGGTCCGGCCGGCGCCGGCAGCCCGGCGGCCGTGACCAGCTCGTCGTCCAGGTGCAGCAGCTCGGCCCGGTGCAGCGGCCAGCGGGGATGCCAGTTCGGCAGGTGCAGCGTGCGTCCGTACGCCCGGGTGTGCAGCCCCCACCGGGCGGTGACGAAGTGCTCCAGCGGGGTCGGCTCGGCGATCGGTGCGCCCACCCGGACCTCCATCCGGCTCGCGGTACCGGTCGGGCCGGGCCAGCGACGCCGGCACCGGTAGGTGAGGCGGTCACCGTCGCGGTCCAGCCGCATCGCCGACCACAGGTACGGCAGCCGCAGGGTCACCCGGGCGACCAGCACCGGGACCAGCCGGGACGCGTCCAGCGAGCGGAACACCACCGCGCGCCGGCCGGCGCCGTCGACCGAGTAGAGCCGGACGTTGGTCTCCCAGAAGCTGCCGAGGTAGGGCACCCCCGGCCCGCGGCCGAGGCCCAGCCCGACCATGCGGAAGCCGATCAGGCCGACGTGGCTGAGTCCGTCGAGGGTGTCCGGGCGGGTGCCGGCGGGCAGCAGGGGCGCGACCAGCTCCGGTGCGACCGCCCAGTGCAGGAAGGTGAGGTCCTCCCAGCGTTGCCGCAGGAACGCGCGCGGGAACGCCTGCCCGGGTGCGGCCTCGACCGGATCGATGTCCACGTGCTCATCCTGCCCGATGCCGGCGGGACGGGCCGGTCATCCTGCTCCGCCCGCGCGGCGACGGTGGCGTCCGACAGTGCCATCGGCGCACTGACTGTTCAGTCAGGGATTGCGTCGAATGACGTTGCACGGGCAGTCGGTTCTCTACGCTTCGAACTCAGTCCGACAGCAGCGGCGCAGCGCCCGCGGCCCCTCGCCCCTCCGCTCCTCCCCCGTTTCCCAGTGCGGCCGACATCTCGACGTGACTGACAAGGAAGACGCAGTGGATGCAGACAGCGGCACCTGGCTCGTCCGCAGGACGGTCCGCCAAGCGGTCACCAACCTCCGGCGGGACCCGGACGCCCCACCGGGCCTCACCGAACACGCCGACGCCGTCGGCGCCCTCCTCAACGACCTCATCAGCTGCGTACTGGCCGCGGAGACCTGGCCGGGGCCGCTGGTGCTCGTCTCCCTGTGCAGGACACTGCGCATCGACCGCGCGGGGCTGGACGTCCTCGCGCACCACACCCTCACCGCGCTCCTCGCCCAGCAGCCGGGCCCGGCGGCGCTCGTGCGGGCCGGCGCCACCTTCGCCGCGGCGAACTGCCACCTGCCCCCGACGGACCTCTCCGACGCCCCACCGGCGACCTCGGCCCTCCCCGACGAGCCGGGCCGGCCCAGGGCCCACCTGCCGATGCCACCCACCTGGACGTGCAGCGGCTGCGCCGGGGAGTGGCCGTGCGCGACGAAACAGCGTCATCTCCTGGCCGAGTTCGGCGGATCCCGCCCCGCTCTCGGGATGTATCTCGGCTCGTGCTTCAGCGCCGCGCTGTTCGACCTGCCGGCCGTCGACCGACAACACCTGCGACACCGCTTCCTGGGCTGGCTTCCCCGGGGACCACGTGGGTGACCTGCCGGCCACGCCGTCGCCGCCGAGCGCGACCGCGCCGACGGGTGGTACGGGCCGGCGACCGGGACGGCCGCCGGCCCGCCCGTCTCAGCCGCCGCTCACGGTGAGCGTGTCGACGTCGAAGAGGGAGCCGGCGCCACCGGTGAAGACCAGGTGCAGCGGTCCCGTGCCGGTGCCGGTGAGCGTCGTGTTGACCGTCTGGAAGCTCTCCCAGCCGCCGGTGTTCGGTACGGTCACCGACCCGAGCAGCGGCCCGGTCGACGAGCCGGACCGGATCTGGATGGCGCCCCCGGCGCCGCCCGACGAGATCCGGGCGGAGAAGCCCGTCCGGCCGGCCGTGCTCACCTGGGCGTACCCGGCCCAGTCGCCGTTGTTGATGTAGCCGAGGGTCCGGCCGCCACTGGCCGGGGCGTGGTTGGCGATCTGCACCCCGGCCGAGGAGGTGTAGGACTCCCCTTCCACGGTCACCGGGGACCCGGTCAGCTCCTTGATGCGGATGTTGCGGAACGAGACGTCGTCGCCGGTGCCGTGGTTCTGGATGCCGATGTGGCCCTGTTGGAGGCTGCGGGTCGGATCGGTGTTGGTGAAGTCGTTGACCCGTACCCCGTTGAGGAACACCTGCACCCGCTCGCCCTGCACCAGCAGCTCGTAGGTGTTCCAGGCGCCGGGCGGGTTGACGGCGGCGTCGCGGGCGGCCACGTCGGGTGCCTTGACCGCGTAGACGGCGCCCGTGGTGCGCTCCGGCACGTCGGTCGCGTCGAGCTGGATCTCGTAGCCGTCCCGGGTGCCGGACCAGGGTGACGAGGAGGGCGGATAGCCGATCAGCACGCCGGAGTTGTCGTCTCCGGCGAGCCGCCAGTCCAACTTCAGCGAGTACGACCGGAACTCCTTGGCCGAGTACCAGAAGGTGCCCAGGCCTCCGAACGAGCTGAGGGTGGCGTCGGTGTTGGTGAACCCGCCCGGTCCGGCCTGGGACCATCCGGTGGTGGAGCCGTCGTAGAGGGTGGTGTAGCCGGTCTCCGGGCGGCAGTCGGCCTTCGCCCAGCCGGCCGCGTACCGGATGCCACCCAGCAGGTGCGCCCGGAACGCCGCGTCGGCGTACGACGCCTGGGTGTGCCCGCCGCCGGTGTAGAACGCCCGGCCGGAGGACTGCGGGTGGCACCAGGCGATGGGGTGGTCGCCCATGGTCCCGCCGGAGTAGCTGGCCTCGTCGAGGCTGGCCAGCACCCGCGCCGAGGACCGGGGGTTGGTGCGGTAGTTGTACCACTCGTCGGTGCGGGTCCAGCTGCGCGGCAGGTGCGCGGTGGCCGGGTGGGCGCGGTTCTCGACCCGTACGGTGGCCTGCTGGATGGCGGGGTGGGAGGCGAACCAGGCGCCGACGAGCTGGCCGTACCACGGCCAGTTGTACTCGGTGTCGGCGGCCGAGTGCACGCCGACGAAGCCGCCCCCGCCGTTGACGTACGCCTCGAACGCGCTCTGCTGGGTGGCGTCGAGGACGTCGCCGGTGGTGTTGAGGAAGACCACCGCGCGGAACCGGGCGAGGTTCGTGGTGGTGAACGCGGCGGCGTCCTCGGTGGCGGTGACGGTGAAGTTGTTCGCCGCGCCCAGGTCCCGGACGGCCTGGGTGCCGACGGCGATCGAGTCGTGCCGGAAACCGGCGGTCTTGGAGAAGACCAGCACCTGGTAGGCCGGGTCGGCGGCCAGCGCCGGCGGTGCCGGGGCGAGGCTGCCGGCCAGCAGCGCGGCGGTCAGGGCCGCGACCATGCGGCCTGCTCTGGAGAAGATCATGACGGTCCCTTCAGGACAGGGTGAACGAGTCGACGTCGAACAGGAACCCGGTGCCGGCGCCGGTGTAGACCAGGAACAACGGACCGGAGCCGGCGGCCGTGAGGGTGGTGGAGACGGTCTGGAAGGTGTCCCATCCGCCGGTGGACGGCACGGTGACCGACCCGAGCAGGGTGCCGGTCGACGAGCCGGCGCGCACCTGGATCGTGCCGCCCGCCGCGCCGGAGGAGATCCGCGCGGCGAACTTGGTCCTGCCGGCGGTGGGGACCGTGGCGTATCCGGTCCAGTCGCCGTTGTTGACGTAGCCGACGGTCCGGCCGCCGTTGGCGTGGGGATGGCTGGCCACCTGCACGCCGGACTGGGAGCTGTACGACTCGGCCTCGACGGGCGGGGTGAAGGTGAACGCGTCGAGGTCGAAGAGGTTGCCGCTGCCACCGGTGAAGACGAGGAAGAGCGGGCCGGAGCCGCTGGGAGCCGCGGCCAGCGCCGTACTCACGGTGGTGAAGCTCTCCCAGCTTCCGGTCACCGGCACGGTGACCGACCCGAGCAGGGTGCCGGTGGACGAGCCGGCGCGCACCTGGATGGCGCCGCCGGCCCCGGCGGAGGAGACCCGCGCGGTGAAGGTGGCGGCACCGCTGAGCCGGTACGGCTGGAAGGAGATCCAGTCACCGTTGTTGACGAACCCGACGGTCTTGCCGCCCTCGGCGTTGACGTGGTCGACGACCTGGATGCCGACCTGCCCGAAGTGGTGCTCGGCCTGCCGGTGCCGCGGTTGCAGCACCGCCCGCGCGTGGGTGGTCAGCCCCCCGGCGTCGGTGTACTCGGCGTCGAAGACGCCGTAGAGGTTGGCCGAGGCGTCGTGCTCGCCGTCGACCGGAACGGTGATCGACCCGGTGCAGCCGGTCTTCGAGGTGAGCGCGTGGTCGTGGCTGTCGTGGCCGATCAGGTAGGTGACGGTGACCTTGGCGCAGTCAACCGTGCCGTCCTCGGCGTCGGTCACGGTGACGGTGAACGGCACCGTGTCGCCGAAGGCGAAGAGTTGGCCGGCGGCCGGGCTGACGAGGGTCACCACGGGCGCGGTGTTGCCGACGGTGATCGGCACGCTGGCGGTGGCGGTGAGCCCGGTCGGGTCCGTCACGGTCAGGGTGGCGGTGTACTGGCCGTTGGTGGTGTAGGTGTGCGAAGGGTTCGCCGCGGTGGAGGTGCCGCCGTCGCCGAAGGTCCACCGGTGGCTGAGCGTGCCGCCCTCGGGGTCGGAGCTGCCGGCGGAGGAGAACGTCACGGTCAGGGGCGCCGCCCCGGAGGTCCGGTTCGCCGAGGCCTTGGCCACGGGCGCCTTCGGGCCGGGCTTGTACTCGACGCGGTAGAGCGCGACGTTGGTCGAGGAGGTGCCGTAGTCGAGCACGTACAGCGCCCCGTCCGGCCCGAACGCCATGTCCATCACCTGGGTGCCCTGCCACGGGAAGGAGGCGATGGAGCCCGGCGACCCGTCGGCGTTGACGTCGATCGCCTTGATCCACTTGCGGCCGTACTCGCCGGCGAAGTAGTGGCCGTCGAGGTCGGCCGGGAACTTGACCGACGAGTTCAGGGCCGCGTTGTAGCGGTAGACCGGTCCACCCATCGGGGACTCGGAGCCGCTGCCGAACTCCGGGGGTGAGCCGGCCGAGCCGCCGTACCGGATCCAGGACGCCTTGGCCGGCGGCAGCGTGGTGAGGCCGGTGTTGCGGAACGAGTTGTTGGTCGGGCCGGTCGCGCAGGCGTACTTCGCCCCACCGGTGCCGGTGGCGAAGTCCCACTCGTGGTAGGTCTCCTCGGGGGTGTTGGTGCCGGTGCAGTACGGCCAGCCGTAGTTGCCGGGCCCGGGGATGCGGTCGAACTCCACCTGCCCGGCCGGGCCCCGGCCGGTGATCGCGCCGCCGTCCGGCCCGTAGTCACCGAGGTAGACCACGCCGGTGGCCCGGTCCACGCTCATCCGGAAGGGGTTGCGGAAGCCCATCGCGTAGATCTCCGGCCGGGTCTTCGCGGTGCCGACGGGGAAGAGGTTTCCCGACGGGATGGAGTACGAGCCGTCCGCGTTCACCTTGATCCGCAGCAGCTTGCCCCGCAGGTCGTTGGTGTTGGCCGAGGTGCGCTGGGCGTCGAACTGCGGGTTGCGCTCGGTCCGCTCGTCTATCGGTGAGGAGCCGGCGGACTCGAAGGGGTTGGTGTCGTCGCCGGTGGTCAGGTAGAGGTTGCCGGCGGCGTCGAAGTCGATGTCCCCGCCGACGTGGCAGCAGAGGCCCCGGTCGGACGGCACCTTCAGCACCACCTTCTCTGAGGCGAGGTCCAGCGTGCCGGCGGTGGTGAGCACGAAGCGGGACAGCCACAGCTCGCCCTTCCAGGCGGTCCAGTCGGTGGCGGTGCCGGTCTTCGGGGCGTCTCCCGCCGGGGTGCTCAGCTTCGGCGAGTAGTAGAGGTAGACGTGGCGGTTGCTGGCGAAGTTGGGGTCGACCGCCACGCCCTGCAGGCCCTCCTCGTCGTGGGTGTAGACGGTCAACTTGCCGGCGACGCTGGTGTTGCCGGCGGCGTCGGTCAGCCGCACCGTGCCGTCGCGGGCGGTGTGCAGCACCGACCGGTTGGGCAGCACGGCCAACGACATCGCCTGGCCCAGCTCGGCCGAGCCGATCGCCAGGGTGACCTGCTGGTAGTCGGCCGGGTCGATGGTGGT
The DNA here is from genome assembly GCF_036902725.1 of Micromonospora psammae. NCBI lineage: Bacteria > Bacillati > Actinomycetota > Actinomycetes > Micromonosporales > Micromonosporaceae > Micromonospora > Micromonospora psammae. The sequence continues at coordinate 150,826 of NZ_JBAKHM010000004.1, read as the reverse complement.
GTGGGCGGTGGCGGGGGTGGTGGCGCCGGTGACGGCGACCACACTGCCGGTGACGCTGAGCAGGGCGGCGTGCAGCAGCCGCGACCAGCGCCTCCGTGGGGACGGGGACATGGGCGTCTTCCTCTCCTGAGCTGGGGGTCAGCCAGGCAGAGCGCGCGCCGCCGCGCTGGATGCCGGTGGTGGTTGGCGGTGGTGGTGGGGCGGTGTCGGGCTGGCGGGTGCCGAGGCCGCCAGCGGGCGGGCGGGGGCTATCCGGTACGCGCCGACGGGCCGCGCGGGGCGGCCGACGGTGACGTGCCGACGGTGGTCGGGTCGGCGAGTACCCGGTCGACGACCACGCCCGCCGCGCCACGCGCGGCGGCCGTGAAGCCGAGGTTCGAGGCGACGAAACGGCACCGGGCGGCGGGCCCGGCGACGGCGAGGCGGTCCAGTTCCCGCTGCGCGGTGGGGACCAGCCGGTCCGCGAGGGTGGCGAAGTAGCCGCCGAGCACGATCACCCGCGGGTTCACCAGGTTGACCAGGATCGCCCCGCCCAGGCCGAGCCAGCGCCCCACCTGCGCGACGGCGGCCTCGGCGGCCGGCTCGCCGGCCGACAGCCACCGCCCGATCTCGCGCAGCCGTTCCTCCGGGTCGCGGACCCGGTCGGCGTGCGGGTGGTCGGGGGTGATCAGGCGGACCAGTTCGGCCAGCCCGACCTTGGTCTCCCAGCATCCGGTCCGGCCGCAGCCGCACCGGCGTCCGGCCGGGTCGACCGGGAGGTGGCCCACCTCGCCGGAGAAGCCCTCGGCGCCGCGCAGCAGCCGTCCCCCGACGATCATGCCGCCGCCGACGCCCACCTCGCCGGTGAGGTAGACGAGGTCGTCGGTGCCGGCCGCGACGCCGTAGGTGTACTCGGCGAGCGCGGCGAGGTTGGCGTCGTTGTCGACCCCCACCGGGAGATCCGGCGGCAGCGCGGCGCGGAGCCGTTCGGCCAGCGGCAGCTGCCGCCAGCCCAGGTTCGGGGCGAGGACGACCAGGCCGCGTTCGACGTCGATCAGGCCGGGCACCGCGACGACCACGCCGGCCGCCGGCGCGTCCCGCCGCCGCAGGTCGCGCAGCGCGTCGCGGATCACCTCGACGAGCTGGTCCACCGCCCCGTCGGGGCCGCTGCCGGCGGCGTCGATGGCCGTCCGCCGCTCGATGACCGGCCGGCCGGCCAGGTCGATGCCGTGCACGCCCAGGTAGTCGACGTTGATTTCCACGCCGAGCGCGCCCACCGTGGCGCCGTCGAGGGCGAGGACCCGCCCCGGCCGCCCGGCGGCGCCCGAGCGTTGCAGGCCGACCTCCCGTACCAGCCGGCGGGTCAGCAGCTCGTCGACGAGGCTGGACACGGTGGCCTTGTGCAGGCCCGTGCCGGTGGCGATGGTCGCCCGCGACCGGGGGCCGTGTTCGCGCAGGTGGACCAGGACGCGGCTGAGGTTTGCCCGGCGCAACGACAGCTGGTCGGTGGGCGTTGTGGTGACCGGTGGCACCGCGGTGCGCTCCCGGCCCGTCATCTCCGCCCCATTTCGTCTGGTGGCCAGACTAATCAAGCATGGCGATGCATCGATGGCAACAGGCGTCCTGCGCAGTGGGCGGTGCGGGCGCCTCTGCCTCCACGGGCGTCGATTTCTTCGCGTCGATCGTGGAACATCGGGTCGGTAGGCGTCGCGGAGCTGACCCGCGCCCGCGAGGGGGTAGTCACGTGACCGATCGACCGGCCGGCGGACCGCGCTTCGGCGTCAACTACGTGCCGAGTGGGAACTGGTGGCACTGCTGGCTCGACTGGTCCGGCGGCGTATCGCGCTGGTGCTCGACGAGCCGCACCGGGTCGCGCAACACGCCTGGTCAACGGATTGCTGAAGGCGGTCGGATCAAAACCGGCGAGCCCAGCGGGACGGGCGGGCCAGGCACTGGAACACCGCCCACGCCCGTTGACTCAGGGCTGGCCGCTTCTGGCATGCGTTGTCGGACCCGCCCGCTAGCATCGCCGCGACCGTCCACGGGAGGGAGGGTGTCGTGGCCCAGGGCAACGTCACCACGTTCGTCGACAGGGACCTGCGGGGCGCGCGGTTCACCAGGTCGACGTTGGCCGGTGCGGTGATGCGCGGCGTCGATGTGCGCGGGCTCGATGTCGATTCGCCGTGGCTGGCGGACGGCGCACTGCTGGTCAACGGTGTCGACGTCGTGCCGCTCGTCGAGGTCGAACTCAACCGGCGGTTTCCCGGGCGCGAGCTGAAGCATGCCGAGGATCCCGATGGCCTGCGCACGGCGTGGGCGGCGCTCGAACGCGCCTGGGCGGGCGCGGTCGAGCGGGTCGAGTCCATGCCCGAGGGCGCCGCCGACGTCTCGATCGATGGCGAGTGGTCGTTCGCGCAGTCCCTGCGCCACCTCGCGTTCGCCACCGACGCATGGCTCGGCAAGGCGATCCTGCGCCTGCCGCGGCCCTTCCATCCGCTCGGGCAGCCGCACGCCGAGGACGAGACGGATGGATTTGACATGTCGGTCTTCGCCACGGGGCAGCCGAGTCTCGCAGAGGTGCTCGATCTGCGGGCCGGGCGGCAGGCCATGGTGCGGGATTTCCTCGCGAGCGTCACGCCGGAGCTGCTCGCCGAGCCTCGACCGACCGCGTGGTCACCCGAACACGAGGAGCCGGTCCTGCACTGCCTCCACGTGATCTTCGACGAGGAGTGGGAACACCTCCGCTTCGCACTACGCGACCTCGAGGCGCAGGAACAAGGCCCGGCGTAACCGTGGACAGACCTCGGCTGATCATTGAGCGGTGATGAACCCTGCCGTGCTGCCGGCCGACCCCGGTGCGTTCTCGTTGGCCGTTCCGCCGCTGTTCGCCGCGCTGGCTCCGGCGCGGAGCATCCTCATCGCCGGAGCGGGCGGTGGGTTCGACGTGTACGCCGGCCTGCCCTTGGCGTTCGCCCTGTGGCGCGGCGGCGCACAGGTGCACCTGGCCAGCCTGTCCTTCTCCCAACTCGAACTGATCGACCGGGACGCGTGGGTGGCGGAGCACGTCGCGGCGGTGCAGCCGCAGACCACCAGCCCGGACTGGTACTTCCCCGAGCGGACGCTGGCCCGGTGGCTGGCAGCTCAGGACCTGCCGTCGACCGTGTACGCCTTTCCGCCGCTCGGTGTCCAGCCGTTACGGGCGGCCTACCGGCACCTGGTCGAACAGCTCGACATCGATGCGGTGGTGCTGGTCGACGGCGGCACCGACGTCCTGCTGCGCGGCGACGAAACCGATCTCGGCACCCCGGTGGAGGACATCACCAGCCTGGCCGCCGTGACCGCGCTGGACGTGCCGGTCAAGCTCGTGACCAGCCTCGGCTTCGGCATCGACGCCTACGACGGCGTCAACCACGTCCAGGTGCTGGAGAACCTCGCCGCACTCGACCGCGACGGCGGCTACCTCGGCGCCCTGTCCATCCCCGGTTCCAGCCCGGAGGCGGCGCTGTACCGCGACGCTGTCGCCGACGCCCAGGCCGCCACCCCGGACCGGCCGAGCATCGTCCAGGGACAGATCGCCGCCGCCACCCGCGGCGCGTTCGGAGACGTCCGGTTCACCCGGCGCACCGGCGACGGCGACCTTTTCGTCAACCCGCTGATGGCCATCTACTTCACCGTCGACCTCGACAAACTCGCCGCCCGATGCCTGTACCTCGACCGCATCGAGAACACCATCGGCAGGCGACAGGTCATCACGCGCATCCAAGCGTTCCGCGACGAACTCCTCAGCGCACGCATCCCCCGCGCGTTCCCCCACTGAACGCCCGGACGGCGGCAGATCCGGATAGTCGCCCGGCGACAATCACCCGAACTTCGTCCATTGCCCTTCGGAGACCACCTCGACTGAGCCGTCGACGACCTTGATGGCCGTCTGTTCGTCGATGGCGTAGGCCGGGACGCCGATGTCGGCGGCCCATCGCTCCGCGTCAGCCATGGTGTTTGTCGGGAAGAGGTTCAGGTGCGGGAAGATCGAGAAGTCGACGACTCCCAGGGTGCGGTCGTCTGGTGCGGACGGCCACTCGACGAAGTAGTCCCCGATCCGGGGCGTCATCACCATGCTTCCGGCGCTTACTCCCACCCAGACCTTGTCGGGCAGCGAAGGCAGCAGATCGGCTAGCCCGGACTCGCGCATCCAGTGGCACAGGTATGTCGCGTCGCCTCCGTCGACCAGGAGCACGTCGGCCTTCCGGACCCAGGGGACCCATCGCTCCGCGCCGATGGTGGGCAGTGCGGTGAGCTCGAGGACACCGAGCGACGCCCAGCCCAGGCCGGACATGTACTGCCAGTCAGGCTTGGGCTCGGCGACGACGAAGTCCCGTACCGATGTCGGGCCGCACATCGGGTGACCCCACTGTGCTGTCGGGACGCAGAGGGCGTGGCACTCATCGATCGGCTTGCCGAGCAGCTGCACGAGCACCGAGTGGATGCTCGGGTTCGTGACGCCGCCGGAGGTAAGCAAGAGCTTCACGATGCCTCCGAATTCACGCGCGAAGGAGAATGTGCCTGATGACCAAGGGCCGCGCCGGCACTCATTGTAGTTTCGGGCGTTCACTTTCGGAGGTCCCTCAGTTGGCGGGGCGACTACCCTCCACCCGGTCCTACCTCGCCCAACACGTGCACCCGACCGAGGCGCGCGGGACGCGCATGTCACGGCGACCGCACATCGGCATGAGTGCATTTCTGATCATTCGGTTGGAACGAGAAGTTCGGTGAAGCGCTGGGCACGGGGTGTCCCAGCCGAGAACCTTGCGTGGTCGGTTGTTGAGTTCGGCGGCCACGGCCGTGAGGCGCGAGCCGGTCACCACCGTGCCGGACCCGGCGCGGAATCCGCGAGCCGCCCCGCGACGGCCCGCCGGCGGTCAGCCGGCCCCGCCCGGCACCGGATCGAAGACGAGCACGTCGGCGTCGGGCGCGTGCGACCAGCCGATCTCGACTCCTCGGGCGGCCAGCACCGCCCCCGGCGCCGTCAGCCCGGTGCCGCGCACCACGTAGCTACGGCCCGGATCGAGCCGCTTCGGATAGACCCGCCACCTCTGGTGAATTTGGTTGCCGCCCACCTGACCCGGATCGGCGGGACGTCGGCCCGCCGTGTCCCACACCAGCAGGCAGACCCGGCCGTCGGCGTCCGGACCGTCGGAGTACTCCCGGGCGTACGGGTGGTCCGCCGGGGTTCCGTGCACGGTCAGCTCGCCGAATTGGAGCAGCGGGCGCAGTTCCCGGTACAGGGCGACGAAGGCGGCGGCCTGCCGGCGCTGCTCGGCGTCCCAGGACAGCAGGTCGGCACCGACACCGAGCACGCCGGACATCCCCACCACGAACCCGTAGCCGAACGACACCGGCGCCGGATGGCGCATCCCGGGCAGACCGGTGACCAGCGAGTTCATGATGTGCGGCGGGAACGCCCGCAGGAAGCCGTGCTGGATCTCCAGCAGGTCGCGCGCGCCCACCTCGTCGGTGGGCCAGACCAGGTCCGACAGGCCGAGCACCGCCGCGTCGACGCGACCGCCCCCACCCGCGCACACCTCGACGGTGACCTGGGGGAACTCCTCGCGGAGCAGGCGCAGCAGCTGGTGGAAGCCGGCCGCGTGCTGTAGCGGCCACTCACCGCCGCGCGGGTCCCCCGGCCGTCCCCCGTCGGTGATCGGCCGGTTCATGTCCCACTTCAGGTAGGTGATCGGGTAGCGCGACAGCAGGTCCCGCAGCATGCCCGCCAGCCAGTGGCGTACCTCGGGTCGCCCGAGGTCGAGCACGAACTGGTGGCGGGAGAGGACCGGTCGGCGATCGGGGGCGCGGTAGATCCAGTCGGGGTGCCGGCGGAAGAGGTCGCTGTCCGGGTTGACCATCTCCGGCTCGATCCACAACCCGAAGCGCATGCCACGGGCGATCACGCCGGCCGCGAGCTCCTCCAGGCCGTGGGGGAACTTCTCGTCGTCGACCCGCCAGTCGCCGAGCCCACCGGTGTCGTCCTTGCGCCCGGCGAACCAGCCGTCGTCGAGCACGAACACCTCGGCGCCGACCCCGGCGGCGATGTCGGCCAGGGCCAGCTGCTGGGTGACGTCGACGTCGAACTCGGTCGCGAACCACGAGTTGTAGACCACCGGATGGTGGTACGGGTCGGTGGACCGGGCGAGCGTGTGGCGCTGGTAGCGGTGCCAGGCCCGAGCGACCCCGTCGACGCCGTCGGCGCTGTACACGCCGAGGGTGGCGGGGGTGACGAAGGTCCGGCCGGGGTCGAGGACCACGGTGACGGTGTCGTCGTCCACGCCCATGGATATCCTCGCCCGGTCGCCGTGCGGGACCGCCTCGACGAGGGCCCGCCAGGATCCGGTCCAGGCGAGCTGCACCCCCCAGGCGCCGGGGGCGTCGGCCGCGATCGGCGTGACGGTCACCGCCGGGGCGAACAGGTGACCGGTGACGCCTTGTCTGCTGCCGATGGCGAAGCTGCCCAGCGTCAGGTCCAGCTGGTGCTCGCGGAACTCCTGTCCCCACGCCCCGGCGAGGTAGCGCACCCGGACGCCGCCGCGGCCCGGCACCGTCCAGCCGCCGCTGAACACCCGGTCCAGGTGGACGGTGGTGGTGCCGCGATTGGTGATCTCGATCCAGCGTTCCACCACGTCGTGGTCGGCGCAGGCACGGATGTGCTGGACCAGCCGCAGGGCTCCGGCGTGGTCGTCGAAGGTGACCACCAGTTCGACCCGGTCGCCCTCGCGACGCAGTTCGTCGGCGACGTGCGCCCATCCGGCACCGAACCAGCCGTCGCCCCGGACGAGGTGCATCTCGCACTGGTGGACGTGCCGGGTGCCGTCGGTGGCGTACTCGACCGGCGCGACGTCGGCCACCGTCTCGAAGGGGGGCAGCACCGCCGGGCGCCACGGGCCGACCGGTCCGTCCGCGCTGGGTCCCCAGTAGTCGGAGACCAGCACGCTGTCGTCGAGGGCGAGGCTGACGGCGTAGGTGGTGTGGGCGGTCTGGAGCCGCCACTGCCGCGTCACACCGCGCTCCTCGCCACGTCGGGGATCCCGGGTCACGACTTGACCGCTCCTTCCATGATGCCGGCGACGATCTGCTTGCCGGCGACGACGAAGACGATGATCAGCGGAAGGGTCGCCAGCAGCGCGCCGGCGAGCAGGCGGGAGTAGACGATGAACTGGCCCGAGGCGAGGTTGGAGAGGGCCACCTGCACGGTCGGGTACGCGGAGCCGCTCAGCGTGATCAGCGGCCACTGGAAGTCGTTCCAGGTGGCGGTGAAGGTGAACAGGCCGAGCACGCCGAGCGCGGGCCGCAGCGCGGGGACCACCACGCCGGCGAAGATGCGCAGGGTGGACGCGCCGTCGATCCGGGCGCACTCGATCAGCTCGTCCGGCACCGCGCCGAGGATGAACTGACGCATGTAGAAGACGCCGAACGCGGTCACCAGCCCGGGGATGATGACGGCGGGCAGGGTGCCGTTGAGGCCGAGCTTGCCCATCAGGATGTACAGGGCCACGACGCCGAGCTGGTTGGGGACGGTCATCGTCAGGACGAGGAACAGCATGAGGATGTTGCGTCCCCGGAAGCGGAGCTTGGCGAAGGCGAACCCGGCCAGGGAACAGAAGAACAGCACGGAGGCGGTGACGACGAGCGCCACGATCAGGCTGTTGAGCAGCGCCGCGATGAAGAAGACGTTGTCGGCGGCGAAGACCGCGCGGGCGTTGTCGGCGAGGTTGTCCCGCGGCACCACCGACGGTGGGATCTGGAAGACCTGCTCCTCACTGCTCGACCCGACCACGAACATCCAGTAGAGCGGGAAGGCGGACAGCAGCAGCGAGAGGACGAGCAGGGTGTAGGTGAGGGGTCCCGCCGGGTTGTCCGACGAGGCGAGGCCGGGCGACCGGCGCCGGGTGGCGGATCGGGTCGAACTCATCGGCGTCCTCCTCCGCTGAGACGGTTGGTCAGTACGGTGTTGACGACGGCCAGGCCGACGATGACGAGGAAGAGGACCCACGACATCGCGGCGGCGCGACCCAGGTCGAGCTCCTTCCACCCGGTGCGGTAGATGAGCATCGCGATGGTCTGGAACTGGCCGTCCGAGCCGCCGGTGGCCTCCCGGGGCTTGGTGTCGAACAGCAGCGGTTCGGTGAACAACTGCATGCCGCCGATGGTGGACAGGATGATGGTGAAGAGAACGGCGGGCCGGATCATCGGCACCGTGATCCGCCACAGCTGCTGCCACTGGCTCGCGCCGTCGAGCGCGGCCGCTTCGTAGAGGCTCTTCGGCACGGCCTGCATCGCCGCCAGGTAGATCAGCGCGTTGTAGCCGATGTACCGCCAGTTGACCATGGTGGCGACCGCCAGCCAGGAGGACCACTTCTCGGCCCGGAAGTCGACCTGCGCCAACCCGACGCTGGCGAGCCCGTTGTTGACCAGGCCGAACTGCTGGGCGAACAACGCCCCGAAGACCACGGTCGAGGCGGTGATGGGGGTGACGTACGGCAGCAGCACCCCCATGCGCAGTCCGGTACGCATCCGCAGCCGGCGGTTGAGCAGCGCCGCCAGCAGCAGGGCCAGAACCAGTTGCGGCCCGGACGAGAGCACGAAGATCCCGATGGTGTTGCCCATCGCGTTCCAGAGCCGGTCGTCGGCCAGGACCGCCCGGTAGTTGTCCAGGCCGGTCCAACCGTCGCGGGTGGGGTCGTCGAGGCGCCAGGTCCGCAGCGAGACCACCGCGTTGTAGAGCAGCGGGAAGAGCCCGAAGACTCCGAAGAGTACGAAGAACGGCGCGATGAGCAGGTACGGGGTGTAGTTGATGTCCCATCGGCTGAGCCGTATCCGCCACCCGGGCCGACCGGGGGACGCCGGCGGTGGAGCGCGGTGCGACGCGGACCGTCGGACTGCCGTCATGGGGGTGGCGGGCATGCGGACTCCTCGAACGGAATGGACGTGGCGGGCGACGACCGTGCCTCAGCGGGCGGCCCGTTCCGCTTCGGACCTGGCCTTCTCCCAGGCCGCGGGACCGCTGATCTTGCCCTGCTGGACCTGGTCCAGCACGTTCGACACCGCGGTGCGGACCTGGTCGGTGAGTCGCCCCTGGTACTGCGGGGTCACCTTCCGGGCGGTGTCCGGGAAGATCCTGCCCACCGGCGCGTCGTTAAAGAAGGGGTTCCGGAAGTCGCGGATGGCCGGGTCGTCGTAGAGCGCCGGCTGGGACGGCAGGTTGCCCACCTTCTTGAAGATGGCGATCTGCTGTTCCGGTTGGATCAGCCACTCGACGAACCTGTACGCCTCGTCGGTGTGCCGGCCCTGGGCGGGGATGCTCCAGAACGAGCCGCCCAGATTTCCCCCGCCCCCCGGCGGATAGGCGATGTCCCACCTGCCCTTGGTGTTCGGCGCCTGGCCCTGGATGTAGCCCTGCATCCAGGCCGGGCAGGTCAGGGCGGCGAATCCGCCGTTCTTCATCGCGGCGTTCCATTCCGGGGTGAAGGGTTGCAGGTTGGCCGACAGCCCTTCGGCGACCAGGGCGGTGGCGAGCTCCCAACCGACGCGGGGACCGCCGTCCATGGCCAGCTTCTCGTCCGGGCCGAAGTAGCCGACCGGCTGCTGCCGGATGACCATCTCCAGGAAGAGGCCGGCGCCGTCGACGAACTTCTTGCCGCCCGAGCCCTGCTCGTACCGCTTGCCGGCAGCGAGGAACGCCTCCCAGGTCGGCCAGAGCGCGGAGACCTTCTCCCGGTCGGTCGGCAGCCCGGCCGCCTCGAACAGGTCCGTGCGGTAGCAGATGGCCTGTCCGCCGACGTCGGTGCCGAGGCCGACCTGCCGTCCCTCGGGCGAGCGGAGCAGCTGCCAGTTCCACGGCAGGTAGTCGTCCTCGTACGCGCCGGCGCCCTTGTCGAGGAGGTTGACGAACTTCGACGCCTGGTTGCGGAACTGCACGGCCTGACTCTCGTCGATGGCGGCGATGTCGGGAGCGCCCGAGCCGGCGACCAGGAACTTCTGCAGGTCCTCGTGCTGCTGGCTGTAGTCACCGGCGTTGAGCTGGATCCTGATGTGCGGATGGGCCGCGGTGTATCGCGGGACCAACTCGTCGAGGCCGAAGTCGCCCCAGTAGTTCACCCGCAGCGTCACGGTGCCCTCCGGTGAACCGCCGTCACCGTCGTGGGTGCCAGCGCACGCGGTCAGCACCAGGGCCGCCGCCACACCGGCGGCCAGCGCGCGAACGGATCGGGATCGGAGTGTGAACATCTTCTCGCCTCCAGATGGTGACCGTTCGTGGCTGCGCCCGCCGAGGGTGGCGGAGCACGAACGGACCGTGGACATCGATGTCTCGCTGTGGTTCGGAACCGGCTGTCGATGGTGTCCGCGGCCGACCGCGGACACCATCGACCGGTGCCGGGCGGCCTCGGTCACCTGACGTGTTCGAGGGCGCCCCGGTCGTGCGCGGCCCCGTACGGCCGCCGGGTGCCGAAGTAGTCGCGCTGCACGGCCCGGAAGGTGACGCCGCTGTCGATCGCCGGTGACGTCGGCCGGAGCCAGAAGTTGGCGCTCGCCGGCTCGGTGCTCGGGCTGACGAACTGCGGATCGACGATCAGGTCCCGGGGCCCCCGGACCTGCGGCGGCAGCCCGCCGTAGTAGATGTTGTAGTCGTGCCGGACGTTGACGTTCCGGTAGGTGAAATTGGTGGCCTTGCCCGGCCGGGCGTAGGAGATGTTGTTGAGGATGTTCACGTTGGTGCTGTCCCAGGCGCCGATGTTCGGGTTGCTCAGTGCCGGGCTCCGGGAGTTGAGGTAGGCGGTGTTGTGGACGATGTCGACGTCCCTGCTGAGATAGGAGTGGATTCCGGACCCACCGTTGTCGAAGACGATGTTGTTGGCGACCAGGATCCGCCCCTCGTACGGCCGTTTGTCGCTCTGCTCGTGTTTGGTGTCGTCGACGATGATGCCGTTGCCGTCGGAAATGCAGCCGCAGGCGATCCACTCGACCTTGTTCTCATTGTCGTAGGAGATGTTGTTCCTGATGACCACCTTGTATTCCTGCCCCGGCGCGGGCGGAGCGACGTCGACCGGCTCGTAGACCGAGATGCCACTGGTGGCGAACACGGTGTACCACGAGGTGGAGTGGACCCGGTTGTACTCGATCAGAACATGGTCGGCGTAGAGGACGCCGATGCCGGCGCCCGGGCATTTGTGCAGATAGTTGTTGCGGATGACCAGGTGGTGCGAGAGCGCTCCGGTGACCCGGTCCTCGCGGGTGTTGATGCAGTTGGTGTTGAATCTCGGCCGCTCGGCGCTGGCACCCTTCTTGGCCTCCGCCAAGGTGATGCTGTCGCTGTCACCCTTGATTTCCAGGCCTTGAATGGTGATGTGGGACGCCCCGATGAGCACGATTCCGTTCCATCCCGTCACCGGCTTGAGCACCGGGCGGTGCCCGGGCAGCGCCTGGTATGTGATGCTCCTTCCCGGCGCGCCGGAACGGGTGATCTGGACGACGCCTTCGGTCGATGTGTCGCCGTAGGTGCCGTTCATGATGTTCACCGTGTCGCCGGGGTTGGTCAGGTTGGCCGCGCGCTGGATGGTCCGGAACGGCGACGTGACGGAACGCCCGCTGTTGCTGTCCGAGCCGTACGCGCTCACGTAGAACGTCGTCGCCTGCCGGGGGCCGACGGCGTGGGCCGCGCCGCCCGGCAGGGTGATCAGCACCGCCAGCACTGACGCGGTGCCGTACACCTGGGTTCGTCGCATGGCTTCCTCCTCGAGACGGACCGCGCCCGGGACATCGTCGAAATGGAGCGCGATCGGTGCGTCGCCACGGAGCTGCCTGATTCGGAAACCGCGATCGAGTGTCGTCCGGGTGCTCATCAAGTGCTCCGCAACATGTTTCGAGGACGTTACCACATATTAACGTCTATATATCTGTTGAGATTGCGTCGAACAACTGACCCGGGTGCCACCCGAATGGCGCAACACATCGCCCGGCGACCGTTGTGAAGAATCGTCGCAGCGATGCCGGCGTCACCATCTTCGGGATGCGTATTCCGCTATCCGGACCAGTACACGCCGACCTCCCCGGCCGGCGCAGGCCGAGCGGAAATTCGGTCGCACCGAGCCCTGAGGCCCGTTTCGTCGAGGCGTCGGACATCGCCGTCGGTCGAAGTTCGTGACATCGCCCCTCCACCGTCCATGACTCAATCTTGTTTCGTATCGGGAGCGTATGCTGAGACGGCAGGTAAACCTTCGCCGCAGATCATCACTCTTTCCCGGATGCTCAGATGACCAGTTCGCTGTTGGAGCACGACCTCGGCCTCTCCTGCTGGGAGGGCACGCCGGGGGTCATGAGCCGGGCCCACCGGCACCAGGACATTGAGATCAACATCGTCGAGGAGGGCGGCCTGGCGTACCTGTTCGGCGGGCGCTACGTCGAACTGGGGGCGGGTACGACGGCGCTGTTCTGGGCGGCCATCCCGCACCAGGTCCTCTCCGCGACACCCGATGCGCACGTCTGGTGGCTCAACCTGCCGCTGGACACCGTGCTGTCCTGGGGCCTGGACCGGGCGGGGCTCGACCGCTCGCTCCGCGGCTGGCCGGTGGTGGTGCCGCAGGATTCCTCGACCGGGCGGTTCCGACAGTGGTCGACCGAGCTGGCCGGCGGGGACGCCGAGCTGCGTGCCATCGCCCTGCTGGAGACCCAGGCGTACGTCCGCCGGCTCCTGTACGCCCGGGAGACCGGTCCGCCCCCGGTCACCCAGCGGCAGGAGGACGGCGCGGTCGGCCAGGTCACCACGATGGCCCGCTACGCCGCCCGGCACTTCGCCGAGCGGATCAGCGTGGCCGACGTCGCCGACACGGTCCATCTCCACCCGCGCTACGCGATGACCATCTTCCGCCGGGTGACCGGCCTGACCATCGGCCGCTACCTGGAGCAGTGTCGGGTGGCCGAGGCCGAGCGGTTGCTGCTCACCACCGACGCGACCGTCACGGAGGTCGCCCACGCGGCGGGCTTCGGCTCGGTCAGCCGCCTCTACGCCAGCTTCACCGCCGCCTGCGGCCAGTCGCCGGCGGCCTACCGTCGCACCTACCGCCTCCCGCCCGGCTGACCGGGCCGATCCCCCGCCGCGTGGTCAGGTACCCACCCCGCGCCGGGCTTCCTTGGCCACCTTCGCCATCGTGGCGCGCTGCCGCTGCCGCACCCGGTCGAGGGCGGCGGCGGTCTTCGCCCTCGCGGCGCCGGGGACGAACTTCGCACCGTTGAGGAGATCCAGGGTCTTCTGGTCCGGATCGCTGAGCGTGATCCCGTAGGCGCCGTAGGGCTTCCCCGTCCGCGCGCGCCACCTCGCCACGTCGTCGGCCGCCACCAGGTAGGGCCCGGATCCGTGCGGGAGGAAGTCGTTGTGGGCGAACGCCGCCTCGAGCCCGGCGGCGGTCCGGTCGATCACCGTGACCTTCGGGAACCGTCGGCGCAGCATCGCCGCCACTCCGTCGCCGAGGCTGCTGGGCCACAGCTGCACCTCGGCGTCGGGGATGTGCTTCTCGATCAGGGCCGGGACGCCCGGGGTGTGCGCCACGTCGCCGATGTTGACCGTCTGCCAGGAGGACCGGAGCAGGATGCGCGGCCCCCGATCCCCGGCCCCGGCCGGCCCGGCGGAGGTGGCGCCGTCGCCGCCGGCCGTACCCGAGCCCAGGTGCGTCACGAGTCCGGTCGCCGTTGCCGCCTCCAGAAAGGCGCGTCTACTCAACATGAACCCATTAACTGTCGCCACTCAGCGGGGCGTCAATAATGCCGCATCGGGTTTTGCCATGTTCTTTTCGACATGAATGGAAAGGCCTATCGGGACTACGAGGCACCGCCGCGCCGCGACGTGACATTCCCGTCGGTCTCCGCCTACACTTTTCACCAGCCGATCTCCGGGCGGGTGCATGGCTGGTCCTTGGTACCGCGATCTCCGACGCCTGGTCGCCGTGCTCTGCCTGGTCTGCGTCGCGGCGGTGCCGGCCGGTTCCTCGGTCGCGGGGACGACCGGGTCCACGCCGTTGCGGGTGCTCCAGATGAACCTGTGCAACAGCGGCCTGGCCGGCTGCTACACGGGCCGCTCGGTGCCCGAGGCGGCCCGCGTGATCCGGGCCGAGGCGCCGGACCTGGTCACCCTCAACGAGGTCTGCCGGGACGACGTGTCCACGCTGGAGCGGACGATGGCGGACGTCCACCGTGACGGGACGGTCGTGGGAGCCTTCGAGGCTGTCGGCGACCGCCGCACCGGCCGCGCCCTCCGGTGCCGCAACGGCCAGCCGTTCGGTGTCGGGCTGGTGGTGCACATCCCGGCGCCCTACCGTGGGCACGCGGTGCACGGCGGCCTCCACCCCACGCAGGACCTCGCCGACCCCGAGGAGCGGGCCTGGCTCTGCGTCGACGCCACCGTCGTCCGCGCCTGCACCACGCACCTGGCGAACACCAGCCCGGCCGTCGCGCTCGCCCAGTGCGTCCACCTGCTCGGTACGGTCGTCCCGGCCCTGCGGCTGAACGCCCCCCGGCAGCCCACCGTGCTGGGCGGCGACCTCAACCTGCGACACGGCGGCTCACCCGACGTGCGGTCCTGCGTACCGTCGGGCTTTCTGCGGGTCGACGACGGCGCCGTGCAGCAGGTCGTGGCGACGGCCGACGTCGTGGTCCGGTCCCGCCGGTCGATCGGCATGGGCGGGACGACGGACCACCCCAGCTTCCTGGTCACCCTCACGATCGCCCATCCGCCGACCGCCTGACACCTTCGAGCCGCGGACGGTCCGGCTCAGCGCCCGACCAACTCGGCCAACGACCGTCGGTCACCGAGTTACGCGCGTACGACCAGCAGGGCGTCGCGCCTGGTCCGCTCCACACCGTCTCCCGTCCGCCGGTCTGCCACACCATGGCAGTCGCGCCCGGCGGCGTGGAGGTTCACGGCACACCGTCACGGTCCGCCCAACGGGTCCGTCGGCACAGCCACCGCGCCGGGTCCGGTCCGGCTCCGGAGCACCCGGAGCCGGGCCGGTGAGTCGACGTTCAGCGGGAGCGCCCGGCGCTAGGGGCACCACCCCGGCCTGGCGACCGGGCGGCCAGGAGCTCAGACGGCTTCCCGCACGGACGACCGGTCCCCGGTCGCCGCTGCCGTGCGCTGGATCATGCGGGGGGTCACCCTCCGGTAGGAGCGCGGGTCGACCGGCGCCAGCCACTGTCGGGCCCGGGCCAGGCGGCCGAGGTTGAGCCCGAGCTCGTCGAGCACCTCGTCGATGTTGTGCATCGAGAAGGGGATGATGTTCGTGCCCCGGGCGTGGTGTCCCTTGGTCCGCGCCGTCATCCACTCCAGGCGCGTGCGCACCTCCTCCCGCATCCGCTCCCGGGACGGCAGCGTGATCCCTCCCCGCAGGTGGGCGGCCGTCCAGACCGCGGCCATCTCCGCGCCGAGCGGGCTGAAGAACGAGGAGTTGTAGCCGGCGAAGGTGAGGTGCGGGACGTCGATCGGCAGGATCTGGCGGTAGAGCATGAAGTTGCCCGAGCCGTCCTCCAGACGGGCGTGCAGCGCCGCGTCGAAGAACGGCACGTGCTGCCGGAAACCGGTGCCACAGATCACCAGGTCCGCGGGGAGCACCGTGCCGTCGGCGAGGCGGGCGGCCGTGCCTCCGTCGTCGACCAGGAGTTCGCTGATCACCCGGTCGCGGTGGACGACGATCCGGCCCTCAGCGACCCGCTCGAAGAATCCGTCCGTCGCGAGGCTGACGGTGCTCCGGGCGATGTCCTCGAAGGTCCCGTTCGGCACGAGGCCCAGCTCGCGCAGCTTCAACTGCCGGGTCGCGACCGACCCGACGCTGTCGAGCATGCGGCGACGCAGACCGTTCCCGGGACCGTGCAGGAACCGCTCGAAGCCCTTCGGGCTGAGGTACCGGAACAGCGCCTCGCCCATCCGGGTGAGCAGCAGGTACTTGTAGTTGACGGCACCGGCGAGCTTCTTGGGCATCTTCCAGAGCAGCTCCCGCGCCACGAGGTGGGTCTGGGCGGCGACGTCGCTCAGCGGGATCGCCACGTCACAGGACGACTTGCCGTAGCCGACGACGACGACGTTCCTGCCCCGGGCCGTCTCGAGGTCGTGGAACTCCCCGGAGGCCAGGACGCGCCCCCCGGCGGCGGTGAATTCGGCGCGGCCGGGGAAGGGCGGGACGACGGGATCGCTGAAGATGCCGTTGGCGACGACGAGGTGGTCGTACCGCTCCCAGGTCGGCGGGTCCTGGCTGCCCGTCGGCCGCGACGCGATCAGCCACTCGGTCTCGCCGTCCACGAGCTCCGCGGACAGCACCTCGGTGGACAGGCGCAGGACGGCGTCGAGCCCGAACGTGTCCACGTAGCTCTCAAGGTAACGCTGGACCTGCTCACCGGTCGGCCACTCCGGGTAGTGCGCCGGCATGGGCAGGTCGGAGAGGTGGTAGGTGCCCTTGTTGTTCTGGGTGCGCAGGCCGGGGTAACGCCGGGTACGGCTCCACACCCCGCCGACGTCGGGCGTCTTGTCGAACACGGTGACGTCGAAACCACTCTGCCGCAGCACCTTGGCGGCGCTCAGTCCGGCGAATCCGGCACCGACGATGGCGATCCTCATGGCAGCCTCCCAGGGAGTGTGACCCGCTGACGGGGCCGCGGCGGGGAATGCCGGCGGCGTTCGCACGCTAACCAGCAGCCCGCGGAGGTCGCTATCCGTCGTATGCGGGCGGTGTCCGCTGCGCGCGACCGGTCGGCGCCGGTGGTCCGGTGCCCGACCACCGCATCCGCTTCCTGTCGGGTCTGCGGCTCTGCCACCCTGTCGACCCCGGCCACGGCCTAGGGTTGGCGCGTCAGGGCGCCCGGCCGCCGGGCCTTCCCGGGGCAGACGGTCGTCCGACGAACGTCCCCGCTGGTGCGCAGCCACCTCAGCCCGCTCGGAGGTGCCGGATGGACGCCGCGACGGTCAGGACCGACGACGTCGAGCACGCTCGCGCGGAGGTGGGCCGGGTCTTCTGTCCACACCGGCTCACTCCCCAGTCCGGCGTCCGCGACGTCCGACTGCGGATGGAGGCCCGCCGGGTCGGCGGCGTGGGCGTCATCGACCTCGACTACGGGCGGGCGGTGCGGATCCAACCCGCCGCACTGGAGGACTTCTACCTGGTGCAGATTCCCCTCGGCGGCGGCACGGTGGTCCGGCACGCCGGCCACACCGTGACCTCGACGCCCGGCGTCGCCTCGGTCCTGTCGCCCTACGACGTCTCGGACATGCAGTGGTCCGAGGGGTCGCCACACCGGATCTTCTACGCCGACCGGCGCGCCGTCCACCGGGAACTCACCCGTCTGCTGGGTCGCCCGGTGGACGGCCCGGTCCGCTTCGACGTCGGCATGGCCATGGGCACCCCGGCGGCGCGTGCGTGGCTGCGCGGGCTGCACTTCCTCGCCGACGAGCTGGCTCAGCCGACGAGCGCGTCCCTGCTCGACCACGCACAGGTCGCCGGCCGCTTCGAGCAGGCGCTCATCGGCAAGCTGCTGCTGGCCCACCGCCACACCCACACCGAGCTGCTCGCCGATCCGGCGCCCCACCCGAGTCCGGGGCGCGTGGTCCGGCGGGCCTGCGCGCTGATCAGGGACCACCACGGCGAGGCGCTGACCGTCGGCGACGTCGCGGAGGCGCTCGGGGTGAGCGTACGGACGCTGCAGGAGTGCTTCCGCCGCGAACTGCGGACCACGCCGACGGCGTACCTGCGGGCGTGCCGGCTCGACGCGGTCCACCAGGCGCTGCGCGCCGCAGGTCCGGGGGCGTCGGTGACGGCCGTCGCCCTGCGGCACGGCTTCGCCCACCTCGGCCGCTTCGCCGGCGAGTACCGGGCCCGCTTCGGCGAATCGCCGTCGGCGACCCTGCGTCGCTGACGACCGTCGGGCCTCGGCCGCGGTGGCTCCGGGGATCCTCGCTCAGGGCGTGACCGCGGCGGGCTCCCTCCGGCGGGTGACGAGGCGACCGAACGCCGCCGCGGTGAAGAACATGACGATGCCGTACACGGCGGCCGGGATGGCGATCCGGGTGCTGTCCAGCAGCGACGGGCTGATCGCCACGGCGATGGCGAGGGTGCTGTTGTGGATGCCGATCTCCATCCCCGACGCGATGGACTCGGGCCGTCCCACTCCGAGCAGCCTCGGCACGCCGTACCCGATGACCAGGCTGATGACGTTGAAGACCAGGACGACGGCGCCGACGGCGATGAAGTAGTCGGCGAGGTTGGCGCGCTCCTTGAGGACGGCGCCGACGATGACCGCGACCAGCACGGCCACCGACAAGATCTTGACCGGTCCGGCGAGCCGGTCGGCGAGGCCGGGGAAGCGCGTCCGGACGGCCATACCGACCGCGACCGGGACGAGGACGATCGCGAAGACCTGGAGCACCTTGTCGAACTGGAGGCCCACGGACTCGCTGTCGGGCAGGAAATAGTCGGTCGACAGGTTGACGACCAGCGGCAGGGTGACCACCGCCAGGACCGAGTTGACGGCGGTCAGCGTCACGTTGACCGCGACGTGGCCGCCGAAGAGATGACTGTAGAGGTTGGCCGTGGTGCCCCCCGGCGACGCGGCGAGCAGCATCATCCCGACCGCCAGCTCCGGCCGGAGGTCGAAGGCGAGGACCAGCCCGAAGCAGATCGCGGGCAGGACGACGACCTGGCAGCCGAGGGCGACGAGCATGAGCAGGGGGTACGTGGCGACGCGTCGGAAGTCGGCCGTCGTCAGCCCGAGCCCGAGGCCGAGCATGACGATCGCCAGGGCGACGGGCAGTCCCACGGTGGTCAGCCAGGAATCCATGCGCGGATTCTGGTCGGTGCGGGCGCCGGGCGACATCCACTTGATCGGCAGATTCAGATGCCTTACCCGTCCCGCCCGGCGGCACCGCCCGCGGCCATACGAGACGGGCGGTGCAGCCGAGGCCGGTCAGCGACGGTCGGCGGGCCGCCGGGTCAGCACGATCCCGAGGGCGATCATGCCCAGGCCGAGGAACAGGTGCAGCCAGTCGTCGGCGTTGTTGAGCGGGACGAAGTTGGCCCCGCTGTCGTGGTCGACGACCAGCCCGTAGAGCCAGAGCACCAGGTAGATGGCGCCGCCGCCGATCAGGTACGTCCGCGCGCTGGAGATCGTGCGGGCCAGCGCGAGGCCGGCGACCCCGAACGCCAGGTGGACCAGGTTGTGCAGGATCGACACCTGGAACAACCCGAGCAGCTTCGCCTCCGACTCGTGCCCGGCGAACTGCATGGTGTCGAAGTTGGTGGTGATGCCGGGGATGAACCCGAGCACGCCGACCAGCACGAAGACCGCACCGACCACCTGGGCGGCGGTGCGGACGGGGTGCTTTCCCGTGGTGCCGCCGGAGCGGGATCTGTTGACCATGGTTACCTCCATCGAAGACCGTGTGCTTGATGTCCCCCGACGAGTCGGGCCGAAACCGGACAGTCGGTCACCGCTGTCGCAGCCGCCGGGCGAGTTCGACGCGGAGGTGGTCGATGCCCGCGCCGGTCCGCGCGGAGACCGGCACGGCCTCGGGGTGGACCCGGCACAGCGCGTCCACCCACTCCGACGGGGCTACGTCGATCTTGTTGAGGACCAGCAGCTCGGGGACGTCCCGGGCGCCGATCTCGTGCAGCACGCCGTGCACGGTGGTGATCTGGTCCAGGGCGTCGGGCGCGGCGGCGTCGACCACGTGCAGGGTCAGGTCGCTGCGGGTGACCTCCTCCAGCGTCGACCGGAACGCGTCCACGAGCTGGTGCGGCAGGTGCCGGACGAAGCCCACCGTGTCGGTGACGGTGTAGGTGAGCTGGCCGGTGCTGATCCGTCGCACGGTGGGGTCGAGGGTGGCGAACAGGACGTCGCGCACCTGGGCGTCGGCGCCGGTGAGGCGGTTGAGCAGGGCGGACTTGCCGGCGTTGGTGTAGCCGGTGATGGAGACCGACGGCACCTGGTTGCGGGCCCGCCGGCTGCGGGTGCGCTCTCGTCGCCGGGCCAGCTCCGAGGCGTTGCGGCGCAGCCGGGTGGCCCGCTGCCGCAACGTGCGCCGCTGGCTCTCCAGGCGCATCTCACCGGGACCACGGACACCCATTCCCGCTCCGCCGGCCATCCGGCCGCCACCCACCCGTGACATCGAGCGGCCGTCGCCCCGCAGGCGGGGCAGTTGGTACGCGACCTGCGCCAGTTCCACCTGCACCCGCCCCTCGCTGGTGCGGGCGTGCTCGGCGAAGATGTCCAGGATCAGCGCGGTGCGGTCGACGACCCGCACGCCGACCCGCTCCTCCAGGTTGCGCACCTGGCCGGGGGTCAGCTCGCCGTCGGCGATCACCAGGTCGGCGTGCGACCGCTCGGCGAGGGCGGCCAGCTCGTCGACCTTGCCCGAGCCGACGTAGGTGGCCGGGTCGGGCGTGGGCCGGTTCTGCACCAGCTCGTCGGCGACGGTCAGGCCGTCGGTGTCGGCGAGCCGGCGCAGCTCCGTCAGGGAGGTCTCCGAGCCCGGTCCGCTGTCGGCGGCGCCCTCCTGCCCGCGGACCGCCACCAGCACCGCCGTCGGCCGCTCCCCCGGCGTGCCGGCGTCCGGGCCCAGCAACCACGATCCCGCCATCGTCCACCTCACCTCGTCTCGGGTGGTGTCCGCCTACCCCTGCCCCGGCCGACCATGCCGACGACCGTCGGTGACGCGCAGGTGTAGGGCCGGTTTTCCGGGGTAGGGAAATCTGCGGGTCAAGACATGCGCCCTCCAGCCCCCGCCGCGCGGTCCGCGCGTGCACGGGACGGGCGATCCCCCGGTCCACGGCGGAGGGCGTCATGTCGACAGCTCCGGTCCCCACGACGAACCGAGCCGGTCCCGCCTGCCGGGGCAGCGGCCGGCTCCGCGCGCCCATCGTGTCGGCCTCCGCGCTTTCTCACTAAGACAACCCATTTGGGCGGTTCCTCGCCGGATCTGCGGGTAGGAACCAGCTGCGCACCCCCCGACGCGAATGGAGAGACGATGTTCAATCCACTGGATCACAAGGGAATCCCCCTGGAGAGCCAGATCCGCAACTGGCGCGAGCTGAACGTCGAACCGACCGACCCGGAGGCGGTCGACCCGTACACCCGGTGCCGGATCATCACGATGAACGGTATCGAGGTCGAGGCGATCAACTTCCAGCACCAGTTCGCCCGCAACTGCCCCGACCAGGAGGTCCGCCGGCAGTTGGCGTACGTGCGGTACGTGGAGAGCCAGCAGCAGCGGGTGGTGAACTGGCTGCTGCCCGGCGTGGCGAGCGTGCTGGAGACGACGCTCGGCTACGAGCAGGTCGCCGTCGACCTCACCGCCTGGGTGGCCCGGCACGAGCCCGACCCCTACCTGAAGCAGGCGTACGAGTTCGGCGTGCTGGAGGACTTCGACCACCTGTACCGCTACGCCAACCTCTACGAGATGGTGGAACGGCGCAAGGCCGAGAAGATCGTTGACGGGCTGACCGAGGTCATGCCGGGCCGGCCCACCGTGCAGGAGCACCGGCACCCGTTCGACGAGGTCCGCACCCCGTACGACCGCAACTCGGTCGACCCGCGCTCCAAGCTGAACGCGCTGACGATCCTCTCCGCCGAGCAGCAGGTGATGTTCTACTACATGAACGTCGGCCCGCAGTACATGGAACCGATCGCGCGCCAGCTCTACCAGGAGATCAGCCTGATCGAGCAGGAGCACGTCACCCACTACGAGTCGCTGCTGGACCCGGGCGAGAACTGGTGGGAGCGGCTGCTGACCCACGAGTACAACGAGTGCTGGCTCTACTACTCCTTCCTCCAGCAGGAGACCGACCCGAAGGTCAAGGCGGTCTGGGAGCTGCACCTGCAGATGGAGCTGGCCCACCTCCAGCAGGCGGCCGACCTCCTGCGCCGCCACGACGGCCGGGAGCCCGAGCAGGTCGTCGGCAGCGCCGGCCTGCCCGAGCCGCTGACCTTCGAACCCAACAAGGACTACCTGCGCCACCTGCTGGCGACCCAGGTCGACCTGACGAAGCTCGGTGAGGGCTACGTACGGGAGGCGCACGAACGCTTCGAGTGGATGCAACGGCAACTGCACGACGGCCAGCAGCCACCGAGCGAGCAGGTCATCGAACTGCACCGGGAGCGCTTCGGCGACGAGTACCGCATCGAGACCGAGGGGCCGCACCCGGTGGAGGGGCTCCGCGCGCGAGGTGGCAGCCATGCCTGACACCGACGCGCCGGCCACCCCGGGCCCCGAGGAGGACGTGGTCGACCTGCTGCTCGCCCAGCACGCGCAGGTCGAGCAGCTGTTCCTGCTGGTCATCGGCAGCACCGGCGACACCCGCCGGGAGGCCTTCGACGACCTGGTCAAGCTGCTCGCCGCGCACGAGACCGCCGAGGAGGAGGTGATCCACCCGCTCGCCCGGACCCTGCCCGGCGGCAACGACGCGCTGGTCGACGACCGGCTCGACGAGGAGCGGCAGGCCAAGGAGACGCTGCGGACCCTGATCGCCGGCGGCGTCGACGCCGACGGCTTCGACACCGGCATCATCCTGCTCCGCGACGCGGTGCTCACCCACGCCCGCTACGAGGAGCGCTACGAGTTCCCCCAGCTGCGCCAGCACGTGCCGGCCGGTCGGCTGCGGGCCCTGGCAGCCACCGTACGTGCCGCCGAGGCGACCGCACCGACCCGGCCACACCCGGGCGCCCAGTCGGCCAAGGGCAACCTGGCGGCCGGTCCCGCCCTCGCGGTCATCGACCGCGTTCGGGACGCGATCCGAAAGCCCTCGGACAGCTGACCCCGACCCGGCCCGCGGAAACACCCAGGAAGGACAGGACATTGAGCGGCAACCAGTACCAGGAGCAGGACCCGAAGGAGCAGTACCGCGGGCCCGACGAGCAGACCGGCGGCCAGCAGTCGGCCCCCGGCATCACGAAGGAGATGCCCGACGAGCCGGACCACGGTGAGGAGAGCTACCAGGGCACCGGCCGGTTGACCGGCAAGCGGGCGGTGATCACCGGCGGCGACTCCGGCATCGGCCGGGCGGTCGCGATCGCCTTCGCCCGCGAGGGCGCCGACGTGCTCATCGCCTACCTGCCGGAGGAGGAGGACGACGCACGGCAGACCGCGCAGCTGGTCGAGAAGGCCGGCCGCAAGGCCGTCACCGTCCCCGGCGACATCCGCGACGAGGCGCACTGCGGCGAGATCATCTCGCGGGCGGTGAGCGAACTCGGCGGTCTGGACATCCTGGTCAACAACGCGGCGTACCAGATGTCGCAGCCCGGTGGGATCATCGACATCACCACCGAGCAGTTCGACCAGGTGCTCAAGACCAACCTGTACGCCATGTTCTGGCTCTCCAAGGCGGCGGTGCCGCACATGGAGCCGGGCTCCACGATCATCAACACCGCGTCGATCCAGGGCTACCAGCCCTCCCCCGACCTGCTCGACTACGCCACCACGAAGGCCGGCATCATCGCCTTCACCAAGGGCCTCGGCGAGGGCCTGGCCGCCCAGGGCATCCGGGTCAACGCCGTCGCCCCCGGACCGATCTGGACCCCGCTGATCCCGGCCACCATGGCGGAGGAGAAGGTCGAGTCGTTCGGCAAGGACGTGCCGCTGGGCCGCGCCGGGCAGCCGGCCGAGGTGGCGCCGGCGTTCGTCTTCTTCGCCTCGCAGGAGTCCAGCTACATCACCGGCGAGGTGCTCGGCGTCACCGGCGGCAAGCCGCTGGCCTGACCCTCGTCCGCCGCCTCCGACGGGTCGCCCACGCGGTGTCGTGGGCGACCCGTCAGGCCGTTGCGGGTGCGTTGGATCAGCACGACGCAGCCCAGCACCACCAGCGCCGCCGCGACCGAGGCGGGGGTGACGCTCTCGCCGAGCAGCAGCGCCGCCCAGCCGAGGGTGAGCACCGGCTGCGCGAGCTGGACCTGACCGATCCGCGCGATGCCGCCCCGGGCCAGGCCCGCGTACCAGGCGAAGAAGCCCAGGAACATGGAGACCACGGTGAGGTAGCCGAACGCCGACCAGGCGGCGGCGTCGGCGCGCGGCGGGTGGGCCGCGGCGGCGACGACCGTGGTGGGCAGGGTGACCGGCAGCGAGAGCAGCAGCGCCCAGCAGATCGTGCGGGCGCCGCCCAGCTCGCGGGCGAGCGCGCCGCCCTCGGCGTACCCCAGGCCGCAGAGCACGACCGCCGCGAGCAGGAACAGGTCGGCCGGGGCGATGGCGCCGCGTACCGCACCGCTGGCGCCGAGGAAGGTCAGCACGGCCAGCAGCCCGCCGGCGCTGGCGACCCAGAACAGCGGCGGCGGGCGCTCACCGGCCCGCAGCACCGCGAACACGGCGGTCGTGGCGGGCAGCACGGCGATGACGACCGCGCCGTGGGCGGAGGTCTGGGTGAGCAGCGCCAGCGAGGTGAACAGCGGGAAGCCGGCGACGACGCCGAGGGCGACGATGGACAGCCGCCGCCACTGACCGCGGGTGGGTCGCGGCGCGCCGGTGAGACGCAGGTACGCCCCGGCCAGCAGCGCCGCGCCGACGGCCCGGCCGAAGGCGACGAACCACGGGTCGAGCTGCTGCACGGCGACCCGGGTGGCGGGCAGCGACATGCTGAAGGCGAGCACGCCCAGCGCGCCGAGGGCGAGGCCGACCAGGCGATCCGCTGTTACGGGGGTGGTGACGATAGCGCTACTCTGCCTTCTCATGGATAACGGTAACGCAGCCGAACGCGTGATCCAAGATCTACGCGGGCTCGTGGCCGTCGCGGCTCCCGGCGCGCGACTGCCCTCCGTACGCCAGCTGACCGCCCGGCACCAGGCGTCGCCGGTCACCGTCGCCGAGGCGCTCCGGCAGCTGGTGGCTCAGGGGCTGATCGAGACGCGCGCCGGCAGAGGCACCTTCGTGGCGGCGCCGCCGGACGAGCGGCGCGTCCCCGACCTGTCCTGGCAGACCGTCGCGCTCGGCCCTCGCCTGCCGGGCGAGGACGAGATGCAGGCGCTACTGGCGTTACCGCCCTCGGGAGCGATCCCGCTGTCCGGCGGCTACGTGGACGCGGAGTTGCAACCGGCCGCCGCGCTCGGCGCCGCGCTCACCCGGGCCGCCCGGCAGCCCGCGTCCTGGCAGCGCGGGCCGGCCGAGGGGCGCGAGGATCTGCGCGCCTGGTTCGCCCGTGAGGCCGGGGCCGGGCTGCGCGCCGACGACATGGTGATCTGCCCCGGCGGGCAGGCCGCGCTGTCGTCCGCGCTGCGGGCGCTCACCGCCCCCGGCGACACCGTGCTCGTCGAGTCCCCGACCTACCTGGGCGCCCTGGCCGCCGCCCGGGCCGCCGGACTGCGGGTGGTGCCCGTGCCCGCCGACGCCGACGGCGTACTCCCCGACCAGCTCGCCGCCGCGTTCGCCCGCACCGGCGCGCGGCTGTTCTACTGCCAGCCACTGCACGCCAACCCGCACGGCGCGACCCTGGCCGGCCCCCGCCGGGCCCCGGTCGCCGAGGCGGTCCGCGACGCCGGGGCGTTCCTCATCGAGGACGACTACGCCCGCGACCTCACCATCGACGGCGAGGCCCCGCCCCCACTGGCCGCCGACGACCCCGACGGGCACGTCGTCTACCTGCGCTCACTGACCAAATCGGCCGCTCCCGGGCTGCGCGTCGCCGCGATCGGCGCCCGCGGCCCGGCCGGCGCCCGCCTGCGGGCGGCCCGGCTGCTCGACGACCTCTTCGTGGCCGGCCCTCTGCAACAGGCGACGCTGGAGTTCGTCACCGCCCCGGCCTGGGCACGCCACCGCCGGGCCCTGCGCACCGCGCTGCGGACCCGGCGCGAGGCGCTGCTGACCGCGCTCCGCCGGCACCTGCCGGAGCTCGTCCCGCAGGTCGTCCCCCGCGGCGGCCTGCACCTGTGGACCCGCCTACCCAACGGCACCGGCGACGTCGCGCTGGCCGCCGCCGCGGCCGCCGAGGGCGTCGTCGTCTTCCCCGGCCGCCCCTGGTACGCCGCCGAACCACCGGCCCCGCACCTGCGCCTGACGTACGCCGCCGCCCCGGCCGACCTCATGGACGAGGCCGTCCGTCGCCTCTCCCGCGCCCTGCGCGGCGCGACAGCGTCTCGTCAGCCCGGCGGGTGACGTATCGGGTTCGCCGCTCGGCACCGACCACGCCCACCTAGCATCAGGGTGCCGGCCGGCGACCCGCTGCGGTCTCGTGGGCCGGGCATGCCTCCCCCACCCGCGTCGCTCGCGCCGCGGGCCCTCAGCGCCGCGCTCCTGGTCGACGGGAGCTCCGCCCGACCCGGCGCAGCCGTCCCCGGCCTTCGTTCCCCCGGTCGGTGCACGGCCTGCCCCTGCTGCGAACACCCGTCCGCGGGGACGCGTCCTCGTTCAGAAGGAGAACCACCATGCCTGACAGCGAACTCGTCCTCATCCCCGGAGCCGGTGGGGTGGGCCGCGCGGTCCTCGACCACCTGCGGGCGCAGGACGTGCCGGTGCGCGTGATGGTCCGCCGCGAGGACGACCGCTCGGCCGAACTGCGCGCCCTGGGAGTGGATGTCGTCCTCGGCGACCTGACCCGGCCCGAGAGCGTCGCGGCCGCGCTGGAGGGGGTGGGACGGATGTACTTCGCGATGCCGGTGTCACCGGACCATCTGCTGGCGGCGACCGTGGTGGCCACCGTGGCGCGGGAGCACGGGCGGCTGGCGGCCCTGGTGGCCATGTCGCAGATGACCGTGTCCCAGATGACCGCCACCAGCACCGCCGAGTCGCACCAGCAGCGGCTGCACTGGCTGGCCGAGCAGGTGCTGAACTGGTCGGGTCTGCCGGTGGTGCACATCCGGCCCACGTCGTTCCTGGACAACCCGCTGTTCACCACCCTGGCGGCGCACTCGATCCGGGCCAGCGGCACGATCGCGCTGCCCTCGGCACCGGACGCACCTCGCCGGTCGCCGTGGCGGACGTCGCCCGGGTGGTCGCCACGGTGCTCGGCGACCCGGCTCCGCACATCGGTCACGTCTACGAGCTGACCGGTCCACGCGCGATCGACATGACGCAGATGGTCGAGGAGTTCTCCCGGGCACTGGGACGCCCGGTGTCCTACGTGGACGTGCCGCTGGACCGGTGGGAGTCCGAGACGCTCGCGAAGGCCGGCCTGCCGTCGCACACCGAGAAGCACATCGCCACCATGGCCCGCCTGCACCGGGAGAACCGCTACGACCGCGCGACCGACGACGTCGAACGCCTGACCGGGGTGCCCGCCCAGACGGTCGAGGCGTTCGTGGCCGCCCGCCGGGACTTCTACCTGGGCTGAGCCCGCCCCTCGCCGGGGCCGACGGTCAGACCACCGTGAGCAGCAGCCGGCCCGTGAAGGAGGTCTGCAGCCGACGGTGCGCCTCCGCCGCCTGCCCCAGCGGGAACTTCTCGGCGACGTGCACCTCGAACGGTCCCGCCTCGATGAGTTCGTTGAGCCGCTGCAACTGCCGGGGGCCGGTCTCGCCGTCGTACGCCCGGACCGTCACGCCGGGCCGCTCGCCCGGTTCCGGTTGCACCCCGTGCGGATACGCGAGCACACCACCGTCGCGCAGCGCCTCGGCGAGCTTGTCCAGCGTCCTGCCACCGACCATCGCCAGCAGCCCATCGACGCCCTCCGGCGCCACCTCCCGGATCCGCGCGAGCACCTCGGCGGGGTCACCGTGGCCCTCCAGGGCCAGGTCGGCGCCGAGCCGGGTCACCAGTGCCACCCCCTCCGCCCGGGACGCCACGGCGATCACCTTGAGTCCCTGCCGCTTGGCCAGCTGCAGAGCCAGGTGTCCCTGTCCGCCGCTCGCGCCGAGGATCAGCACCCACGCGCCGGCGGGCAGGCCGAGCGTGTCCAGGCCGGACAGGGCGGTCAGCGCGTCGGTGGGCATGGCCCCCGCGTGCTCCACCGGCAACCCCGCCGGCAGCTTCGCGACGTACTCCGCCTTCGTCGCGGCGTACTCCGCGTAGAACCCGCCCTTCGGCCGGGTGTAGCCGTACACGTAGACCACGTCGCCCACGGCGACGTTGGTCACCTGCTGTCCGACGGCGGCGACGCTGCCGACGGCCTCGGCGCCGGGCACGATCGGGAACGCGCTTCCCTCGGGCACCAGCTTGCCCTCCCGGGTGAGGGCGTCCCACACGCCCACGCCGGCGCTCCACACCTTGATCAGGACCTCGCTGGTGGCGATCTTGGGCACCGGCAGGATCCGCAGGGTGATCACCTCCGGGCCGCCGAACTCGTCGAAGGCCGCGGCCTGCATCCGCTCGGGCACGTCGCCGTCTGCCATCGGAATTCCTCCCTGCCCCGGTGTCGTGCGGGCACCGGCGGCGTCGAAGGCAGCATGCCGTGCCCCCGTCGCGGTCGGTCCCGGCCCACGCACCGTTCACCCGGTCGGGCTACCGGCCGCGCACCCACGGGCGCGGCGCCGGACGCGGCGCGGGTGATCGCGCGGGCCGGTCGGCGGCGGCACCGCGCCGGTCAGGCCGGTCGGGCGAACGCGGCCACCGCCGTCCGGTGGAGCAGCTCCTCCGCCGCCTCCCAGCTCCAACCCGACTCGTGCACCAGGGTGTGCCAGCTGTTCGGCCCGAAGAGCAGCCAGAGCAGGTCGGCTGTCTGCTCCGGGTCGAGCCCGGGCGGGAGTTGGCCGAGGGCGTGCAGGTGTCCGGCGACCGCGCGCAGTGCCTCGCGGTAGACCTCGGTGGCCCGGCGCCAGAGGTCCTCGCCCGACTCGTGGACCGGGAGGGCCTGGCGGACGGCGGTCAGGGCGGTCTCCTGACTCCGGTTGCCCGCACCCGTGCCGCGCGCGAGGAGGCGTAACGCCTCCTCCGGCGAGTCGGTGCGCGAGATCTCCTCGACCGTGCGGCGGTAGCCCGAGGCCGCCACGGCCTCGTCGACGATCCGGTCGAGGATCTCCGCCTTGTTGCCGGCGCTCGCGTACACCGTCCGGACGGCGACTCCGGCGGAGGCGGCAATGTCGGCCACCGTGATCCGGGCGTACCCGTGCTCGGCGAAGAGCGCCGTCGCGCAGCGCAGGATCGTCTCGCGGGTCGCCGCCGCTGCCCGGTCCCGGTACGGGGAGACGTAGCTGCGCTTCTCGGACATGACGGGAAGCTACCGCACCCGCCGCGGGGCGCCGGCGCCCTGGACGGCCGGGCCGGTCGGCCGGCGCCCGGCGCCACCTCCGGTTTGGCTCAGATGCTCTGCTTTCATTGCATGTATCCTTACCTCAAATTACCGACGCTCGGATAGGGGCACGCCCGATGCAGATCGACGAGACAGCGCCGCGGGACCGGCCCGAGGTGGCGCAGATGATCGTCATCCACAAGGCGCTGCGTCGGGAGTTCCGGCTGCTGCCGGGCATCGTGGCCGGG
Source organism: Micromonospora psammae (assembly GCF_036902725.1). Lineage (NCBI taxonomy): Bacteria > Bacillati > Actinomycetota > Actinomycetes > Micromonosporales > Micromonosporaceae > Micromonospora > Micromonospora psammae. The sequence goes on along the minus strand of NZ_JBAKHM010000004.1, from coordinate 121,440 downwards.
GTCCGCGCCGGCGACCGGAGTCGGGCGGCCTTCGTCGCCGCCCACGCCCGCCTCCAGTTGATGTTCCTGCACGCCCACCACGACAGCGAGGACCGGCTGATCTGGCCGATCCTCGCGCAGCGGACGACGGTGACCGAGGACATCCTCGACGTCATGCAACGCCAGCACCACGCCGTCGACGAACTCGTCACCGAGGTGCGGCCCCTGCTGGCCGACTGGACCCGCCGGGCCGACGCCCCCACGCAGCAGCGGATCATCGCGGTGCTGGAGACCCTGCACACGGCGCTCGAGGAACACCTGGACGTCGAGGAGACCACGGTCCTGCCCCTCATCCAGCGGCACCTGACCGTGGCCGAGTGGACCGCCACCGTCAAGGACGCCGAGAAACACCTCCCGAAGAACCCCCGGTCCGGACTGCTGCTCGCCGGGGCCGTGCTGGAGGACTCCACCCCCGCCGAGCGGCGGTGGTTCCTCAACGAGTTGCCCGGCCCGGCCCGGCTCATGTGGCGACTGCTCGGCGACACCCTGTACCGCAGCCACCTCCGCAGGACGCGCGGCCCCGCCGCCGCGTGACCGGACTCCCCACCAGCGATCACGCGAGGCGTGTCGCCACACAGTGGACAACCGCCGGCCGGACCCACACCCGGCGCCGGCAGCGAAGTGATCGCGCCGATATGCTCTCCGGTCTGGCTCGGGGAGGAGATCGACATGTGGCCGTTCAAGAGGCGCCGGCAGCCCGCCGGCCTGGTGATCGACCCGGCGTACGGTGACCCGCAGGCGCGGGCGATCATCGACGCGCTGGAGGCCCGGGACTGGCGTACGACCCGGGACATGCTCGCCGCCACCACCGATCCGGACAGCCGCGCCTACCTGATGGAGGCCGTGGCCGGCGTCGACGGCGTGCAGGACTGGATCGACGAATGGGTCTCCGCCGAACCGCACTCGACGCTTCCGGTGCTGGTCCGCGGCTGCCACGCGGTGTTCTGGGCCTGGGAGGCTCGGGGCGGCAAGCGCGCCGAGCTCACCAGCCAGGACCAGTTCCGGGAGTTCCGCCGCCGGCTGCGGATCGCCGAGAACTCGCTGGACGAGGTCGTCGACCGGGACCCGGACGACGTCACCGCCCGGACCTGGCTGGTCACCTCCTCGCGGGGCCGGCAGGTCGACCACGACGAGGCCCGCGCCCGCTTCGACGAGGTGGTGAAGCGACACCCGGGTCACGTCGTCGCGCACGAACAGCGGCTGCAGTACCTGTGCCCCAAGTGGTTCGGCGACGAGGAGCAGATGTTCGGCTTCGCCCGGGAGACCACCGCGGCCGCACCCGAGGGCAGCCTGCTGCCGGAGTTGCTGGCCGTCGCGCACGTCGAGAAGTGGCTGCGGGTGCCGGTCGAGGAGAGCGACGCGTACATGCAGTCCGACGAGGTACGCGCGGACCTGTTGGCCGCGGCAGAGAAGTCGATCTTCAATCCGGCGTTCCGGCCCACCTTCGGCTGGGTCCCCCGGGCGAGCGTGTTCGCGCTGGGTCTGGAGCTGGCCCACGAGTTCGAGGCCGCGGCGCGGGTGTTCGAGCTACTCGGTGACCACGTCAGCCAGTGGCCCTGGAACTACGTGGACGAACCCGTCACGGCCTTCACGAGGTCGCGGGACTGGGTGTACGAGAACCTGTCCTGACCCCGTACCTCAGCCTCGGCCGGAACCGGTGCGGCCCGTCGCGGGCGGTCTTTCCGACGGTGGTGTCGGGCCCGGCCCACGGGCGCACCGTGGGCCGGGTGCGACACCGGAACCCCGGCGGACGTCCGTCAGCGCAGCCGCCGGGCGGTGAACCGGGCCGGCGGCGCGGCGATCGCGTCCTGGGCCGCGATCAGCTGGAGCTCCCGGGTGCCCGCCGCGAGGGTCGCCTCCAGGACGGCGAAGACGCTGCCGACGGTGCGTTCCAGCGCGGTCGCCGGTGAGCCCGTCGTCCGCAGGTGCGCCAGGTACAGCGCCGCGGTGATGTCGCCGCCGCCGTTGGGGTTGATCGGCAGCAGCGGCGTGGTCACCGCCCAGGCGCCCTCGTCCGAGACGGCCACCACCTCCAGGGAGCCCGCCGGCACGTCGCCGTGCAGCACGCTGGTGACCAGGACGTGCCGCGGTCCTGTCTCGCGCACCGCGTCGACCGCCGCCAGCACCTCCGGCAGCGAGTTCGTCGCACGGCCGGCGAGGAAGTCCAGCTCGAAGTGGTTCGGCGTGATGATGTCCGCGCGCGGCACGACGACGTCCCGCAGGTACTCGGGGATGCCCGGTCGGACGAAGATCCCGCGGTCGACGTCGCCCATCACCGGGTCACAGCAGTACACCGCGTCGGGGTTGGCCGCCTTGACCTTCTCCACCGCGTCGAGGATCACCGCGCCCATCGCCGGGTCACCCTGGTAGCCCGACAGCACCGCGTCGGCGCTGCCGAGGACCCCGCGGTCCGCGATGCCCGCGATGACCTCGGCCACGTCGGCCGGCGCCAGCAGCGGCCCGCGCCACGCGCCGTACCCGGTGTGGTTGGAGAAGTGCACGGTCAGTACCGGCCAGACCTCGTGCCCGAGCCGCTGGAGGGGGAAGGCGGCCGCCGAGTTGCCGACGTGGCCGTAGGCGACCGAGGACTGAATGGACAGGATCTTCACCGGCCCATCATGGCGGTTCCCGCCGGTGCCGCGCGTACCGCCCGCCGTTTCTGTCGGGTCACCCACTCCGCGCCCCCACGAGGCCGGGGCCACGCACCGCACGGTGGTGGCCCCGGATCCAGGGCCGGCTCCGGTCAGGCGCCGACGTAGGCGGCGAGGTGCTCGCCGGTGAGGGTGGAGCGGGCGGCGACGAGGTCGGCGGGGGTGCCCTCGAAGACGATCCGGCCGCCGTCGTGACCGGCGCCGGGACCGAGGTCGATGATCCAGTCGGCGTGCGCCATCACCGCCTGGTGGTGCTCGATGACGATGACCGACTTGCCGGAGTCGACGAGCCGGTCGAGCAGGCCGAGCAGGTGCTCGACGTCGGCCAGGTGGAGGCCGGTGGTCGGCTCGTCGAGGACGTAGACCGCGCCGTCGGTGGCCATGTGGGTGGCCAGCTTGAGCCGCTGCCGCTCGCCGCCGGAGAGCGTGGTGAGCGGCTGGCCGAGGCTGAGGTAGCCCAGCCCGACGTCGGCGAGCCGGTGGAGGATGGCGTGCGCGGCCGGCGTACGCGCCTCGCCGGCACCGAAGAACTCCTCGGCCTCGGTCACCGACATCGCGAGCACCTCGCTGATGTTCCGGCCGCCGAGGTGGTAGTCGAGCACCGAGGCCTGGAACCGCCGCCCCTCGCACTCCTCGCAGGTGATGGCGACGCCGGCCATCATCGCCAGGTCGGTGTAGATGACGCCGGCGCCGTTGCAGCTGGGGCAGGCGCCCTCGGAGTTGGGGCTGAACAGCGCCGGCTTCACGCCGTTGGCCTTGGCGAACGCCTTGCGGATCGGGTCGAGCAGGCCGGTGTACGTCGCCGGGTTGCTGCGCCGCGAGCCCTTGATCGCTCCCTGGTCGACCGAGACCACCCCGTCCCGGCCCGAGACCGAGCCCTGGATCAGGGAGCTCTTGCCTGATCCGGCCACACCGGTGAGCACCACCAGCACGCCGAGCGGGATGTCGACGTCGACGTCCCGCAGGTTGTGGGTGCGGGCGCCGCGCACCTCCAGCACTCCCGACGCGGTGCGCACCGACGGCTTCAGGGACGCCCGGTCGTCCAGGTGCCGCCCGGTCAGGGTGCCGCTGGCCCGCAGCCCGTCGACGGAGCCCTGGAACACCACCTCACCACCGGCGGTGCCGGCGGCGGGGCCGAGGTCGACGACGTGGTCGGCGATCGCGATCGCCTCCGGCTTGTGCTCCACGACGAGCACCGTGTTGCCCTTGTCCCGCAGCCGCAGCAGCAGGCCGTTCATCCGCTGGATGTCGTGGGGGTGCAGGCCGATGGTCGGCTCGTCGAAGACGTAGGTGACGTCGGTGAGTGACGACCCGAGGTGGCGGATCATCTTGGTGCGCTGCGCCTCGCCGCCGGAGAGGGTGCCCGACGGCCGGTCGAGCGAGAGGTAGCCCAACCCGATCTCCACGAACGAGTCGAGGAGATGTTGCAGCCCGGTCAGCAGCGGGGCCACCGACGGCTCGTCGAGGCCCCGGACCCAGTCGGCCAGGTCGCTGATCTGCATCGCGCAGACGTCGGCGATGTTCTTCCCCTCGATCTTCGAGGACCGGGCCTCCTTGCCGAGTCGGGTGCCGTCGCAGTCGGGGCACGTCGTGAACGTCACCGCCCGCTCCACGAAGGCGCGGATGTGCGGCTGCAACGCTTCGACGTCCTTGGACAGGAACGACTTCTGGATCTTCGGGATCAGCCCCTCGTACGTCAGGTTGATCCCGTCGACCTTGATCTTGGTCGGCTCCTTGTGGAGCAGGTCGTACAGTTCCTTCTTCGTGTACTTCCGGATCGGCTTGTCCGGGTCGAAGAAGCCGGCGCCGCGGTAGATCCGGCCGTACCAGCCGTCCATGGTGTAGCCGGGGATCGTCAACGCGCCCTCGTTGAGCGACAGGCTGTCGTCGTAGAGCGCGGAGAGGTCGAAGTCGGTGACCGAGCCCATGCCCTCGCAACGCGGACACATGCCGCCGAGCCGGGTGAAGTTCGCCTTCTCCGTCTTCGTCCGGCCGGCGCCGCGCTCGACGGTGATCGCGCCGCTGGCCTTCACCGAGGGGACGTTGAACGAGTACGCGTTGGGCGAGCCGATGTGCGGCTTGCCGAGCCGGCTGAAGAGGATGCGCAGCATCGCGTTGGCGTCGGTGGCGGTGCCGACGGTGGAGCGCGGGTTGGCGCCCATCCGCTCCTGGTCGACGATGATCGCGGTGGTCAGGCCGTCCAGCACGTCGACCTCGGGCCGCGCCAGCGTCGGCATGAAGCCCTGCACGAAGGCGCTGTAGGTCTCGTTGATCAACCGCTGCGACTCCGCGGCGATCGTGCCGAACACCAGCGAGCTCTTGCCCGAGCCGGAGACGCCGGTGAAGACCGTCAGCCGGCGCTTCGGGATCTCGACGCTGACGTCCTTGAGGTTGTTCACCCGCGCGCCCTGCACGCGGAGCACGTCGTGGCTGTCGGCACCGTGCGGCGCGGGCGACCCGGTGCCCGTCCTCGTGGCCATGCTCATCTGTCTCCCCCTGTGAGGCGGGGCCGCCCCCGCGTCCCCGTCGGCGTCGCCGGGCTCGATCTAACCAGCTTCGCGCGGGCTCGCGTGCACCTCCTCGCCGGCACCACGTCGGCGGCGCCGGTCGCTGTGGATCGGACACCGCCGACATCTCACCCGTCCGGCGCCTCGGTGGCCGTCAACACCGTCAACGAGACGGGCCGACCCTGCGTGTACCGCGGTTCGGCCAGCGTAGCGGCGACGTCGGCGAGCACCTCCCGGGCCCGCGGTGGGTCCGCAGTATCACAGGTGGCCTCGCCCACTGCCCTCACACCTTGGCGGTACGCACCTCACCCGCGCGGTGCAGGACGAAGGCGGTGACCACTCCCACAGCGACGATCACGGCGAGCAGCGCGAACGTCACGACCGGGGGCAGGCCGGGCAGCAGGACCGCGACCACGGCCGGCACCCCCAGTCCGGGCCAGATCACCGCCGCCCGGATCCGCCGGCTCAGCGACGCCAGCATGACGGCGGAACTGAGCAGGTAGCCACCCAGACCCACCGCGAGGACCCCGCGGGTACCGGCCGACAGGTGGTCGTCGGCGGCGTGCCCGATCGCGTGTTCCAACCCGACCGCCACGGCGGCCAACGAGATGGCGATCGGCAGGTGCAGGTAGACGTAGACGTCGTGGACGCCCTGCCGGGTGGGCTCGCCGCCCTCCTCCACCAGGCGCCGTTTGGCGGCACCGCCGGAGAGGTCGAAGTAGGACCACCACAGGCCGGCGACCACGATGAACGCGCACGTCGCGGTGAGCACCACCGAGGGCCGCCAACCCCCGTCGTGCACGCCGGTCACGGCGGCGCCGACGGACTCCCCGAGCACCAGGATGACGAAGAGGGCGAAGCGTTCCGGCAGATGCTCCAGGTGCAGCGGCGCGGCGTCGCGCAGCCAGGAGACGGCGAGCGGCCCCACCTGGTCGACCAGGACGCCGACGCCCCACAGCACGTACCGGCCGGGCGCCGCGACGGCCACCGAGGCCAGCCAGATCAGCGCGCCCACCGCGTGGGAGAACAGGTACGGCCGGATGGTGGAGCGGGAGTCGGCGACGTGCCGCCAGGCCCGCAGGTAGCCGACGATGAGCACCAGCCGGACCAGCGCGTACGCCAGGGCGAACCACCGCCCGGTCTGCTCGTCGATGCCGTCCACCGAGGCCGCCATCCCCACCACCCCGGCCATCGCGGTCAGGGTGAGCAGCCGGAACACCGCGTCGTCGGTGTCGAAGCGGTTCGCGTACAGGGTGGTGCTGGCCCAGGCCCACCAGCCGATGGTGAGCACCGCGGCGAACTGCAGCCCACCGGTCCACGTCTCGTCCGCGGCCAGCAGGTCGGCGCAGCGCGCCACGAAGAGCACGAACGCCAGGTCGAAGAAGAGCTCCAGTTTGGTGGCCGAGCGGTTGGACGCCCGGTTGAGGCCGGGCGGGCGTAACGGCTCGATCTGCTCGGCCTCCTCCTCGTCGAGGCGTCGGCGTTCCTCGCCGTCCCGGTCCTGCCGTACGTCGCCCATCGCGCTCTCCCCAGCCTCCACGTCCCCGCGGTCAGTGGATCACGGCAGCGGACCGGCCGCCCGACGGTCGCCGGGACCGAGGAGGTCCGCGATGGCGGCGATGCCGGACCGGATGGCGTGTTCGTTGAGGTCACCGAAGCCGAAGACGATGGCGGGACGGTCGTTCGTGCCGTGGGCCCGGTACCCGATGTCGGGCGGCTGAACGCGCCGGCCCACGACCGCCTCCGCCCCGGTTGAGGGCCCGCCGACGGACCGCCGGGGCATGGTCGCGGTGGTAACGGGAAGGGCAGTGCCGCCAGCGGGACGACCGAGGAGGCGGTGCCATGACGGACACATCGCGCACAGGGTCGGGTAGTGGACGGTCGGGGGCGGGCGGCGGCTTCGCCGTCGTGGAGCTGTTCACCTCCCAGGGCTGCAACAGCTGCCCACCCGCGGAGAAGGTGCTGTCCGGGATCGACCACGACGCGCGGAAGCGGGGGCAGGCCGTCTACGCCCTGGGTTTCCACGTCGACTACTGGGACCATCTGGGCTGGGCCGACCCGTACGGCGACCCGGCGCACACCCTCCGGCAGGAGGCGTACGCCCGGGCCTTCGGCGCCGGCGGGTTGTACACGCCGCAGATGGTCGTCAACGGCACCGTCGAGTTCGTCGGCTCCAACCGCCAGGCGGCGTCCTCGGCGATCGCGTCCGCCCTCAACGAGCCCGCCGCGACGTCGCTAGAGCTGTCGGTCGCGGACGTCGTCGAGGAGACCGGCGGCGGGCGCCGGGTGGTGGTGGACTATCAGGCCGAGCGACCGCCCCCGCGCGCGGTGTTGAACGTGGCGGTCGTGGAACGGGGCCTGGAGAACGACGTCCCCCGGGGAGAGAACGCCGGGCGGCGGCTGCGGCAGGACGGCGTGGTGCGGGCCTTCAGCTCCGCGCGGCTGGACCTGGGACGGGGGCGGGTCGAACTCACGGTGCCGCCGGAGGTCGACCCGCGACACGCCTCGGTGGTCGGCTACGTGCAGGGCGACGGTGACAGGGCCATCGCCGGCGCCACGGCCGTCGACGTGTCGGCGGGGTGACCGTGCGGCTGCCTCCCGTCACGGTCGAGCGGTGGGTGAACTCGCCGCCGCTGACCCCCGCCGACCTGCACGGGCGGGTGGTCCTGGTCGACATCTGGGAGTACACCTGCGTCAACTGGATCCGCACCGCGCCCTACGTCAAGGCGTGGCACCGTGACTACGCGGACCTGGGCCTGACCGTCGTCGGCGTGCACGCCCCCGAGTTCGTGTTCGGCCGGCACGCCGAGAACATCGACCGGGCGATCCGCGACCACGGGCTCACCCATCCCATCGCGATCGACAACGACTTCACCTTCTGGCGGGCCCTGCGCAACGACGCCTGGCCGGCGAAGTACCTCTTCGACCCCGATGGTCTGCTCGTCGGCCGGTGGGTTGGCGAGGGCAGCTACGAGCGGGTGGAGTCGGAGATCCGGCGCCTGATCGAGATCCGGGCGCCCGGGACCGGGCTGCCGCCGGTCAGCCCCGAGGCGATGACCTTCGCCAGGACGGGGCAACCGACCTACGTCGGCATCACCCCCGAGACGTACCTCGGCGCCGACCGGCGCGTGCCGGGCAGCTTCACGGTGGCCGGCGACTGGCTCAGCGGGGGCGAGTACGTCGAGCTCGCCAGCGGCACCGGCGAGCTCACGCTGCCCTTCAACGCCGGCGAGGTGAACCTCGTGGTCGACCCGGGGCCCGCCGGAAAGGCCACGGTTCAGGTGCTGCTGGACGGGAATGCGATCGCCGACGGGCGCGGCCCCGACGTCGACCCGGACGGCGTGGCGCGGATCGACAGGGCGGCCATGTTCCGGCTCGTCGCCGGTGCGCGCCGCGACGACCACCGGCTCACCCTCGTCACCGACCAGCCGGGCTTTCGCGCGTACGTCTTCACCTTCGGCCCATAGGGCGTGTCCTGATGTTCGAGCACCGGGGACGGGAGCGGAGCGATGACTGAAAAGGCGATTCTGGCCGGCGGTTGCTTCTGGGGGATGCAGGATCTCATCCGGAAGCGCCCCGGCGTGGTCACCACCAGGGTGGGATACACCGGCGGGGAGGTGCCGAACGCGACCTACCGCAACCACGGCACCCACGCCGAGGCGGTGGAGATCGTCTACGACCCCGAACAGTTGTCCTACCGGGACCTGCTCGAGTTCTTCTTCCAAGCCCACGACCCGACGACGAAGAACCGTCAGGGAAACGACGTGGGGGTCAGCTACCGGTCGGCCATCTTCTACCTCGACGAGGAGCAGCGGCGGGTCGCGGAGGACACGATCGCCGACGTGGACGCCTCCGGCCTGTGGCCCGGCAAGGTGGTCACCGAGGTCAGCCCGGCCGGCCCCTTCTGGGAGGCCGAGCCGGAGCACCAGGACTACCTGGAGAAGAACCCCGGTGGTTACACCTGTCACTACGTCCGGCCGGACTGGAAGCTCCCCCGCCGGAGCGAGAACGCCACCTGATACCCGGCCCGGTGCAGGTGGATCTTCGATGAACTGAACGAGAAGGAGGCCCACGTGGCTGCCAAGACGCAGACGCTGACCCGCACCACCACCGATGTCCGGCCGTTCCGCGTGGAGTTCCCGGAGTCGGACCTCGAGGCGCTGCGGGCGCGCATCGCGGCCACCCGCTGGCCCGAGAAGCAGACCGTCGACGACCAGTCGCAGGGCGTGCCGCTGGAGACGAGCCAGGCGCTCGCCCGCTACTGGGAGAAGGAGTACGACTGGCGCAAGGTCGAGGCGCGGCTGAACTCCGTGCCGAACTTCATGACCGAGATCGACGGGCTCGACATCCACTTCCTTCACATCCGGTCGAAACATGACGACGCGCTGCCGCTCATCGTCACGCACGGGTGGCCGGGCTCGATCATCGAGCAGCTGAAGATCGTCGGCCCACTCACGGACCCGACGGCGCACGGCGCGGACGCGTCGGACGCCTTCCACCTGGTGATCCCCTCGCTGCCCGGCTTCGGCTTCTCCGGCCAGCCGACCGAGCCCGGCTGGGGCCCGGAACGCATCGCCAGCGCCTGGATCGAGCTGATGAGTCGGCTCGGCTATTCGCGGTTCGCCGCGCAGGGCGGCGACTGGGGAGCGCTCATCACGGACGTCATGGCCCTGCAGGCGCCTGAGAAGCTGATCGGCATCCACACCAACATGCCGGGCGTCGTCCCTCCCGAGATCGACACGTTGCTCCAGTCCGACATCACCGGAGCGGGCAACGCGCTGGCCGAGCTGCCGGCCGACCTCTCCGCCGAGGAGCGGCGGACGTGCGAGCAGCTCAACTTCTTCTGGAAGCATTCCGCCTACGCGCTGATGATGGGCACCCGCCCGGAGACGCTGACCGGATTCGCGGATTCGCCCATCGCCCTGGCCAGCTACATGATCGACCATGACGCGGCCAGCCTGGACCTGATCTGCCAGGCCTTCGCCGGAAAGCCCGTCGGCCTCACGCGGGACGACGTCCTCGACAACGTCACGCTCTTCTGGCTGACGAACACCGGAGTCTCCGCGGCGCGCATCTACTGGGAGAACAAGCTCTCCTTCTTCGCCGCCAAGGGCGTCTCCGTCCCGGCCGCCGTGAGCGTCTTCCCGAATGAGATGTACGAGACGCCCAGGAGCTGGGCGGAGCAGGCGTATGCCAACCTCATCCACTACAACAAGCTCGACCGGGGCGGGCACTTCGCGGCCTGGGAGCAGCCGGAGCTGCTGACCGGGGAGCTCCGCACCGCCTTCCGGTCGCTGCGCCAGTGAGTCCGCGGTGACCGGTCGCTCCGGCGACCGGCGCGCGGGCTGACCCGGGTCGTGCCAGCAGCTCATCCTGCTCGCACGACCCGCGGTCATGGTCGCGCCCGGACCCTCACGTGCCGCAGTACGTGCGGTAGGAGCCGAAGTCGGGCGGCGCGGCAGCGGCGTAGCGCTCCAGGCCGGGGCGCTCGTCGTAGGGGGCGGTCACCGCCTCCACCAGCCGTTCGAGCGGGCGCAGGTCTCCGTGCGTGGCGGCGGCGAGGGCCTCCTCGACGAGATGGTTGCGGGGGATGTAGATCGGGTTGACCCGGTCCATCGCGTCGGCGTCCGGGCTCAGGGCACGCCAGCGCGCCAGCCAGTCGTCGATCGCCACCGGGTCGGGGAAGAGGCGACGCGTGGGCTCGGCGTCGTCGCGAGCGGCGCCGGCCAGCGCGCGGAAGAACGACGTGTGATCGACCCGGCCGCTGTGCAGCAGGGTGAGCAGCTCGTCGGCCAGCGGTACGACGCGGGTGGGATCGAGGGCGTCCGGCAGGCCGAGCTTGGCCCGGATCCCGGCCGACCAGGCGGCGCGGTACCAATCGGGGAACCGGTCGAGCGCGGCCGTCGCGAGGACGACCGCCCGCTCCTGATCTTCGTGCAGGAGGGGCAGGACTGCCTCGGCGAGCCGGGCGAGATTCCACTGGGCCGCGAGGGGTTGCCTGCCGTAGGCGTAGCGCCCGGCCTGGTCGATGGAGCTGTAGACGGCGGCCGGGTCGAACGCCTCCATGAAGGCGCACGGTCCGTAGTCGATGGTCTCGCCCGAGATCGTCATGTTGTCGGTGTTCATCACCCCGTGGACGAACCCGACGAGCATCCAGCGGGCCACCAGCGACGCCTGGGCGGCGATGACCGCCTCCAAGAGCGCCAGGTACGGCTGCTCCGTCTCGGCTGCCTCCGGGTGGTGCCGGGCGATGGCGTGGTCGGCGAGGCGGCGCAGGAGATCCGCGTCGCCGGTGGCCCGGGCGTACTGGAAGCTTCCGACGCGCAGGTGGCTGCTGGCGACCCGGGCGAGCACCGCGCCCGGCAGCGGGGTCTCGCGGTGCACCGTGCGCCCGGTGGCCACCACGGCCAGGGAGCGGGTCGTGGGGATGCCGAGCGCGTGCATGGCCTGGCTGACCACGTACTCGCGCAGCATCGGACCGACCACGGCCAGGCCGTCGCCTCCGCGCGCGAACGGGGTACGCCCGGAGCCCTTCAGGTGCAGGTCGCGGAGCTGGCCGTCGGCGTCGACGAGCTCGCCGAGCAGCAGCGCCCGCCCGTCGCCGAAGCGCGGGACGAAGTGGCCGAACTGGTGTCCGGCGTAGGCCTGCGCCACCGGCCTGGCGCCGTCGGGCACGCCGGCGCCGACCAGCAGGCGCACGCCGTCGCGGCTCCGCAGCCAGGCGGGATCCAGGCCCAGCGTGGCGGCCAGCGCCTCGTCGAGCACGAGCAGCCGCGGATCGGGCGGCTCGTCGGCCTGCCAGGGCACCGCCATCTCCGCCAGCTCGCGTGCGAAGCGGTCATCGAAAGTTACGGTCGGTGACGGTTCGTTACTCACTCATCGACAGTACGTGCTTCACCACCTCGACCGCCCGGCCACGGCCTCCCGGATCGGCCGGCCACCGAGCGGGACCTGCGGCGTCCGGCTCCGCCCGGCACGCGAACAGTGGCGCAACCGGCGATCCGGCTCTAGGCTCGCCTGTGGGTCAAGCCACGCGCCCACCTCACCCGAACCGGGAGGTCGGCTCGCCATGCCCCATTCATCGATGACAGATCCGCAGCGGCCGCCCGGCCGTGACGTACGTGTCGTCAACGCCACGGGCGAGATCGATCTCGAGACGGCTCCCGCGTTGAGAGCGGCGTTGACCGCCGCCGTCCGGGAACACCCCTGGGTCTGCTGTGACCTGAGCGGCGTCACCTTCTGCTGCGCGGCCGGCGTGAACGTCCTGATCGAGGTCGCGAACGAGGCGGCCCGCGTAGGGCACCGGTTCGACGTCCGCGGCGCCCGCGGTGGGACCGCCCGGGTCCTCGACATCACCGGCGCCGGCGTCCTCCTGACCGGCGGGAGCGCGCGGTGGACGGGGCAGCAGGCGACACGACCAACCGATCGGTCAGCGGCACCCGATCTCGGGCAGCCACCGGAGGTCGTCAGCGCTGCGTGAGGGTCGAGACATGTGCCCTCAGGTGGTCGTCCGTCCCCGGCCGAGGCTCGATGAGCACGAAGCCGACCGACCTCCCGCACCTGCGCCGAATGACCCGGAGCTGCCTCAAGACTGGAATTGGCGCAGGACGGTCGAGGCCGTCGCGGTCAGTGGCGATCCCGGCGGAGTGGACTCCACCAGCCGCTGATAGGCCTCGACGACGGAGAGCCCGTGCTGTCCGATGAGGACGCCCAGGGCGCGCTGAATCAGGTCCTGGCAGTGCAGGGCACCACGTAGGCCGGCGACGAGCTGCCGGCTTCCGGCGTCCACCGACGGCAGGGGTGGCAGGTCACCGGCGGGCTGGTAACAGGCCTGCACGTGCCGTACCAGGGCCGCCATCGCGACGGCGTCACGGGCGTAGAGGTTGAGCGCGGCGACCGTCGCACCGCTGCTGGCGAAGAGCGGAACGGACAGCGACGCCCGCACGCCGTTCTGCCACGCGACGTCACGGAACCGTGGCCAGACCAGGGCACCGGCCATGTCGGGCACCGCCACCGGCTCGCCCGAGCGCAGCGCCATCAGGCAGGGCCCGTCGTCCTGCGCGTACTGTGCCAGGTCCGCGGCCTCGGCCGTCCAGTCGCTGGCGGCCTGCGTCAGGTGGTCACCGTGCCGGGCGACGGTGACGGAGACGTGGTCGGCCGGGTCGACCAGGGCGGCGCAGGACCGGACGATCCTCGCGAGCAGCATCGGCACCGACGGGGATTCGTCCGGAAGACCGGCCAGGGCCACGAGGTGGTTGGTGAGATCACCGGACGACGGCTCGAGCCAGGACGCAGCTCTCACGTTTCTCCTTGCTCCACCGGGGTCGACCGAGGCCGCACACCGGAATCCGTCTGCGGATGTACCAGCTGATCCGGTGCCCCGCGGAGCGGCGGAGGAAACCACCGTGAGTGAATCAGTCGCGCCCGGTGCCGACGGCGCGGGAGACGAGTGCCGCGGCGACGTCCCGGACCTTGCGGTTGGTGTCCTGCGAGATCTTCGACAACAGCGCGAACGCCTCCTCCGGCGAGCAGCGCCGCTCGCCCATGATGATTCCCTTGGCCTGTTCGATCACGGCCCGGCTCCGCATCGCCTCCCGCATCTGCTCCGCGAGCGTGGCGGTGGTGTCGTAGAGGTGGGCATTGGCCAGGGCGACGGCGGCGTACGCGGCGAACCGCTCGGCAACGTCGATCGCCTCCGCGTCGAAGGCGTGGGCCTGCCCGCCGTAGACGTTGAGGGCCCCCACGACGGCCTCCTGGATCGGCAGGCCGACCGAGAGCGAGCTACCGACCTCCCGGCTGTGCGCGTACTCCGCCCACTCCGGCCACCGTTTCTCGGTCGCCATGTCCGGCACGCTGATGGAGTCACCGCTCGGCGAGGAGTCCAGGCAGGGACCGAAGCCCCGCTGGTACTGCCAGTCGTCGAGGTCGCGGGCAGGTCGCTGGTGGACACCACGGTTCGCGTGTCGCCGCCCCGGATCAGCGTCACCGAGACGTCCCGGGTTCCGGGGATGGCCCGGTTGGCCAGGTCCGCGATCCGCTGCAACATCTCATCGAGACCGACCTGGTCCAGCCTGATCGCTCCCAGCTCGGCGAAGGCGCTCTGCGGGCTGACCGACGACGGTCCCATGGTTCTCCTTGTCCTCCGGCGTGGCCCCTCGTACTCGGCCCGGGCAGCGGGTCCGCGGCTGACGTCGATGCCCCGCGAACCGCCTCGGGTGCCGTACCCGGTCCCCGTGCTGCTCACACCGCCGTGCTGTCCGGGACGCGCCCCGGCCAACGGCACGCGGGGGCGCCGCTGCCGTCGTCGGAATCGCCCCTGGTTCGCCGTTGCGGCCCGGCTGCGGTTTGTCTGCCGAACCCAGGGGTACCACCTGCGGTGCTTCGACGGGATTCGGGGCGAGACGTCCGCCGGCCCGCTGGTACAGGAGGCATCTGATGCAGGCAATGGTCTATCGCGGCCCGTACCGGGTGCGGGTGCAGGAGAAGGATCGCCCCGCGATCGAGCACCCCAACGACGCGATCGTGCGGGTGACCCGGGCGGCGATCTGCGGATCGGACCTCCACCTGTACCACGGGATGATGCCCGACACGCGGGTCGGGACGACCTTCGGTCACGAGTTCGTCGGCGTGGTCGACGAGGTGGGGCCGTCGGTCCGGAACGTGCAGCCCGGCGACCGGGTGATGGTGCCGTTCAACGTCTTCTGCGGGTCGTGCTTCTTCTGCGCCCGGGGCCTCTTCGGCAACTGCCACAACGTCAACCCGAACGCCACGGCCGTGGGCGGCATCTACGGCTACTCGCACACCTGCGGCGGATACGACGGCGGCCAGGCCGAGTACGTCCGCGTACCGTTCGCCGACGTCGGCCCGAGCCTCATCCCGGAGTGGCTGGACGACGACGACGCCGTCCTGCTGACCGACGCGCTCGCCACCGGCTACTTCGGTGCGCAGCTCGGCGACATCGTCGAGGGTGACGTGGTGGTGGTCTTCGGGGCCGGTCCGGTGGGCCTCTACGCGGCGAAGTCGGCCTGGCTCATGGGCGCCGGCCGGGTCATCGTCATCGACCATCTTCAGTACCGATTGGAGAAGGCGGAGTCGTTCGCCCACGCCGAGACCTACAACTTCGCCGAGTACGACGACATCGTCGTACACCTCAAGAAGATCACCGATCATCTCGGCGCCGACGTGGTCATCGACGCGGTGGGCGCCGAGGCGGACGGCAGTTTCCTCCAGCACGTGACCGCCGCCAAGCTGAAACTGCAGGGCGGGTCGCCGGTGGCACTCAACTGGGCGATCGACTCGGTGCGCAAGGGCGGCACGATCTCGGTGATGGGCGCCTACGGGCCGATGTTCAGCGCCGTGAAGTTCGGCGACGCCTTCAACAAGGGGCTCACCCTGCGGATGAACCAGTGCCCGGTGAAGCGGCAGTGGCCGCGCCTGTTCGACCACATCCGTAACGGCTACCTCAATCCCAGCGACATCGTGACCCACCGCATCCCGCTGGAGCACATCGCCGAGGCCTACCACATCTTCTCCGCCAAGCTCGACGGCTGCATCAAGCCGCTGATCGTCCCGAACGCCGCCTGAGAAGACCGGGAGCCGGACCATGGCCTACACGCCCGAGAAGCCGAAACTGGCTCGATCCAGCGAGGAGCTGCGCGCCAGCATCCCCGGCTGGGGTGCCGACCTCGACCCGAAGGACCGCCCGTCGGTGCCCCGGGAGCGGTTCGACCCGGACCTCAACGGGGCACACTGGCGGTTCCCGGAACGACAGCCCGAGAAGTGGCCGCGGGAGAGGTCAATCGAGCACCAGTTCCTCACCCCCGTGTTCGGCACGTCGTGCCCGCCCAAGGGGCTCTCCGGGGTGCTGCGCCGGTACGCCTACCGCACGTACAGCGAGGCACGCGCCGCACACTGGCTGCTCCTGCTGGCCGCGGACCGGGTGGACGCGGTGGAGAGCACCCTCGGGTCGTTCCTGACCCGCCGCCCGGACAACCCGCTCGCCGAGACCGGTGTCCGCAGCGAGCTCTCCCACCACGGGCTGGCCTCCCGCGCCCGCGGCCGGCGGGTGGATCGCGTACACCATCCGCTGGACCCGGTCGTCGTCGCGGCGCCCTGGTTGCTGGCGGGAGGGGCCGCCTACCTGGCCCTGAGGCGGATCGCCCGACGCCGACCGGCCTAGCATCCAGCTACCCGCGGCGGCTGCCGTGCGGTCCGACGACCTCGCCCGGGGCCGGGGCGGGCGGTGGTATGAAGGCGGAGGGAGGCGCCGGGAGTCCGGGAGGAGCCGCGATGTCGAGCAGCCCGGACGCGCTGCTGCGACGCCGCGACGAACCGCTCCAGGCATCGTTCCTGGAACTCTTCTTCGACCTCGCCTTCGTCCTCGCGCTGCGGCAACTCTCGCTCGTCCTGCTCGCCGACGTCTCCGTCGCCGGGGTGGCCCGTACCGCCCTGCTGCTGCTGCCGCTCTGGTCGGTCTGGGTGGTGACGGCCTGGTTCACCGACTGGTACGACCGCGCGAACCCCCGGGTGCAGGCCCTGCTCATCGGCACCACGCTCGGGGTGCTCCTGATGAGCGTCGCGATACCGGAGGCGACCGGGGACCGGGCCGGTCTCTTCGCCGGGGCGTACGTCGCACTGCACCTCGGCCGCAGCATCGTCACGTCGGTGACGCTACGTGGGCACGCCCTCCGTCGCCGGACGCTGCGCGTCCTGGTCTGGTTCGGCGCGTCCGGGATCTTCTGGTTGGCCGGGGTGGTGTGGCCGGGGGTACGGTTGCCGGCCTGGACGGTGGCCGTGGCGCTGGACTACGCGGCGGCGCCGCTGGGCTGGCCCACCCCCGGCCTGGGTCGCGCGCAGCCGGGCGAGCTGCGGCTACGGGGCAGGCACCTCACCGAACGGTTCCAGCAGATCTTCATCATCGCGCTCGGCGAGTTGATCATCACAGCGGGACTGGCGTTCTCCGCGGCCGGTCTGGGTGTCGCGCACTCCGTCGCGTTCCTGCTGGCCTTCGCCATAGCGGCGCTGACCGGCCGGCTGTACGTCACGCCGGCGGGCCGGTACCTGGGCGCCGCCATCGACGAACGGGACCCCACCCGGTTCGGCGTTCTCGCCGGCAACCTGCACCTGGTCATGATCGCCGGCGTGGTGGCCACCTCGGTCGCCGCCGACCTGGTGATCGCCCATCCCACCGAACGGGCACCCGGCACAGCGGTCGCCATCACCGTCGCCGGCCCCGCGCTCTTCCTCGCCGGCCGGGTCGGCCTGTCCGCCGTGATCTACCGCCGGGTCTCCCGTCCCCGGCTCCTCGGCCTGCCCGCCCTGGCGGTCATCGCGCTCGCCGGACCCGCGATGCCGCTGCTCGGCGTCGCCGCGGCGACCGTCGCCGTCCTGATCACCGTGGGAATCCTCGACGGCCGCTCCAAACGCTGGGAGGCCGCGCCGGAGTGATCGGCGCGGTACGACAGCGGAATGAGGTGGACCCCCGCCCGGGGCGCCCGACGTCGCGACCCGGAGATCCGTCTCGCTCTCCAGCCTCGCGTCCACGGCACCCACCGCCGCCACGACCGCGCCGAGCTTGACCGATTCGGCCGCGTCGACCGACGGCGCGGGTCACGATGAGTCGGACCGGGACGCGAGAGCGGGGAGACGACAGTGCGGATTTTCGTCGCCGGAGGAACCGGGGTGCTGGGTCGGCCCATCGTCGAGGCGCTGGTGGACCGGGGCCACGAGGTGGTGGCCACCAGCCAACGCCCGGAGAAATTCTCCGTCATAGAGGCGCTCGGGGCGCGGCCGGAACTGATGAACGGACTCGACGAGGCCACGGTGCGCCAGGCGATCGGCCGGGCCGAACCGGAGGTCATCGTCAACCAGATGACCGCGCTCTCCGCGCCGTCCCGCGACTACGCCACCTGGCTGGCGGTGACCAACCGGCTGCGCGCCGAGGGCACGAGGACACTGATGGCGGCGGCTCGCGAAGCCGGCACCCGTCGGGTCGTCGCCCAGAGCGCCAGCTTCATGACCCAGCCCTCCGGGTCCGGTCCCACGGACGAGGCATCACCGCTGTACCTGGACGCCCCGGAGCCGATCCGCAGCCACGTACAGGCGAACACCGCGGCCGAGACGCTGGTGTTGGAGACACCGGGGATCGACGGCGTCGTCCTCCGGTACGGCTTCTTCTACGGCGAGGGCACCGCGGTCGGTCCGGATGGCGAATGGGCCACCGGGGTCAGGTCCGGCGCGGTGCCGATCGTCGGCGAGGGCACCGGCCAGTATCCGTTCGTGCACGTGCGCGACGCGGTGGCGGCCACCGTGACAGCGGTCGACCGGGGAAGCCCCGGGATCTACAACATCGTGGACGACGAGCCGGCCCCCCAGGCCGAGTGGCTGCCGTACCTGGCCGACATCCTCCACGCCCCTGCGCCCGGGCGCGTGTCCGAGGCGGAGGCCGAGGAGCAGATCGGCGTGCAGGCCGTCTACTACGGCACCCAGCTCCGCGCGGCCAGCAACGCCAAGGCCAAGGCCGAGTTGGGGTGGACCCTGGAGTACCCGTCGTGGCGGGAGGGATTCCGAGAGCTCTTCGGGTAGCTCGCGGTGGAGCATCCGTTCCGAAAACCGGCTAACTCTCGTCGGTTTCCCCCCACGCGGCGGCGACCAGGGCCGGGAGGACCTGTGCCGCGGTGCCGCGCAGGTTGATGGCGCAGACCGGGTCGAGGGGGGTCGGCTGCGGGTTGACCTGGATCACGGTGGCGCCCGAGCGCGCCGCGACCTGCGGGATCTCGGCGGCCGGGTACACGACGCCGGCGGTGCCGACGGTCAGCAGCAGGTCGCAGGCGACGGCCGCTTCGACCGCCGCGGTCAACGCCGTCTCGGGCAGCGGCTCACCGAACCACACCACCCCCGGGCGGACGAGCGCGGTGCAGGACGCGCACCGCGGCGGTGGCACCCGGGAGCCTTCGTGCGGCTGACCGGGGCCGCCCGAG
This sequence comes from Micromonospora psammae, assembly GCF_036902725.1. Lineage (NCBI taxonomy): Bacteria > Bacillati > Actinomycetota > Actinomycetes > Micromonosporales > Micromonosporaceae > Micromonospora > Micromonospora psammae. Next base: position 102,264 of record NZ_JBAKHM010000004.1, on the reverse strand, counting down.
GTGTCCCCGAAGGTCGCGGGGTGGGCGGGCACCGCGGTGCAGCGGGGTGTGAACAGGCTACCGTGCAGGTGGATCGGGGCTCGGGTCCCCGCCCGTTCGTGCAGGTCGTCGACGTTCTGGGTGATGACGGTGCAGTCGAGGACCCGGGTCTGGATGGCGGCGATCGCCCGATGACCGGGGTTGGGCTCGGCTCGGGCCACCCGCGCGCGCCGCCATTCGTACCAGCCCCAGACCAGGTCCGGATCGGCATGGAACGCCTCGGCCGTGGCGAGCCGCTGGGCGTCGAACCGCGCCCACAAGCCGGTGAGGGCGTCCCGGAAGGTGGGCACCCCGCTCTCGGCGGAGACACCGGCGCCGGTGAGGACGACGACACGGCGCGCGTCGCCGAGGAGTCGGGCGGCGCGCCGGAGCAGATCAGCTTCCATGTGTGCAGATCCTGCCAGCACGGGGTTCAGCCGCTCCGGTCGTCCGGTCCCACCACGGCGTCGACCTCGAACTCCACCAACCACTCCGGGTCGATGAAGCGCGACACTTCCACGAAGGTGCACGCCGGGCGTACCTGAGCGAAGCGTTCGCCGTGTGCGCGCGCCGCCTCTCGCCACCGGGCGATGTCAACCAGCATGACCCGGGTCCTGATGACGTCTGCCAGCGTCGCACCGGCGTCGCGCAGTGCCTGCTCGGCGATGTCCAGGCAACGCACGGACTGCGCGTACACGTCTCCCGGGCCGGCTGTCGTCCCGTCGTCCGCGATCGGCGCGGTGCCCGCCACGGACACGTACGGCCCTATCCGCACCGCGCGGGAGAAGCCGATCTCCGGTTCCAGCGGTGATCCTGACGTCACCGAACGGCGAGGATAAGTCACGGCCGAGAGCATCGCAGAAAGATGTGGATCCCGGGGTGACCGACGAAACCGCCGCCCTCCTCACCACGCCGGCGCGACGGCGCGGTCACCCCTCGGCGGCGAGGGCGAGGATGTCCCGCGCCACGGGCAGCGCGGCCTCCCGGTGCGCCGGGACGAGCCCGATGCGGGTGCGCCGGTCGAGCAGGTCGTCGACGGTGAGCGCGAGTTCGTGCCGGGCGGCCCAGAGCAGCTCGGCGCCGGTGACCGGGATGTCGGGCCCGATCGGCCGGCGGAGTCCGGCCGGCGCCCCGGCCAGGACGTCGACCGCCTCGGTGCCGTAGCGCTGGACCAGCCGGCGGGGCGCCGGAACCCGGGCCAGTTGCGCGCGGCTCGCGGCACCGGGGAGCGGAAGCCGCCGGGTACGGCAGGCGCCGGCGGTGAGCCCGCGCCCGCGCACCGCGGTGTCCACCGCGTCCTGCGCCATCCGGCGGTAGGTGGTGAGCTTGCCGCCGACCACGCTGATGATGCCGTCCGGGTCGTCGATGACCGCGTGCCGTCGGGAGATGTCGGCGGTCCGGGAACCACCGTCGGCCAGCAGCGGGCGGAACCCGGCGTAGGCGCCGAGGACGTCGGCGGGTCGCAGGGGCGCGTCGAGGACACTGTTGAGCACGTCGAGCAGGAACGCGATGTCGGCCTCGGTGGGTTCCGGCACGTCGGGAACGGGCCCGTCCACCGCCTCGTCCGTCAGGCCGGCGTAGACCAGGCCGTCGGTCTGGGGCAGGGCGAAGACGTAGCGGGTGAACTCGCCGGGCACGGGGATCGTCAGCCCCGCCCAGAGCCCGCCCAGGCGGGCGGCGGACAGGACGATGTGGGTGCCCCGCGACGGTCGTAGCCGGACGTGTGGGGTGAGCTCGCTCGCCCAGACGCCGGTGGCGTTGATTACGGCGCGGGCGGAGACGTGCAGCCGACCACCGGTGCGGGTGTCCTCGATGGTGGCACCGTCCCGGTGCAGTTCGACGGCCCGGCAGCGGGGCAGGATGCGGGCGCGCCGGGCCGCGGCCGCGCGAGCGAGGCCGACGACGAGTCGGGCGTCGTCGCAGAGCTGGCCGTCCCAGGACAGGTGCGCCCCGCGCAGCCCCGCCCGGCGCAGCGCCGGTGCCATCGCGCCGGCCTCGGCCGCGCCCAGCCGGCGGGTGCCGGGAAGGGTGCGGCGGGAGGTCCCGGCGCAGGTACGCAGCAGGTCTCCGGCGCGCAGCCCCGCCGCCGCGGCGCGGTCCTGCCAACCGGTGGTGAACCCGGTCGACGGGAGCAGCATCGGCAGGGCGCGCGTGAGGTGCGGGGCGGTACGGGTCAGCAGCAGGTGGCGTTCGGCCGCGCTCTCGTAGGCCACGCCGACCTGACCGTGGGCGAGGTAGCGCAGGCCACCGTGGACGAGCTTGGAGCTCCACCGGGAGGTGCCGTGCGCGAGGTCGTGGGCGTCGACGGCGACCACGGAGAGCCCACGGCTGGCGGCGTCGAGCGCCACCCCCGCGCCGGTGACGCCCAGCCCGACCACGAGCACGTCGACGGCGAGGCCCGCGGCCAGCTCGTTCAGGTCACGGTCACGGCGGGCGCCGGTCAGCGATGCTTCCACCGGGCCTCCTTGCTTCTGAGTGACATTGGATGTAACTCTGTCACACATGAATGAACGAGGGGAAGCGTCGAGCGCCGGTTGGGCCCGCTGGGGGACGGCGGAGGCCGCGAAGGAGCTACCGGACGCCGCGAGGAAACTGCTGGCGCAGGTGCTCGACCTGACACCCCCGCCGACGACCGTGCCGCTGGCCGAGGTCGCCCTGCCGGACTGCGAGCTCGACGGCGCGGTCCTCGACGCGCTGCGACAGGTGGTCGGCGACGGACACGTGGTCACCACCGCGCCGGCCCGGGCGCGGCACGCGGCCGGCATGTCGACGCCCGACCTGCTGCGCGACCGGCTCGGTCGGCCGGCCCTCGCCCCGCAGGCGGTTCTCCGCCCGGCCGACCACGCCGAGGTCCTGGCCGTACTCGACGTCTGCTCCCGGCACGGCGTGGCGGTGGTCCCCTTCGGTGGCGGCACCTCCGTCGTGGGTGGCCTGACACCCACCGCGGCCGGGCACGTCACCGTCGACCTCAGTCGACTCGACCACCTCGTCGCCGTCGACCCGGTGTCGCGGACCGCGACCCTGCAGGCGGGGCTGCCCACCCCCCGGGCCGCGGAGCTGCTCGCCGCGCACGGGCTCACGCTCGGCCACGTTCCCCAGTCCTACGAGTACGCGACCATCGGCGGGTTCGCCGCCACCCGCTCCTCCGGCCAGGCATCGGCCGGCTACGGCCGCTTCGAGGACATGGTGACGGCGTTGACCGTCGCCACGCCCCGCGGCACCCTGCGGATCGGTCGCGCTCCGGCCTCCGCCGCCGGTCCCGACCTGCGGCAGCTTTTCCTGGGCAGCGAAGGGACGCTCGGCATCATCACCGACGTCACCGTGCGGGTACGACCCCTGCCGGCGCAATCCCACTACGAGGGCTGGCGGTTCGAGTCGTTCGCCGCCGGCCTGGAGGCCGTACGCCGGTTGGCGCAGGACGGGCCGCGACCCACGGTGCTGCGGCTCTCCGACGAGGTCGAGACGATGATCGGGGCTGCCGGGTCCGGCCGCTCCGACGGCGGATGCCTGCTGATCGCCGGATACGAGGGCGGCGACGTCCGTGCCACCGCCGACGCGGCCGCCGGCGTGCTGGCCGCACACGGCGGTGTGCCCCTCGGCGCGGAGGCGGGGCAGCAGTGGGCCCGGCACCGCTTCGACGCCCCGTACCTGCGCGACGCGCTGCTGGACGCGGGGGCGTTCGCCGAGACCCTGGAGACGGCGGCGTACTGGTCGACGGTGCCGCAGGTGCACGACCGCGTCCGGCAGGCCATCCTCGACGCGCTGCCGGACGGGGCGCTGGTGCTGGGTCACGTCTCCCACGTCTACGAGACCGGCGCCTCGCTGTACTTCACCGTGATCTGCTCCCCCGGGCCGGACCCGATCGACCGTTGGCGCACCGCGAAGGCGGCCGCCAGCGACGCGATCGCCGCCGCGGGCGCCACCATCACCCACCACCACGGGGTCGGCGCCGACCACCGGACGTGGTACGCCGCCGAGATCGGTGAGGTCGCCGTCGACCTGCTCCGGACGGTCAAGCGGCACCTGGACCCGGCCGGCATCCTCAACCCCGGCATCCTGGTGCCGTGAGGTGCGCGCCTTCGCCGTGATCCTCGGACCGGCCGCACGCCGGGGACTGTCCCGCCTGATGCCGGTGGCCCACCACCTCCGCGCCGCCGGCGCGCGGATCCGGGTGGAGTACACGCAGACCGCCGAGCAGGCCCGCCGGTGCGCCGCCGAGGCGGCGCGGGCCGGTGAGGTCGTCGTCGCCGCCGGGGGCGACGGCACCATCCGGCTGCTCGCCGGTGCCGTCGTCGACGCCGGCGGCCTGCTCGGCGTCATCCCCGCCGGCCGCGGCAACGACCTGGCCCGCCAGCTGAAGCTGCCGCACTCCCCCACCGAGGTCGCCGACCTGCTGCTGCACGGTCGGCCACGGCACCTGGACGTGCTGCGCGTCGCCGAGCACACGATCATCGGCAGCGTCTACGCCGGCATCGACGCCGCCGCCAACGAGCTGGCCAACCGGTCACGCCTGCCCGCGTCGCTGGTGTACCCCACCACCGGGCTGCGCGCGCTGCTGCGCTGGCCCCGCACCCGGTACACGATCACGCTCGACGGCCGGACGGAGCAGGTGCACGCGTACACCGTCGTCGTCGCGAACTGCGGGTACTACGGCGGTGGGCTCCACATCGCCCCCATGGCGCGGCCCGACGACGGGGCTCTGGAGGTGGTGGTGATCCGACACGCCAGCAGGCTGCTGTTCCCGGTCGCGCTGTGGCGCATGCGTACCGGCTCGCACCTGCGGCTGCCGCAGGTCACCTTCCAGCGCGGCAGCTCGGTCACCGTACGCGCCGACCGTCCGGTCGCGGTGTACGGCGACGGGGACCCCGTCGGCCGGGAAGCGGAGGTGCACGTCGAGGTACGGCCGGGAGCGCTGCGGATCATTGCCGGCCAGCGGCCGTGACACCGGCCCTAGTCCGGGCGCAGGTAGCCGTCGACCAGGCGGGCCAGCTCGCGGTCGAAGTCGGCGACCGGCGCGCCGTCGGCGACCGTACGGACGGAGAGCACGAAGGACTGCGTGGTCAGGAAGACGGCACGGGCCATCAGCTCGGCGTCGCCGGGCCGGACCGAGCCGTCGGCCTGGCCGCCGGCCACCGCCGCCGCGAGGAACCGCAGCATCTCGTCCTGACCGCCGCCGCGCCGGTCCAGGAGGTACGGCAGCAGCACCTCCGGGTCGACGTCACGGATCTTGCACAGCAGCGGGTGCTCCCGCAGCAGCCGCGTGCCCGCCGTCACCCGCGCCACCAGGCGTGACCGGGCCGGCCCGGTCGGCTCGTCCTCGCCGGTGGCCACCAGCACCTGATGCCACTCCCGGCTCATCAGGTCCCCGATCAGTGACTGCACGTCGGGCCAGCGCCGGTAGACGGTCATCCGCGAGACCCCGGCCCGGCGCGCCACGTCCGTCAACGTCGTACGGCGCACGCCGTAGGCCAGCACGCAGTCCCGGGCGGCGTCCAGCACCAGGTCGTCCACGCGGCATGTCTACCACGCCCGGCGGCGGCACCGGTGCACACCCGACCCGCCGCCGATCGCTCACGGCAGTACGCGCACCGCCAGGGTGCAGGTGTCGTCGTCCGGACTCGGGTGGTGCAGGAGGTCCCGGAGCCGCGGCAGGGTCTGCTTCCCCGGTTCGCGGGACAGGGTCGACAACCCTCGCATCACCGGGACCAGCAGCTCGTCGACGTCGGCCGAGCGTCGCTCCACGAGTCCGTCGGTGTAGAAGAGGAGCAGGTCGCCGGCGCGCAACGACTGCGCGGCGACCGGGTAGGTGACGGTCTGGTCGACGCCGAGGAGGACGCCCGACGGCCGGTCGAGCGTGGTGGTCGCCCCGGCTCGGGCCAGCAGCGGAACCGGATGGCCGGCCTGGGCCCAGCACAGCGACCGGGTCGAGGCGTCGTAGAGGGCGGCCACCGCGGTCCCGGTGACGCCCAACTGCCCGCAGAGCCGGTTCAGGTGGCCGAGCAGCACGCCCGGATCCCGGATCCCGATCGACAGCCACGCGACCAGCGCGAACCGGAGGTGGGCCATGCCGCTGGCCGCCCCCAGGCCGTGCCCGGCGACGTCTCCGACGGCGAGCGCGACCAGGCCGTCCGGCAGGGTCTGCGCGTGGTACCAGTCACCGCCGACCTGGAGTACGCGTTCCGCCGGCAGGTAGCCGACCAGCACCTCGAGACCCGCGAGTGACACGGGGTCGCGGGGCACCGGCTGGATCAGGTTCTGCAACTGCCCGGCGAGCCGGTGCTCCGCCAACGCGGTCATCTCGCGCGTCCGCAACTGGTCGCTGAGACGCTCGATCGCCGTCCGCGAGTCCACCCGCGCGGTCACGTCCTGCACCACGGCGTAGACCTTCATCGGCGCCCCGTCGCCGTCCCACGCGGCATCGGAGAGGATCCGCAGGTACTTGACCGAGGTGCCGGCCCGGAAGCGCACCGTGACGTCCGAGGACCCCCCGCTGTCCAGCGTCTGCCAGGCCGCCTCGCGCAGTCCGTAGTCGTCGGGGACGAGCGCCGCGGCCTGCTCGGCGCGCGACATGGGGCCCAGGGCGGGATCCCGTTCGAAGATCCGGAACATGCCGGGTGACCACTCGCTGCGCCCGGTGACGAGGTCGTACTCGGCCCAACCGAGGCTCCCCAGCAGCTCGGTGCGCTCCAGTCGGCGCCGGTCCTCGTCCAGGCGCTGCCACCAGACCAGCAGGCCGCCGAGGACCCGATGGGCCGTCACGTCGAACAGGGAGTCCGCGACGACGCCCGCCCGGCTGCCCACGTAGCGGAAGTCGGGCAGCCGGCGCGGCTCTCCGCTCGCCAGCACCTGGTGGTAGGTCAGCCAGAGCGGACCGCCGACGATGCCGGGGTACAGTTCGCTGAGCAGCCCACCGATCCGCCCGGCGCCCCGACCGTAGACATCGCCGGCCTGGTCGCTCGTCGCCGCGATCCGGAAGTCGACGACCTCCCCGTCGGCCGCCGTGACCGGCAGCAGCCACGTGCAGTTGGCCGGGATCGCGGAGAGCACCTCACGCACCGCGGCCACGGTGGAGGCACCCGGCGATGACGCGGCGGCATGCGGAACCGGCAGGCCATCGTGAACCATGCGAGCAGCCTAGCCATCGTAGCGGCGACTCCGGGGCATCCGCCCACGCCGGCACCCGGAGGCTCGTAGGCCCACGCGAGCGTCGTCATGACGACGCTCGCGAGCACAAGGAGCTGCCATCGTTCGCGCGGCGCGAGTCAGGCCGGGTCCAGCCGGTAGTGCAGGCGGAGCGCGAGCGACCGGTAGACCCGCAACTCGTGGTCGGTGCGCAGCACACCGCGGTGATCCCGGTAGACGTGGAAGCGTTCGTGGAGGGGAACACGCGCGGCCCAGGCTCCGCCGCCGCCGTCCCGGACCACGACATAGGCTCCGTCGCCGCCGAAGACCCCGGGCGGCGAAGACAGCACCAACGAACCGTCGGCCTGGATGCTGGGACGCAGGAAGACCTGCACGTTGCCGGACTCCAGTGGGAAGGCCACATGTACCGAGGGCTGGTCCGAGCCGGGCAACAGCCGGGCCGAGTAGCAGCCGCTGTAGACGAACTCGCCGGTGGCCGAAAGGGTCCGCAACCATCCGGCGGCGTGCTGGTCGCCGTGGGCGTCGACGATGTGCACGACACGCGAATCCATGCCGTGGGCGACGTCGAGTGGGCGGGTCGGCAGGGCGAGCTGCTGGACGCGGCGGCCGAAGAGCCGACTGACCAGCTCACCGCCCGGCTGGAACCGCGCCGACCACTGCGCCCAGACCTCCATCCGCCAGCTCGCGGTGTGCTCGTAGAAGTGCCGGACCGTCTGGTCCAGCTCGGCGGCGCGGAAGCCGGCACCGTCCAGAAGCGACATCGAAGACAACAGACCGCCGCCGGCGACATCCTCCCGCACGACGCCGCCGACGCGCTTCGCCTCGGCCGTGAGCCAGGAGGCCCCGACCGGTCCGGGACCGCAGGTCGGCGCGTCCAGCCATTGGTGGCGGCCGTCCAGGTCCACCCGGCGGCCGACCAGGCGCCACCAGGCGCGCGAGCCGAGGTCGAGTGCCCTACCGAGGCGCCCACCGGTCACTGCGGCATCCTCCCCGGCAGTCGTCGGCCTTGACTGCCTGAGCCATCGACACGTAACGCACTTCGACACCGGCACTGGTGGACTCACCGCTGACCGCGGCCTGCAGAGTGACCGCCCGCCGGATCCGGGCCACACTACCGGGGCGTCAGCACACAGAACCCGTTGCCGGCGGGGTCGGCCAGCACCACCCAGTCGACCTCGCCCTGACCGATCTCGATGGGAAGCTCGTAGAATCCGCCGTGCCAGTTGTCGGCCTCCGTGGACGCGGCCGGATTCGTCATTGATCGACACCCATCAGATCGGCCGCAGCGGTCCACCGGGTTCAGCCGCTCCTGCTCTGACACGATGGCGGAGTGCGCCCCAGCACGCCGGCGATAGCAGGACCTACTCGCCGGATTCCGCCCTGTGACCACGATTGAAGCCCGAAGTCGCGCTGCCCTGGTCGGGTGACCTGGCAAGCTGACCTGGTTGCCAGGTGAGCGGTACGTCCGGGCGCTCACCGACCGCGCGGAAAGACGTCCTCGCCGCTGATCACGAGGCATCCGAACATGCCGCCGAGGACAGCTCGCTGGTGCTCCGTCAGCGGGTTCGCGAAGACCGCGACGCCGACCTCCGCGGCTCGGCACAGGTGCGCGATCTCGCGCGCCTTGCCGGGGCTGATCAGTGTCCGTCGGGAGAACGGCACGTTCATCCTGGCCGCACCGCCGTGCGAGACACCCCTCCGCTGTACGTGCCGGCCCACCACCCGCCCACCACGTGCCGCCACCGAAGCCGCCAGCAGATCGAGCTTCGCGCCGAACTCCTTGTCCTTCGCGGAGAACAGGCCGACGAGCACCACGTCGGCACCCGCCAGCACAGAGGCCGGTAGCCCGGTCGGATCTCGCCGCACGGTGCCATGGTGCCAGACCCCGCACGGGCATTCGCTCGGATCGGACAGGTCAGGTCGTTCGTGTCCGTCCTCGGAAGGTCGTGCCGGCCACCACCGCCAGGCCGATCACCGCGGGCAGCCCGACCAGGGCCATGGCCGCACCGACGTTCAGCGTCGAGGTGTTCGCGGCTGGCCGATGGTGCCAGCACCAGCAGGGCCGCGGTGCGGTGGCCGACGGAGAGCACGGTGAATCCGGACCCGGGCGGACCGGGCGCCCGGGCGGCGGCGTCGGCCAGTCGCGGCGTGAACACCGACGTACCGAGACCGACCAGCAGACACCCGATGAGCGCCGCAGGCTGGTCGGGCCTTGTCGGCCGGATTGGTGTCGTGGACCACCGTGGTGATGTCGCCGAGCGCGGTCACCAGGGTCGTGGTTTCTGCTCGGCTCATCCGGCGTGGGGTGATGCCCGCGTTCGCGTGGGAATCTGCTTCCGCGCGGGCGCGCTCGGCCTGTGTCTGTGCGATCCAGCCGTGACGGCCGACGCGTCATCGACGCTGATTCGGTCGCCGGCCATCCCGGGTCTCGACATGCACCACGTGAGCGCCGCGTTCGGCTGACCGGTCCGTTTCGTGGAATGCCTACGTGTCGAGGAGGAGCGCTTCGGCGCCCACCGGGCGAAATCCCGCCGCCTGGAAGGCGCGCACACTGCGCGCGTTGCCGGCGGCCTGCTGTGACCAGACCGGTTGCCCATCGGGCACCAGATGCCGGGCGGCCGTCGCCAGCGCTCGCCCCAGGCCCCGGTGGCGACATCCCTCGTCGACCTCGATGGCCGTCTCCCAGCGGCCCGCCACCCCCCGGTCAAGGACGACCACCCCACCGTCGGCCGCCCAGATGCGGACGTCATCGCGGCGCTTCCGCGCCCTGTCTCCGCGGGGATGATCGGCGTCCACGAGCTCGATCAGCTCCAGCGGTGGCGCACCGGCAAGAGGGGTCGCGACTGTCAGCAGGTCGATGGTGTCCATAGACCGCCGGGTGCGGTCGAGCAGCGCACCCAGGAAACGCGGATTCATGGTGGCCGCCAGAGCATCGCAGTCGAGAACAGCCAGGGTGCGACGTACCCACTCGGGGTCTTCGTCGGTGAACACCACAGAGTGCGCGGTGAAGGCGATCACTCCGGCGTCGCGGTGGCTCGGCTGCGGTACCACGGTGGTCCCGCCGTCCGGCGACGGGAAGTGCCCACGTGCTGCCGCGTCCAGGATGTCACCCAACGTACGACCTCTGGTCATGGTCTCCTCGGTTCCGGCCGGCCCGGGCGCGGTGAGCGGCCGGGCCGGGAGCGCACGCTGGAATGCGCGAGCGTGATTGCCCAGGCGAAAGCCTCGAACGCGGCACCGCCTCGTCCGGGCCAGACCCGTCAGCAGAGCAGCACGCCGGGGGTCCACCGGCCATAGGACGGGCCAGCCAGACGGTCGCGCCGGCGGCGAACCTCAGGTGTCCACCACCGGCGCGACCGCCGCGTCGGGACTGTCCTTTACGCCCTGACAACCGGCAGGAGTCAGATGTCGTTCAGGTCGAACACGCCGAGGATGTTGCCGCCATAGGAGAATGAGTAGAGCGAGGCCTCCACCACGACGAGGCCTCGGAAGGCTCCGTTGTCGTCGATGATCTGCAGGGCCGGCTTGAGGTGGCCGGCGGCCGTCGTTCCAGTGCCGATGCAGCGGTCGGCGTTCACCTCGTACAGCTGGTGGTTGTAGTACATCTTTCGGTCCAGGCCGTTGCCCGCCAGGTAGACCTTGTTGCTGGGAACCACCCCGCCCGCGCCGTCGGATTTCATCGTGGACAGGTTCATGCAGTTCACGTTGCACAGCCGCACCGAGTTGTAGGCATCCGGGTGATGAATCGTCTGCGACGATGCCGGGAATTCGGTGATGGTGCCGTAGTTGTTCTCGACTCCGGGCCCCGTGTAGGTGCCGTGGGCATTGTAGATGTCAGTCACGCTGACTCCGGTGCGGAAGTGCACCGTGCTTCCCCAGCCGAACCCGCGGTTGGCGGTCGGGTGACTCGCCAGGTCCAGCTTGGTCACGGTAGCCATGTTCGAGAACTTCCACCGCTCGGTCTGGGAGTTCGTCGTCCACTGGATCGTCAGATCGCTACCGGAGACGGACCAGGTCCCGTACAGCTGCTTGGGGTCACTCTCGAAGCCCGCAGCCGTGTACACCTTGCAGGTCTGCGCGCAGCCAGCGGTGGTGAAACCCGTTTCCGCCCGGCCGGAGAGGGTCTTGGCGTTCCAAGCCCAGTAGTCGGCACGTGCCGTACCGTCGGAACGCAGGCTGTACTCGGCCAGGCGCACGAACGACTCCGTGCCGACATTGCGCATCAGGGCCACGACGTAGTTCGCCCGCCCACCCGGGGGCACCGCCACGGCCTGCGCCGGTGCCGGCGCCGCCGTCAGAACGGTCAACGCCACCAGCAACAATGTCATCAGCCGGGCACCAAATGGCGATGGTCTAAAGCGGCTCATCAGCACAGACATCAACTCCCTCTCGTCACCAGCCGGCAACCCGTCCTCGGGCAACCGTCGCCGGCACGGGAAGTCTCCGCTGTGCCGACTGCCGGGGAGCTTCGCACAAGACCGTGTTCTCTGGGGCCCCGCTGCATCGGTCGAGGAGATGCCTCAACGCCAATACCCGACGACCTCGCCGAGCCCCGGGAACGAGACCGCTGAAAGCCCTGCATCCAGCCGGAGAAGGTTTAGGAAGATCACCACCGCCTGGGCCACGATGATCCGCAGCACCGGCACCGGTGGACGTTCGGCGGCGAGCGCCGTTTCCCGCAGAGCGGCCACCCGGCCGCGGCGGAGCTGGGAGGCTGGGACCGCGTGGCGTGGTGGACCGGCTGAGCCCACCGGAGCCGGCCGGACCGGACAACCGTGAGGAGCACCGATGGTGGACCGCGACGACCTTCCCGCGCCACAGCACGGCCTGGTGGTCACGCACTTTCTGACGGTGCGCGACGTCGCGGTCTCGCGGGAGTTCTACGCCGACATCTTCGGCGGACAGGTCGTCCTGGCCGAGAACCCCGCGATCGTCCGGATCGCCAATAGTTGGATCATCATGAACCCGGGCGGTGGACCCACCCCCGACAAGCCCGGCATCACCCTGGCCCCACCCGAGCCGGGCGACCCGGTATCCGCGTTCCTGAACGTCCGGGTTGCCGACATCGCCGCGTTCCACGCCGACGCTCGGGCGAAAGGCGCGCGGTTCCTGACCGAACCGCTCGACCGCAAAGCGGAGGTGCGCTGCTACCTACGCGACCCGGACGGCTACCTCATCGAGATCGGGCAGGCCACCGGGATGCTGCACGGGCTCTTCGCCGACAGCCCGGGCGACCACACCTAGCAGCCCGGCGGCGGCCGACAGGGGAATCGCCGCGACCATCCCGATCAGGATCGAGCGGGCCGCGAGCCGACGTACGAAGGGGGTCGAAGGGGCGACCGGCCGCCGCCCTTCGACCCCCCACATCCACCAGGGTTCAGTTGTCGTCGGTGATTCCGTAGCGCCTGCGGGCCTCCTGGACGGTCTCCGGCTTGACCTCGCCGCGCCGGGCCAGGGCCGCGAGCGCCGCGACCACGACCGACTGCGGGTCGACCCCGAAGTGGCGGCGGACGGCCTCGCGGGTGTCGGAGAGGCCGAAGCCGTCCGTACCGATCGAGTGCCAGTCCTGCGGCACCCACTGGCTGATCTGGTCCGGGACCGCCCGCATCCAGTCGCTCACGGCGAGCACCGGGCCGGGAGCGCCATCCAGCGCCCGGGTGACGTACGGGATCCGGTCCTCGCCCTTGAGCAGCGCGGCGTCGCAGTCCAGGGCGTCGCGGCGCAACTCGCTCCAGGAGGTGGCAGACCACACGTCGGCCGCCACGTTCCAGTCCGCGGCCAGGAGCCGCTGGGCCTCGAGGGCCCAGTGCATCGCGGTGCCGGAGGCGAGGAGCTGCAGGCGCGGCGCATCCGCCGTCACCTGGTCGGCGTCGGCTTCCCGGTACCGGTAGAGGCCCTTGAGGATGCCCTGCTCGACGTCGGCACCCGACGGCATCGGCGGTTGGACCTTCGCCTCGTTGTAGACCGTCAGGTAGTAGAAGACGTCCTCGGCGTCCGGCCCGTACATCCGGCGCAGGCCGTCGCGGACGATCACGGCGATCTCGTACGCGAAGGCCGGGTCGTAGGCGATCGCCGCCGGGTTGGTGGACGCGATCAGGTGGGAGTGCCCGTCCGCGTGTTGCAGGCCCTCGCCGGTCATCGTCGTACGGCCGGCGGTGGCACCGATCAGGAAGCCACGGCCGAGCTGGTCGGCGAGCGCCCACATCTGGTCGGCCGTCCGCTGCCAACCGAACATCGAGTAGAAGATGTAGAAGGGGATCATCGGCTCGCCGTGGGTGGCGTACGACGTGGCGGCGGCGGTGAAGTCGGCCATCGAGCCGGCCTCGGTGATGCCCTCGTTCAGGATCTGCCCGTCGCTGGCCTCCTTGTAGTACAGGAGCGTGTCGCGGTCGACCGGGTCGTAGGTCTGGCCGTGGGGCGAGTAGATCCCGGCGGACGGGAAGAGCGACTCCATGCCGAAGGTACGCGCCTCGTCGGGGACGATCGGCACCCAACGCCTGCCGGTCTCCGGGTCGCGCAGCAGATCCTTGACCAGGCGGACGAAGGCCATGGTCGTCGCGATCTCCTGGCTACCGGAGCCCTTGGCCAGGGTGTCGAAGGGCTTGGCGGGCGGCGCGGGCAGCACCACCGGGTGGACCCGACGGGCCGGCGCGGGGCCGCCCAGCGCGGCCCGGCGCTCGTGGAGGTAGCGGACCTCCGGCGAGTCGGCGCCGGGGTGGACGTACGGCACCACGTCACCGTTGAGCTGGCTGTCCGGGATGGGGAGTTCGAGGAGGTCGCGCAGCGCGCGGAACTCCGTCCCGGTCAGCTTCTTCATCTGGTGGTTGGCGTTGCGCGACTCGAAGTTCGGGCCGAGCGTGTAGCCCTTGACCGTCTGGGCGAGGATCACGGTCGGCGCGCCGCGGTGCGTGACGGCGGCCCGGTAGGCGGCGTACACCTTGCGGGGTTCGTGGCCCGCCCGCGAGGTGTGGAAGCACTCGGCGATCTGCGCGTCGGTCAGCACCTTCGCCATCTCGACGAGCGCCGGATCGGCGCCGAAGAAGTGCTCGCGGATGTAGTGGACGTCCCGGGCCGCGTAGGTCTGGAACTGCCCGTCGGGGACCTCGCGCAGTCGGCGTACGAGCGCGCCGGTGGTGTCGAGGGCGAACAGGTCGTCCCAGGCCGAGCCCCACAGCGACTTGACGACGTTCCAGCCCGCGGCGCGGAACTGTGCCTCCAGCTCCTGGACGATCTTGAAGTTGGCGCGCACCGGACCGTCGAGCCGCTGGAGGTTGCAGTTGATCACGAAGGTGAGGTTGTCCAGGCCCTCGCGACCGGCCAGGGCGAGCGCGGCGGTCGACTCGGGCTCGTCCATCTCGCCGTCGCCGAGGAACGCCCACACCCGGGAGGCGGAGGTGTCCTTGATGCCGCGGTGCTGGAGGTAGCGGTTGAACCGGGCCTGGTAGATCGCCGACAGCGGGCCCAGGCCCATCGACACGGTGGGGAACTCCCACAGCCACGGCAGCCGGCGCGGGTGCGGGTAGGAGGGGAGGCCGTCGCCCCCCGCCTCCTGCCGGAACCGGTCGAGGTGGCCCTCGGTGAGCCGCCCCTCCAGGAAGGCCCGGGCGTAGACGCCGGGGGCGGCATGGCCCTGGAGGTAGAGCTGGTCGCCGGAGCCGTCGGCCTCCTTGCCGCGGAAGAAGTGCTGGAAGCCGGTCTCGTAGAGCCAGGCGGCGGAGGCGTAGGTGGCGATGTGGCCGCCCAGCCCGTAGCGGCTGCCGCGGGTCACCATCGCGGCGGCGTTCCAGCGGTTCCAGGCGGTGATGCGCCGTTCCATCTCCTCGTCCCCGGGGAACTCAGGCTCGGCGGCGGTCGGGATGGTGTTGAGGTAGTCGGTCTCCACCAGCTTCGGCAGCGCGAGACCGGAGCCCTCGGCGTGTTCGAGAGTGCGGCGCAGCAGGTACGAGGCACGGTGCGGCCCGGCCGCCGCGGTGACGGCGTCGAGCGACGCCGCCCACTCGGCGGTCTCCTCGGGATCGCGGTCCGGGATCTGATCGAGGGGGCTTGGGGTGTTTCGCCCGATGTCGGTCATGATGGCCGCCTTCCGACGGTCCGGGACCTCGTTGTCCTCAGGACGGAGGTCGAGACGGTGAGGCAGGAGGACCGGTCCGCCGCAGCTCGCGGCCGGTGGTCCGGGGCCAACGATAGCTCTGATCGATGATCGATCAAACTTTGCCAAGGGCGTCCGCGCTGGTGGTGTAAGTGGCGTCTCAGTCGCGGAATCAGACCTGAGGGGCGCAGCCGAGCACGTGCTCCTTGACCAACTCGTCGACCCGCGGATCCCGCCGCCGGAAGGCCTCGACGATGGCCTCGTGCTCCTCCGCGTACGACTGCTGGCGGGTGCCGAGCCACCGGATGGCGAGGGTGGTCCACACCTCGATGCCGAGCGACTCCCAGGTGTGCAGCAGCACGCTGTTCCCGGACGCGCGCACCAGTTCCCGGTGGAAGGCGACCGTGTGGCGTACCTGGGCCGCGGCGTCACTCCTGCGGTCGGCCTCGCGGAGCGCGGCGACCTCGGGCTCCAGGACGGAGACGTCATCGTTGAGCCGTGGCGCGGCGAGCGCGGCGGCGACCTGCTCCAGGCCGGCCCGCACGGGATAGATCTCCTCCAGGTCGGCGGCGGAGAGATTCCGTACCCGTACGCCCTTGTTGGGTGCGGACTCGATCAGTCGCAGCGCCTCCAACTCGCGCAGCGCCTCCCGGATGGGTGTCTGGCTGACCTCCAGCTCCACCGCGATCCGCCGTTCCACGATCCGCTCCCCCGGCTTCCAACGCCCGCCGACGATCCCCTCGACGATGTACTCGCGGATCTGCCGAGGCAGCGAGTGGACGACGGGCGGGGCCATGGGTCACTCCTCGGGAGGTTTGGTGGCTACTCAGACAATACGCAGGCCACCCCGGGGCGCGACGGGAGCCGGGACGGCGGGGCCGGAGCGGCGGCGCCGCTCCGGCCCCCGTGCGAGCCACGCCTACCGTACGGTCAGCGCACCTCGATCCTGTCGATGTCGGGTGAGCAGACCGGCGTCGTGCTGTCGATCTCGATCGTGTTGGCGCCGGCCCACAACTGCACGGCCACGGTCACCGTGGCCGTGATGTCCCAGCCACCGCTGGGCGGCGACGTGTGGCCGGACGGCCTCGGCCCGTTCGTCGAGGTCGTGCGCTCCCACGGCATGCAGTTCGGGCGCTGGTTCGAGCCCGAGATGATCAACCTCGACTCGGAGCTCGCCCAGCGACATCCGGACTCGTCCCGGCGGACACGGCCCTCAACGCCGTCGGCGACGCCGCCGGCCTCGCCCCCGACGGCGTCCACCCGGCCACGAGATGCTCGCGGCCCTGTGGTTGGAACACGCGACCGCCCAGTTGACGGCGGCGCTCCGGCGTTCAGGTGACGCGCCGCCTCGCCCCGGGTCGGAAGCTCCGGTGCCCACCAACTGATCCGCGGACCGGGTACCGAAACTCCTGGCAGGGGACTAGAGATCCACGCCACACGATCCGTCGCAGTACGGAGCGAGCCCGGTGGCACCGCAGGCGCAGGCCGCCATCCGAGTTTCGCGGCGCATTCCGACACCCTCGTCGGGCTGGTCCGTCCGCACCCGCAGGTCGCCTCGCAGGAGGAGGGGACCACCGGGCACCGCTCGTACGGTCGTCACCGGATCAGGTTGCTCGGTGTCGGCACCGGTTGTCGGCCGGTACTGCAGAGCTCCGGTCGGGCACCGCCGGATGACGGTCGCGACCTCGTCTCCCGGTGCGGCCCCGGGCAGGATCCAGGGGCGTCGTCCGACGTCGAACACCTGCGGTAGACCCCGGACGCACTCGCGGGCGTGCCGGCACCGGCGAGCGTCGAAGCTGACCAGGATCTCCGGGCCGGAGTACCGCTTCCCGTCCTCGAAGGGGTCGTGCGCGGCCGGCTCGGTCACGGGAACCTCACCAGGTCGGCGTACTCGGGATGACGGCGGATGTAGGAGGCGACGAGCGGGCAGAGCGGGGTGACGAACCGGCCCTGCCGTCGCACGTCGTCAAGCGCCGCTCCGACCAGCCGCGAACCCAGTCCGCGCCCCTGGTAGGCGACGTTCACCTCGGTGTGGGTGAACACCACCCGGTCGCCGACGAGCCGATACTCGGAGGCGCCGGCGAAAGTGCCGTCAACCAGCACCTCGTACCTGTCCAGTTCCGGATTGTTCCGGATGACGATCATGTCCACGTCACTCACTCTCCGCCTCCTGGTTGATCGGCCCCGCCAGGTGCACCCGGAGCGGTCGTCCGTGCTGCGCCACCTTCATGCCGGTGCCGTTCGTTCCGAAGCCCGGCGTCTCGGCGCCGAAGCGCTGGAACACCTGAATTGGCTCGTCGACGACCTGCGGGATGGCGGCGGCATGGGAGGTCGGTGTACCGGAGTCGTCCTGCGGCACGTCACCGAAGGTGTCGAGGCCCCACCCGAGATCAGGCATTGGCGGGCTCCTGGGTGAGTAGTTCCCGCACCCGCGGTGCGACCTCACGGCCGAGCAGCTCGATGGTGCGGGCGCGGGCCTGGCGGGGCAGGTGCATGATGTCGTACTTGAGGTCGAAGCGGCTGAGCCGCAGGTCGCGGGCCACCTGGGCGATCTTCTGAGCGACCGTCTCGGGCGAGCCCACGAAGAGCGCCCCGGAGTCGATCTCGGCCGCGTACCGTTCGCGGGTCGGCTTGTGGAAACCGCGCTCCCGGGCGGCCTGCTGCATGACCGGCTCCCAGTAGCGCCACCAGGTCTCCGCGGCCTCGTCGTCCGTGTCGGCGATCAGTCCGAGCGAGTGCTGCCCGATCGGCCGCGCGGAGTGCCCGAACTGTGCGAGCGCGCGGTGGTAGAGGTCGATGTGGCCCGCGAACCGTTGCGGGCGCCCGCCGATGATCGCGAGCATGAGAGGAAGCCCGTAGCGGGCGGCGCGGATCACGGAGTTCGGGCTGCCGCCCACGCCGATCCAGGTGGGGATGCCTCCCGGCTGCATCCGGGGATGCAGCCGCTGCTCGACCAGCGGGCTACGGACGGTGCCCGACCAGCTGACCGGGTCCTCCCGCTGGAGCCGCATGAACAGGTCGAGCTTCTCCTCGAACAACCGCCGGTAGTCGGTCAGGTCGTAGCCGAACAGCGGGAACGACTCGGTCGCCGAGGCGCGTCCGAGGACGAGCTGGGCGCGGCCGTTCGACACCGCGTCGAGGGTCGAGAACTCGTGGTAGAGCCGTACCGGGTCGTTCGTGCTGAGCACCGTGACCGCGGTGCCGAGCTTGATCCGCTCGGTCGCCGTCGCGATCGCCGCGAGCAGCACGGGCGTGGCGGAGTCGTTGTGGCCCTCGCGGTAGTGCTCGCCCACGCTGAACACGTCCAGGCCAACCGACTCCGCGAGTCGCGCCTCCTCGACGATCAGCCGCACGGTCTCGGCGTCGCTGAGGACGCGATCGCCGTCGGTGGCCACTTCCCCGAATGAGTTGAGTCCGAGTTCGAAGCGTTCGGCCGTCATGGGTTCCTCCTCCTGCTCCGGTCCCGGCGGTGCGGCGGTCAGCCCCGCCGACTGATTGACGTGTCAATCATGCCCACGATATGATTGACACGTCAATTGGAGGACGGATGACGGAGAACACACAGCGGCGGGGGCGCCAGCTCCCGACCACGGAGCAGCTGCGGATCTGGCGCGACTTCATCGAGACGGCGGAGGTACTGAAGGCCGAGATCAGCACCCGGCTGCAGAGCGAGACCTCGCTGTCGCCCGGCGACTACGTGGTTCTCCTCGCTCTGACCGAAGCCGAGGGGGGACGGATGCGCTCCTCCGAGCTCGCGGCCGTCATCGGCTGGGAGCGCAGCCGACTCTCCCACCACCTCGGCCGCATGGAGCGGCGCGCGCTCATCAGCCGCCAGGAGTGCGTCTCCGACAACCGGGGAGCTGAGATCGTGCTCGCCCCGGCCGGCGCCGAGGCGTTCCAAGGCGCCACGGTCCCGCACCTGCGCGCCATCCGCGAGATCTTCGTCGACGCGCTCACGCCCGATCAACTCACCGCGGCAGGCGAGTTGGCTGCGAGCCTCCGCGCGCATCTCGGCTCGTCCCGCCCACGGTGACGATCCGCGGCTGACCTCCCGCGTACGACGAAAGGCCGGCGTACGCGGGAGGGTGCAGGCCGCCCGCGTACGCCACGCCTCGTCGGGTCAGGTCCGCCCGAGGCTGAGGCATCGTCCGGCCCGGACGGCGCCCAGCGCCGACGGTGGCACCGCACCAGCGGTCGCCTCCGGGCACCTGGTCGAGATGGTCGGCGATCCGCGACCCGCCCCGCTGCCCGCGACGGACCTACCGGGCCCGGTCAACGACGCGAGA
Source organism: Micromonospora psammae (assembly GCF_036902725.1). Classification (NCBI taxonomy): domain Bacteria; kingdom Bacillati; phylum Actinomycetota; class Actinomycetes; order Micromonosporales; family Micromonosporaceae; genus Micromonospora; species Micromonospora psammae. The sequence continues at coordinate 82,728 of NZ_JBAKHM010000004.1, read as the reverse complement.
CATGACCGCCGATGCTCCGGCTGCCGGGGCCACCGCCCGGGCCATCCAGATCCCGGTCGTCCTGGCACGATGGCGGTTCGCCGGCTGATCCAGCCGAGCGCCCGGCAGGACGCGACGCCTCGGGGGCGGCCTTGCGCCGGACCAGCCATCCGGCGAGCGTCACGACGCCGAGCAGCACCACCACCGTGATGGTGGCGCCCCGCGCGGTCCGCGCCGCGGCCCCCGCCGTCGCACAGACCAGTGCGGTCGGCAGCACTCCCCCGGCGCCGGCCAGCGCGACCCGGCGCCATCCGAGTCGGTAGGTGCCGGCGAGCAGGGCGACGGTCTCGGCGAGCACCGGTACCGGTCGGGTCAGCAGCACCGCCATCAGCCCGTAGCGCCGGAGCAGCGCCTCGGCGCGGGCGTGTTGCGTCGGCGTCGTGGCGCGTGCGATCAGGTGGCGGCTGTTGGCGCCGATGCCGAATGCGACGAGCGTGGCCCCGAGCCCGCCGATCAGGGACAGCAGCGTGCCGGCGAGCACGCCGAACAACGCTCCATTGGCGGTCATCACCAGGCTGGATGGCACGGGCAGCGCCACGTCGACGAGCAGCAGCCCCACCCCGGCGGCGGCCGCGGCCGGACCCGCCTCCCGCGGCATCGGCGTCGGACCGGTCAGCACCGGCACGTCCAGCGCCTCCACCACCAGGAAGACCACCACCAGCACGGCGGGTATCCCCGCGAGGACGACGGGGTACGCCCAGCGGCGCGCGCTGCTCACACATCCCGCCGGTACAGGATCGCGTTCGCCGCCATCTCCAGGTAGCACTCGCGGATCAGCAGTTGGTGCCGGGTCTTCTCGGCCACGATCGGAAAGGCGATGTCGACGGCGTCCGGACGGCCCAGGGCCAGGCCGAGCTGCTCGGCCACGGCGAACCCGTTGATCGCGTCGAGGTTGCTCAGCAGCAGCATCCGCATGTGCCGCCACGCCGAGCCTCGTACGCCCGCGAGCCGGCCCTCCGCCTCGCCGACCAGCTCACGGGCCGCGCCCAGCACCGTCGCGACGACGGGGACCAGCTTGCCCGCCGCTCCACCCGCTGCCGGCGCCGTCCGGCCGAACGCGCGGTACAGGTCCGAGACGGCTTCTTCGTGCTGCCGAGCCGGTGCCGCGATCTCGCGGAGCCAGCCCCGGATGTGCGGCTCGCCGACAGCGTCGGCGGTGTCCTCCAGGATCTTGCGGTAGGCCGACTGCAGCGTGCGCGTGGTGACCAGCCACGGTGCCACGCGGTCCAGGTGAGCGGTGACGGTGGCGTCGTCGAGTTCCACCAGCAGTGGGCGGTTCACGACCCGCTCCCGTCGCGCACGACGCGCCACAGCACACCCGTGTGGCCGTAGGACATCTGCGTCTTCTCCAGCACGCGGGAGACTCCGAAGTCGAGCACGTAGAGGCTGCCGTCGGGGGCGAACTTGGCGTCCACCGGTCGCTCGACACCGCCGGTGCCCAGCGCCGACGCCGGGCCGGGCCGGGCGTTGCGCAGGAACGGCTCGCTGCTGCCGTCGGCGGGGTCCACCGTCAGCACGCGGAATCCGTGTTCGAGGTCGCGCGGGTCGGGCGAGTTCATCGGTGCGAGGGTGCCCCACTCGCAGACGAACAGTCGCCCACGGTGGCCGAAGGCGTCGCTGCGCGATACGTCCAGGCCGGTCATCGCCGAGTGCGGTTTCTCGAGGAACACCGCGGGTCCCGCCCACGGCGGCGGGTCCGCGAGCAGCGGCTCGGCCGGCCGTCCGCGCCGGGGCAGGTGTGATTCGTGCCAGGCGGGCAGCCCGTCGCCGCAGATGTCGGGAAAGCCGTACCAGGCGGGGCGGTCGATCGAGCCGTGTGGCGTGCGGGCGGCGTCGATGCGCCAGATGCGATCCGGGTCGTCGCGGATCGCCCGATCGCCCGTCTCCTCGAAGTCGTTGTCGGAGACGTACAGCTCGCCGTCCTCCCCGAACGCCATGCCGTAGGGGTTGCGCAGGCCCCAGGCCACGAGCTCCATCTCACTGCCGTCGGGCTGCGCGCGCCACAGCCCGGAGCTGCACTTGAGCTCCCCACGGACCACTTCGCCCCGGCGCGCGGGGGTGCCGAACGGCTTGAACGGCCCGGTCTCCACCAGATACGGGTACGGCCCGGTGGGGTCGTAGCTCTGCACGTTGTTGCCGGTCAGTTCGACATCCTCACCGGGCACGTCGTGCACGCCGATGTGTCGTGCCACGTCGACCTGAAACCCCTGGGGCAGCATCACGCCCTGCTGGGACACCGACCCCTGCGCGAAATACATCAGACCGTCGGGGCCGAACACCGGCCCGCCGGGCTCGTGCCAGCCGCCGTTGGGCAGTCCGTCGATGACCACCTGGCGGTCACCTGTGGCGAGGTCGATCCGGTCGATCCGGGCGTGGCGTCCGCCCTTGCACGACACGAGCAGCGCGCCGTCGTGCACGGCGACGTGCCGCGGCCCGCCAAGGGTCTCCTCGGAGACGACGTCCAGGTGACCGGTGGGGTCCAGCCGCAGGATCCGCGCGGGTAGATAAGGGCGGGTGGGCCAGGTACTACCGCCCTCGAGCACGAACAGGGTGCCATCGTCGGCGAACCCCATGCCGCAGGGCATCGACAGGCCGACGAGCACCACCTCCACGCGGTAGCCGTCCGGCACCACGACGTCTGCCGGGTCGACCCGCGCACGCGCGGGTGTCGGAAGCTCGCTCAGCGCCTCGGGCGCCGCCACGCTCACCGTCAGCGGGATCAATGAGGTCATGGCAGTCCCTACAAGTGGATCGAGGCTCGGCGTCCGCCGGGCTGTGGCCGCGCACCTGTTCCCCGGTCCCCCGCCGCCAATCCCCTCCAACGGGTGAAAGCCGACGTCGCGGCCGCTCCGGCTCACCGTCGGCGATCCCGCCGCAGGGCGGACGGAGGGTCGTTCGCCAGCGGATCGGTACGGTCCCCGGTATCGCGACGGTGACGCGCCCCTTCGGCTAGCCTCGCAATCGGGGAGGACGCATCGCGTCGCCCCTTCGCACACACCCGTGGCCTGCCGCCGCCAACATGGCGTCGGCGCCGCGGCACCGAACTCCTCGGCTGGTGCGAAGGGCGCAGATGACCACTCGGCGGCAGGACGGGCCCTGGCGTTCCCAAGACTTCCGGCTCCTGGTCGCCGGCCAGACCGTGACCCAACTGGGCACCGACGTCACCACATTCGCCTTCCCTCTGATCGCCGTCCTGCTCCTGGACGCCACGCCGTGGCAGCTGGGCGTGCTCGTGGCCGTGCAGAACGGCGCGTTCCTGCTGCTGGCAGTGCCGGCCGGGGTCTGGCTGGACCGGCGGCGGCTACGACCGGTCCTGATCGCCACCGACCTCGTCCGGTGCGCCGCGCTGGTGACCCTCACCGTCGCGGCCGCGCTGTCCTGGCTCAGCCTGTCGCTGTTGATCACGACGGCCGCGGTCATGGCCGTCATGCGGGTGCTGTTCGACATCGGCCACCAGTCCTACCTGCCGATGGTGCTGGGCCGCCGGCACCTCCTCCGGGGCAACTCGGCCGTGGAGACGGTCCGCTCCTCCGGGCAGGTCGCCGGTCCCAGCCTCGGCGGGTGGCTCACCCAACTGGTCGGCGCCACGAACACGCTGCTGGTCGACGCGGTGAGCTTCCTGCTCAGCGCCGCCTGCCTCGCGCGGATCCGGACCCGCGAGCGGGCGCCGCGGCGGACCGGCCGCTCCCGCATGGTGCCGGACGCCCGCGAGGGGCTGCGCTTCGTGCTGACCCATCCCGTCCTGCGCGCGATCGCCGCCACCAGTGCCCTGTCGAACCTCCTCTTCACCGCCGCCACGGCGCTGCTCGTCCTGTTCGTGGTCGACACCGTGGGCTTCGCGCCCGGCGTCGCCGGCATGCTGCTGTCCGCCGCCCCGGCCGCCGCGCTGCTCGGCGCCGCCACGGCCACCCGGTTGGCCCGCCGCGTCGGGTCGGCCCGGATCATCTGGCTGTCCCTGGTGGTGACCAGCCCGGCGAACCTGCTGGTCCCACTGACCGGCCCCGGCTGGGGCGCCGTCCTCCTCGTCGCCGGCCTTGCCGGCAGCGGGATCGGCCAGGTCGTCTACGGGATCACCCAGGTCACCTACCGGCAGACGGTCGTGCCCGTCCGGTTGCTGTGCCGGATCAACGCCAGCATGCGTCTCCTGGTCATGGGCGCGATGCCACTCGGGGGCCTGCTCGGCGGCGTGCTCGGTGACGCGCTCGGCGTCCGGGCCGCCCTGCTCGTCATCGGCGCCGGGCTCACCCTCGCACCGGTCCCGCTGCTGCTGTCACCCCTTCGCCACGCACGTGAGCTGGAGGAACTGGCGCGGCGGCCGATGAGCGACGAGGCTCCGCCGGCAACCAACCGGGCGCGCGCCGCACGCCGGCGGCGGCGACCCGCCTGCCCGCGGCCGGACGGTCGACGGCGAAGCGCACGGAGCAGCCGGCGGGCCACGCGCCGCACCTCGATGGGATCGTGACCACTGCCGCGGCGCCGTCGGGACGGACCGCCCGGCGTCCGGGCTGCTAGCGTTCGGCGCCATGTGGATCGAGGACCTCGTGGCCGGGCGCCCGGCGTGGCGGCACACCCCGTCGGGCGTGGTGTTCCGGGAGGTTCCGGGCGGCACGTTCCGGATGGGCCTGTCCGACGCGGAGCTGGAGGCGGTACGCGCCATCGAGCGCAGCGGCGGGGTCGAGGACACCATCGAGCCGTTCCTCGCCGAGGCTTGGGACGCACAGCCGGTACGCGAGGTGCGGGTCGAGCCGTTCCTGATCGCCCGGCACCCGCTGACGGTGGCGCAGGTCCGGCACTGGCTGCCCGAGTACGAGGACGAGTACGCCGAGGCGGACAGCGGCACGGCCCGGCTCGAAGACGACCTGGACGACCTGCTCGAGCTGTTGCCGTTCCGGCTGCCCAGCGAGGCGCAGTGGGAGTACGCGGCCCGGGCCGGCACCACCACGCTGACCTTCCGCGGTGACGGGAAACCCGGCGAGGACCAACTGCTCGACGACTTCGCCGACGAGACGCGGACGGCTGCCGGGGAGAACGCGTTCGGGCTGGCGGCGATGGGGTCGGCGAACGAGCTCTGCGCCGACGTGTGGATTCCCGGGTTCGCGGGCGCGCCGGCCGACGAACGCCCACGGACCGGCGACGGACCCCGGACCGTACGTGGCGGAGCTGCCGACGTCCACCCGTGGCAGGGCTGCGACGAGTGGCTGCTGCTGCTCTCCGCCACCCGGTACGAGCACGCCGACTTCACGGCGGTTCGCCCGGTCGCCCCACTGCCACCCCGCTGAAAGCCGTCTCAGCGGGTCCGCCACGTTCTGCGTCCGCGTACGACAGGCGTCCTGCGGGCGGATCACCAGACCGGCGAACCGTGCCAGCTGCAGCTGTCGCGCAGCTCGTACTCCGGGTCGCCGGGCTCGACGGACCTGGCGGTCAGCGACGCGGGCAGCTCGGCCAGAGTGGCCGGGCGGCCCCGTCCGGTGCCGGTACGTTCCTTCGCGACGGCCTCGCGCAGCGCGGGGGCGATCCACGCCGCCGCACCCGGGACGGACCCCGTGCGCCGCGGTGACCAGCGTCCTCCCCCCGGCGAAGCGATCCGCCCGCTGACCGACCGGATACCGTTGCCGGCGTGCGGGCGGAGGCGGGCGACACGATCGGTTTCTCGGTGCTCGGCCCGATCAGGGTCGTCCGCGCCGGTGCCGAGCTGCAGCTGGGCGCCCGCCAGCAACGCCTGGTGCTCGCGTTGCTGCTGGCCCGGTCCGGTGCACCGGTCTCCCTGGCCGAGCTGGTCGAGCTGCTCTGGGGCGTGGACGCCCCGGCCAGCGCCGCGAACGTCGTGCACCGGCACGTCGGGGTGCTCCGGCGGCTGCTCGAGCCCGACCTGCCCGCCCGCTCGGCGGGCCGGCACATCCTCCGGGAGATCTCGGGCTATCGGCTGCGCGCCGACGAGGACTCCCTTGACCTGCTGAGGTTCCGGTCGCTGAGCCGGCTGGCCGGCCGGCGCCTGCAGGACGGCGACGCGGAGTCGGCGCTCCGGCATTCCCTCGACGGGCTGCGGCTGTGGCGCGGCCGCTGCGCCGCGGGCCTGGAACCGGCCTCCCGCCTGCATCCCGCGTTCCTCGCCGTGGAGGCCGAACGCGCCCAGGCCGTGCGCGAGGCGGCCGACGCCGCCGAGCGCTGCGGCCGGCTGAGCGCGGTGCTGGCGCCGTTGCGGCAGGCCGCCGAGCAACACCCGCTCGATGAGTCGCTGCAGAGCCGGTTGCTGCTGGCGCTCGCCGCCGACGGCCGTCAGGCCGAAGCCGTCGAGACGTACCGGGTGGTGCGCCGCCGGCTCGCCGACGACCTGGGCATCGATCCGGGCGAAGAACTGCGGGAGGCGTACGACCGGCTGCTGCACCAGCGCACCCAGCCGGCGCGCACCGATTCGCCACTCCCCCGGCCCGCGCAGCTGCCGCCGGACCTGCCCTTCTTCAGCGGCCGGGACGACCTCATCGCCGAGGCCCGCGCGGCGGTCGCGCGCCCGGACGGGCCGGCGGTGCTCGCGATCGACGGCATGCCCGGGATCGGCAAGACCGCCCTCGCCGTCCATCTCGCCCACCAGTTCGCCGCCGACTACCCGGACGGGCAGCTCTACGTCGACCTGCGCGGATACGACGGGCGGGAACCGGCGATGAGCCCGGCCGAGGCGCTGCGCGGTTTCCTCGGCTCGCTCGGGGTTCCCCAGGAGGGCATCCCCGCCGAACTACACGCCCAGGCGGGCCTGTACCGCAGCAGCCTCGCCGGCCGGCGCCTGCTGATCGTGCTCGACAACTGCCGGGACACCGAGCAGATCCGGCACCTGCTGCCGGGCAGCCCCGGCTGCCTGGTGATCGTCACCAGCCGCAGCCGGCTCAGCGCCCTGCTGACCACGGCCGGCGCCCACCCGTTGCCGGTCGGCCTGCCGAGCGTCGACGAGGCCCGCGCGGCGCTGCTGGGACCGCTCGGCGCCGGCCGGGTCGCGGCGGACCCGGCCGCGATCGACGCCATCATCGCCAGCTGCGGACGGCTGCCGCTCGCGCTGGCCGTGGTGGCCGCCCGCGGGGCGAGCCTGCCGCGGATGCCACCGGCGCAGATCGCCACCGAGCTGACCCGAGCGCCGGGCAGCTTGGACGGCTTCGACGGCGACGACCCGCAGACCGGGCTGCGTGCCGTCTTCTCCTGGTCCTACCAGGCACTCTCCGCCCCGGCCGCCCGCCTCTTCCGGCTGCTGCCGATCCATCCCGGCCCCGACGTCTCGATCGCCGGGGCGGCGTGCCTGGCCGGCGTCCCGCCGCGCAGCGGGCGGGCGCTGCTCGGCGAGCTGAGCCGCGCCCACCTGATCAGCGAGGACCTGCCGGGCCGCTACCGCACCCACGACCTGCTGCTGGCCTACGCCACGGAGCTCGGTGAGGAGAACGACAGCCCGGCCGAGCGCGCCGCCGCGGAGCTGCGCTGCCTGGAGTTCTACCGGGCCACCGGCTATCAGGCGCACCGGCGGCTGCTGGCCCACGCCGGGTACCACCCGATGATCGAGCCGGGGCCGGGCGAGACCCCGCTGCGCTTCGCCGGCCACGGCGACGCCATGCGCTGGTTCACCGCCGAGCGGCAGGTCCTCATCGCGCTGGTCGGCCGGGCCGCCCGGCAGGGCCGGCACACCGAGGCCTGGCAGCTCGCCCTGAGCATGCAGCACTTCTTCGAACGCAGCGGCCGGTGGGCCGACTGGACGACGACCGGCGAGGTGGCCCTCGAGGCCGCCCGGGCGGGCGGCGACCTGGTCGGGCAGGCCCGGATGCACCGCAGCCTGGCCGGGGCGGCCTACTTCCGAGGCGAGCACGAGAGCGCGATCGGGCACCTCGACCGGGCAGTCGAGCTGCTCGCCCGGCTCGGCCTGCACGACGAGGTGACCCGGGCCCGGATCAACCGGGCGATGATCCGGCGCGCCCAGGGGCGACACGAGGAGGTCGTCCGGACGCTGCCCGCGGCGCTGGGGCCGGCTCTGGCGGCCGGAGACGACAAACTGCTCGCGAGCGCCCTGGTGATCATGGCCGCGAGCCACGCCGAGCTGGGCCGGGGGGAAGAGGCCGTGCGCTGCGCCGAGCAGGCCATGGCGCTGTCGCGCGGAGCGCGGGACGGGCTGGGCATCGCCGAGGCCTGGGAGGTGCTCGGCCAGGTGCATGCCGCCCGCCGGGAGCGTGACAAGGCGGTCGACTGCTGGCGCGAGGCGGCCGTCGCCTACCAGGAGGCCTCGGCGTCGGCGCCCGCGGCGGAGGTGCTGGCGCTGCTCGGCGACGCCCTCGCCGCCGGCGGCGACCAGGGCGCCGCGGTGCGGGCGTGGCAGGAGGCGCTGGCCCTGATCCCGTACCCGCAGACCCGGACCGGCCGGCGGCTGACCGACCTGCTCGCGGCGGTCACGTCGGGTCCGTGACCGGTCGCGATCGGCGACGGCACTCGATTCTCACTTCCGCGTCAGTCCATTCGCATCGGCCGCCCCTAGGCTCCTGCCTCAATCACCGTTGCTCCTGCCTGTGGGGGAAATATGGTGCTGCGGGCACCCGACGAATCACCGGACGGCCGGACCGAGCGCATGACCGCGCTGCATGCGGACCACGCCCGTGCCGTGCTGCGTCTCCTGCTGGTGCTGACCCGCGGCCAGCGGCAGGCCGCCGAGGATCTGCTCCAGGAGACGATGCTGCGGGCGTGGCGGCACCTCGACTCGGTGCCGGCCGAGCCCGATGCCGCCCGCCGGTGGCTCTGCACCGTCGCCCGGCGGCTCGTCATCGACGGGGTCCGGCTGCGGCGGGGCCGCCCGGCCGAGGTCCACCTCGTCGACATGACCTGGATTCCCGCTGGTGACGACACCATCGGCAGCGCGCTCGCGGCGCACGCCATGCGGCACGCGCTCGGCCGGCTGACCCCGGCGCAGCGCAGTCTCCTCTCCGAGGTCTACCTGGTGGGCAGGTCACCGAAGGAGGTCGCGGGCCGGCTGGGAGTGCCGATCGGCACGGTGAAGTCCCGGACCCACCATGCGCTGCGCGCCCTGCGCACCGGCCTGATGGCGGCCTGAGCAGGGACGAGTCCACCGGCCGCCGAGCCGTCTGCTGCGTCGAAGATCACATTGCTCCAACGCGCGCCCGCCTGACGCCTTGAGGCTTTGCCATGCTGACGCGATCGTGGCAACCAGCCCAGCACGGATCGCAGCAGCATGACCAGCCCGCTCTCCTTCGCCGTTCTCGGCCCGGTGCGGGCCTGGCGCGGCCAGTCCGAGATCGACCTGGGCACCCGGCAGCAGCGGCTGCTCCTGGCGTTGCTGCTCGCCCGCGCCGGCGGCGCGGTCAGCGTCGCCGAGCTCGTCGACCTGCTCTGGGAGTCCGACCCCCCACCCAGCGCGGTCAATGTGGTGCACCGGCACGTCGGGATGCTCCGGCGGCGCTTCGAGCCGGGCCTGCCGACGCGGGCACCGGGCTCGGTGCTGATCCGCGACGGCGCCGCGTACCGGCTGCGCATCGACGGGCAGTCGCTCGACCTGCTGCGGTTCCGGCGCCTGGTCGCCCGGGCCGGTGCCAGCTCCGGCGAGCCGGCCGTCGAGCTGTACCGGGAGGCGCTGACGCTGTGGCGCGACCGGTGCGCCGCCGGCCTGCAGGCCGGCGGCCGGGCCCATCCGGAGTTCGTCGCCGTCGACGGCGAGCGGTTCGCGGCCGTCCGGGCGGCGACCGACGCCGCCCTGCGGGCCGGATGCGTCCACGTGGTGCTGCCCGCGATCCGGCGGGCCGCCGAATACGAGCCGCTGGACGAGGCGCTACAGGCGCGGCTGCTGCTCGCGCTCGCCGCGGACGGCCGGCGGACCGAGGCCCTCGCGGCCTATGCCGACATCGAGCACCGGCTCGCCGAGGAACTCGGCATCCAGCCGGGCGTCGAACTGCGCGCGGCCCGGGACACCCTGCTCGACCACGACGCTCCGGCCGACCACGCCAGGTCGCGGCGCGGCGTCGGACGCGCCGAGCTGGAGGTGTCACAGCCGACCCGGGCCGAGCCGCCGGCGCAGTTGCCGGCCGACCACCCCTACTTCACCGGTCGCCGCGGCGTCCTGGCCACCGCGAGGGCGCTGCTGGCCGGGGACCGGACCACCGCGCTGGTCATCGACGGGATGCCCGGCGTCGGGAAGACCACAGTCGCGGTGCACCTGGCCCATCAGCTGGCCCCGCGTTACCCCGATGGGCAGTTGCACGCGGACCTGCGCGGTTTCGACTCCGGCGACTCGGCGATGACACCGGCGGAGGCGCTGCGCGGCTTTCTCTGGTCCCTCGGGGTCGCGCCGGCGGCGATCCCGGCCGAGCTGCACGCCCAGGCCGGCCTCTACCGCAGCATCCTGGCCGAGCGCCGGATGCTGATCCTGCTCGACAACTGCCGCGACTGGGACCAGATCCGGCACCTGCTGCCCGGCACCGGAGGAAGTCTCGTCATCGCCACCAGCCGCCGCCGGATCACCGGTGCGGCCGGCCCGGCGGGCGCCCACCCGCTGCACCTCGACCTGCTGACCGACGCCGAGGCTCGCGAGCTGCTCACCCGCCGGCTCGGCGACGCGGCGGCCGCCGATCCGGCCGCCGTCGACGAGATCATCGCGCGGTGCGGCCGGCTGCCGCTGGCCCTGGCGCTGGTCGCCACCCGCGGCGTCGGCCGACCCGGGCTCAGCCTGCCCGCGGTCGCCCGTGAGCTGGCCGAGGCCGACGGCCGGCTGACCGGCTTCGGGGACGCGCACGCCGATCTGGAGGCGATCTTCTCCTGGTCCTACCGGGCCCTGACTCCCGGGGCGGCCCGACTGTTCCGGCTGCTGCCCCTGCACCCGACCGGGGAGCTGAGCACGGAGGCGGCGGCCGCCCTCGGCGGCCTGTCCCTGCGCGCCGCCCGCGGTTTGCTCGCCGAGCTCGGGGCGCAGCTGCTGGTCCAGCCCGACAGCGGCCGGTGGCGGATGCATGATCTGCTGCGCGCCTACGCCGTGGAACTCGGGGAGGAACACGACGACGCGGCCGAGCGGGACGCGGCCGTCGAGCGAATCTACGACTTCTACCAGCTCAGTGCGTACGCGGCGCAGCTGCCCCTGCAACCGCAGGTGCCGCTGCCGGAGCCGGAGCCGTCCGGGCGCGGGGTCACCGGGCGCGGCTTCACCGGCCGGGCCGAGGCGATGGCCTGGTTCGCCGCCGAGCAGCGGGTACTGACCGACATCGTCGCGCGGGCCCACGAACGCCGCCGGCCCGGTACGGCCTGGCAGATCGCGTTGGCGATGCAGAACTTCTTCCAGGACACCGCGCAGTTCAGGCAGTGGGCGGCAACGGCGGACGCCGCCCTCGCCGCGACCGGGGACGACCCCGCCGCCCAGGCCCTGCTGCACCGCAGCCTCGCCGGCGCCTGCTACTTCCTGGCCGATCTGGACCGCGGGTTGTCGCACCTGCAGCAGGCCCGGACGCTCTTCGACCGGCTGGGCCGACGCACCGAGCAGGGCCACGTGGAGAACAACATCGCCGAGATCCGGTTGGATCAGCGGCGCTACCGCGAGGCGGTCCGGCACGCCGAGGCCGCGCGGGCGCTCTTCCGCAGCGAGGGCAATGTCCGGGGTGCCACCACCGCCCTGCTGGCCATCGCGCGGGCGCAGGGCCGGCTCGGCCGGCACGCCGAGGCACTGGGCATGTTCGTCGAGGCGCGGCGGCAGTTCGAGGCCCTCGGCGACCTGCACGGGGTGGGCACCACCCAGGCCTGGCTGGCGCACACGTACTCGATGATCGACGACCTGCCGCACGCGTTGGCGAGCTGGCAGCAGGCGATCGACACCTTCCGCGCCGCCGGGGCCACCCACCACACCGCCGAGGTACTGGTCTCCATCGGCGACTTCCACTCCGCCAACGGCGACCCGACCCAGGCCGGGCAGGCGTGGAGCGAGGCCCTCGCCGAACTCGACGGGACGGACTCCCCGCTGGCCCGGCAGATCCGCGACCGGCTGCGCTGGCACCGGTGACCCCGGACGCGACGCCGGTGGGCGCCGCGTCCGGGTCCCACCGTCAGTACCGGTAGGCGCGGATGACGGTCTGCTTGACCGTGTTACCGCTGGTGTCCGTCGCCGCGGCGCGCAGCGAGACGAAGCCGCTGCCGGCCGGGTTGCGCACCCAGGCGACCGCCTTCTCGCCGGACCGCTTCACGGTCAGCGGCTGCCAGGTCTTGCCGTCGTCGAAGGACGCCTCGACGGACAAGGTCCTGGTCCGGCCCGGCGCCGCACCGACCTGACGGTCGAGCGAGACCGGGATCGCGAACAGCCGGTCGGCCGGCGCCCGGTTGTCGATGTCGAGCTCCGGGCTGTACCGGATCGCCGTCATCGGCAGCTTCACCAGTTCGCCGTCGGCCACGTGCCCGGACTTGAAGGTCCACTCCGCGTCGACCACCGTCGAAAGGGTGAACTCCGGATCGCTGCGGTAGGTCGCGGTCAGCCGGTAGTCACCTTCCTCCGCAGGCACCTGCCACAGCGAGCGGGCCTCGGTCTTGTCGCCGAGGTTGACCCCGTTGCGGTAGAGGCTCACCTGCACGCTGCCGTTGCGCTCGTGCCGGATGCCCATGTGGCCGCTGCCGTCGCCGTGCAGCGGACCCGGCCCGCCAATTGTGTCACCCCAGTAGCGGGTGGCGTACTGCTGGCCGAAGTTCGGCTCGGGGAAGACCGGCCCGACCACCCCGTTGGCCCACTTCACGTCGTACGTGCGCCCGGGCTGGAAGCTGGTCCATGCCGACTCGTAGTACGTGTACCGCTGCTGGTACGAGGTCGACTGCCACACCGCCTGCTTGTCCTGGTGGTAGTACTCGGTGATGGTGTTCGGCACGTCGTAGGTGAAGGCCGGCTGGAGATCGTGCCCGGCCCGGTAGACCGGCGAGTTGCCGGGCGCGTGCGCGACCGCGGTCCGCGACACCGGCACGCCGGCCACGTCCGCACTGATCCGGGAGCGGACCGTGGCGAAGTCGCCCGCACGCAGCCTGCGGGTCAGCCCGGTCATCATCTTCTTCGGCTCGTACAGGTAGACCCGGTAGGCGTACGGGCTGTTGTGCAGGGTGTTGTCCTGGGTCACCTGGCCCCACATGCCGTGGACGTAGGAGACGAAGCCGGGGGTCTCGCCGGCCCCGATCTGCGCGGTCCGCAGGTGCTCGAAGGGGACGCCCATCACCGCGCCGTACGGGTCGTTGCTGCCCCAGATCTGCGGCTGCTCGGTCCGGATCGTCCAGCCGAACTCCTGGTGGACGGCGGTGGCCTTCGCGTTCGGCACCGACACCGCGATCGGCTTCGCCAGGCGGGCGTCCATGGTGAGCGCCTGGTCCGTGGTCAGGTCCAGGCTCGGGCGCACCATCGTAGTGATGTGGCTGAGGGAGTCGCCGGTGAACAGGTAGGTCTGCACCAGGTAGCGGCCCGCCCGGACCCGGTACGTGCTGGCCTTGGGGTCGTTGAGCACCAGGATGGTCTGCCGGTCCAGGTCGGTCAGGACGGTCACCCAGCCCTGCTCGGCCGTCGGCGCACCGCCGTCCGGCCCGACGAGCTTGAGGGTCAACCTGCTGCGGGCGATGTCGAGCGCGACCGGGGTCTGCACCTGCGCGCCGCCGCCGGTGGCGGTCACCGTACCGCCGAAGTAGCGCTCGGGCAGGCCGGCGCCGGACTGCACGTTCACGGTCACGGTGGCCGTGCCGCCGGCCGGGACCGTCACGGAGGAGGCGCTGAGGCTGAACAGGCCGGCCGGCGCCGGGGCTCCCTCGGCGTCCCTGGCGTCGAGGGAGACAGCCAGGGTGACGGCGGAGGAGCCGCTGTTCGCGTACGTGATCGTGCGCTGCTGCGCGGTGGCGGTCCGCTCGAAGGCGACGCTGACCGGGCTCGCCGTGACGCTCTGCTGGATCGCCCGGGCCACGTCGAGGAAGCCGGCGCCCTGCTCGTAGACACCGATGGTGGCGCTCGGCTGCGCGGCGGCCATCAGCGTGGACTTGATCCGCTCAGGCGTCCAGTCCGGGTGCTGCTGGGCCAGGATCGCCGCCGCACCGGCCACGTGCGGAGCCGCCATCGAGGTGCCGTCCATGCTGGCGTACTGCGGGTTTTCGGCCGGCCACAGCTGGGAGGCCGAGCTGCGGGCGGCGACGATGCCGACGCCGGGGGCGGTGATGTCCGGCTTGATGCCGGCGTCGCCCGCGCGCGGACCCCGGCTGGAGAACTCGGCCAGCTCGCCCGTCTTGCTCACGGCGCCCACGGTCAGCGCCTCGTCCACGCCGCCGGGTGAGCTCACCGTGGACTCGCCGGCCAGGCCCTCGTTGCCCGCCGAGACGACGAAGAGCACGCCGTGGCGGTGCGTGAGGTCGGTCAGGGCCGCCTCGATCGGGTCGGTCCCCGGGCTGTCCGGGCCGCCGAGGCTCATGTTGACGACCTTGACGCCCTGCTCCGCCGCCCAGGTCATGCCGGCCAGGATCGCCGACTCCGGGCAGCCCTCCCGCATGCAGACCTTGGCGCTGTAGAGGGTCGCCCCGGGCGCCACGCCCTTGTGACTGCCCTGCGACGCGGCCCCGCTGCCGGCGATGGTGGAGGCGACATGGGTGCCGTGGCCGACCCGGTCGAGGGCGTCCGGCTCGGCGGTGAAGTTCTCCGCGGCGGCGACGTGGCCGGCCAGGTCGGGGTGGGTCAGGTCGACGCCGGTGTCCACCACGCCGACCTTCACCCCCGTTCCCGTCCAGCCGGCCTGCCAGGCCTTCGGCGCGCCGGTCAGCGGGACGCTGACGTCGAGGGTGGGCTTGCGCAGTCCATCGAGCCAGACCTTGTCGAACCCGGCCCGCAGTCGCCGCTCGGTGCCGTTCGCCGTGGAGGTGAGGTTGTTCCAGAAGGACACCGCCTCCGCGCGGTTCTCCGCGACGGCGCTCGCCCCGGAGAGCTTCCGGGTGGTCCGGGCGCCGGCGAGGGCGGCGGGGGCGGCGCTGCTGCTGTGCTGGACGATGAGCGGCAGGGTGGACCGGGTGTCGTCGTAGCCGAAGTCGACAAGCGTCGAGATGTCGAAGAGCCGCTCGTCGAGCTTGCCCCGGTTGAGCAGGCCGACGGCGTCGGCGGGGATGACCCGTACGTCCTCGCCGGCGCTGTGGGTGAGGAACGGGATCCGCTCCCGCCCCTTGCCCGGCACGACGTCGACCGCGGTCTGGCCGTTCACGGTGCTGACGTGGACGGTGTCGCCGGTGAGCAGAGTGACCGTCCGGGGCTTGGACGCGACCTTGGGTTTGGTCGTCGGCTGCGCGGCCTGGGGCTGCGCCGACGCCGGCAGACCGCCCGGCGCCACCGCCGAGACGCCCAGCACCAGCAGTGCCAGCGCCGATATCTTGCGAACTGAACGCATCATTCTCCCTGGATGAACGCGAGAGCTATCCAGGTGTCCTGGACGTGAGCGGCGGGTGAAAGTTCACCCAATGTGACCTGGATCACGTCGGCCGAAGTGATGCGGGGCCCGCATGTCGGGTCCGCCGAGCCTCCAAGGCGGCCAGCTCACGATCACCCTCAGGCTCCGCAGGGCGGAGATCAGAGCTATCCACCCGGCTCCGGCGCAACTATTGTAAAGATTAGTTTCAATTAGCTCGGTCGGGAGACAGGGTGTCGCCGACCGTCGTGCCTCGACACCCCCATCAGCGCGACGACAACCGGGAGGACGCAGCATGATCGCCCGTACCCATCGCACCGTGGCCCGCAGGGTGGTCCACTTCCTCACACTCTGCCTGGTGCTGGTGACCGGCTTCGCCCAGCCCGCCCACGCGGCCCCGGCCTTCAAGGTCATCGCCTTCTACAACGGCAACCACGACCAGGCCCACATCAGCTTCGTCCGGGAAGCCAACCAGTGGTTCCCGCAGATCGCCGCACAGCACAACTTCTCCTACACGGCGACCAACGACTGGAGCCAGCTGAACACCGCCAACCTGGCCCAGTACCAGGTGGTGATCTTCCTGGACGACCTGCCGCCGGTCGCCCAGCGCCCCGCGTTCGAGCAGTACATGCGCGGCGGTGGCGGCTGGCTCGGCTTCCACGTCTCCGCCTTCACCACCAACCCCGGCGGCTGGGACTGGTACCACAACCAGTTCCTCGGCACCGGCGCGTTCCGGACCAACACCTGGGGACCCACCACCGCCACCCTGCGGGTCGAGAACCGCACCCACCCCTCCACCGTCCGGCTGCCCGCCACCTTCACCTCCTCGGTGAGCGAGTGGTACAGCTGGAGCCGCGACCTGCGGACCAACCCGGCCATCAACATCCTGGCGTCGGTCGACCCCAGCAGCTTCCCGCTCGGCACCGATCCGAACCAGACCTGGTACAGCGGCTACTACCCGATCATGTGGACGAACACCAGCTACAAGATGCTGTACGCGAACTTCGGCCACAACGCCATGGACTACGCCAGGGACGTGCCGTTGTCGTCCACGTTCGCCAGCGAGGTGCAGAACCGCTTCGTCATCGACGGGCTGCTCTGGCTCGGCGGTGGTGCCACCACTCCCCCGCCCTCCGATCCGATCTCCTCGACCTCCTGGTACAGCCTGGCCAACCGGGGCAGCGGAAAGTGCGTCGACGCCCGCGCCGCCGGCACCGCGAACGGCACCGCGATCCAGCAGTACGCCTGCAACGCGACCTTCGCCCAGCAGTACCAGTTCCAGCCCACCAGTAGCGGCTTCACCCGGGTGAACAACCGCAACAACAGCGCCCAGGCGCTCGACGTGACAAACGTGTCCACCGCCGACAACGCACCGGTCCAGCTCTGGGCCTACGGCGGTGGCGGCAACCAGCAGTGGCAGCCGGTCCCGGAGGGCAACGGCTACTACCGCCTGGTCAACCGGCTCAGCGGCAAGTGCCTGGACGTGCCGGGCGCCTCCACCGCCGACGGTGTCCAGCTGGTGCAGTACACCTGCAACGGCACCGCCGCCCAGTCGTTCCGGCTCCAGGCGCGGTAACCACGCGGCCGTGAGGAGGCAGGGGGCGTGACCCCCTGTCTCCTCGTTGCCGGGGAGGCAGCGAGCACGGCCGCTGGGAGGTGCCGCCGTGGTCTCAGTTGGCGGACAACCGCAGGGAGAGCCGGCGGCGGTAGGCGTCGAGCACGACGGCGACGATGATCACGCCCCGGTGATCATGGCCCGCTGGAAGTCGGAGACCCCCATCAGCAACAGGCCGTTGCTGAGCACCCCGAGCGCCTCGCCGGTGACCGTCTCGCCGAGCTGCGGCAGCCGCGGCACCCGCACGCAGAGATCCATGTTGAGACTGCCCACGACCATCAGCCGCGCGGTGCTGCCGGCGTCTACGCCGGACCGTCGATGCCGTGGTCCCCGCCGGCCGGGTCCGGGCATCCGCACGAACCCCGGGCGATCAGGCTGGATCGCAGCACGATCCGGGCGACCGGGGTGGACGGCTCCGCCACCCGCCGCACCATCCACTCCACGGCGGCCCGGCCCAGCTCCTCGAAGGGCTGGCGCATCGTGCTCAACGCCGGCACGGTGTACGCGCTCGCTCCGATGCCGTCGAAGGAGCACAGGGCCAGGTCTTCCGGTACCCGCACGCCCAGTTCGGCGGCGGCGCGCAGCACTCCGATGGCCTGCTCGTCGCTGGTGACGAAGAGCGCCTCCGGGGGGTTGGGGGCGGTCAGCAGTTGGCGGCCGGCCCGGTAGCCGTGGGCACGTCCGAACGGCACATGGATCAGCGGCGAGCCGGCCGGGTCCAGGCCGCCCTCGGCCCCGGCCCGGCGCCAGCCCGCGACCCGGTCCACGGTGGGGTGCATGTCGGCCATGCCGGCCACGCATCCGATGCGTCGGTGCCCGTGCTCCAGCAGGTGGGTGGTCGCCTCGTAGGCGCCCGCCTCGTTGTCCACCAGCACGTGGGTGGCGTGCGGGATGGCGATCTCCCGGTCCAGGACCAACCGGGGAACCGGTGTCTGGGAGAGTTCCGCGGTCCAGGTGCGCGCGCCGTGCGCGGGTACCAGGATCAGCCCGTCGACCTGCCGGTCCAGCAGCGCCCGCACGTAACGGGCCTCCCGCTCGTCGTCGTCCATCGCGTTGCCCAGCAGGATGGTGTACCCGTGTTCGAAGCCGACCTCCTCGATGCTGCGGGCCAGCTCGGCGAAGAACAGGTTCGAGTTGTCCGGGATGACCAGCCCGAGGGTCATGGTCCGGCTCGTCCGCAGCGACCGGGCCACCGCGTTGGGGCGGTATCCGAGTTCGGCGATGGCGGCCAGGACGCGTTCCCGGGTGGCCGGGGCGACGCCGCGGGGGCCGTCGTTGAGCACGTAACTGACGACGCTGGCGGACGTGCCGGCGAGACGCGCGACATCACTTCGGTTGGCCATTGGCGTCCTATCAACTCGAATTGCCAACTCGTGTTGATTCGGAGTATCGATCGGCGTGAGAGGGTTGCGCAACGGTTGCGTCGGTAACGAGGCGATAACGCACGTCGATGTCCGGCGGGCCGACGGGACGCCGGCCCGGGTCACGCGCCAGCGGCCCACCGCGCGGGATTCCGCGCGGTGGGCCGGAGTCGGGGATGCCGGTGGCGGGTCAGCCGAGCGGACCGAGATAGCGCAGGTCGATCGCGTCCAGCCCGAATCCGTACCGCGGTGAGGACGCTGGTTTGCCCGTCACCTCGAAGGTGAGCGTGTGGGTGCCGGCGGCCAGTTCCACCACGCCGTGGTCGCGGCGCGCCGTGTCGACGCCACCGCCGGTCAGGCCGTGGGAGAAGGTGCCCAGGTCCCGGCCGTCGAGACGGGTGCGCTGCGTCCCGAAGTCCCAGGCCCGGGTGTACGAGAGGCCGAGGTCGTACCGTCCGGCCCGTGGCGCGTTGAAGGTGAGAGAGAAGGTGTCGCCCACCGAGTCGCCCTGGAACAGCACCTGCGCGTCCGCCGACCAGGTCACGCCGCAACAGTTCTCCTGCCGCCCGGCGGGAGCGGTGGACCGCAGGGTGGGCAACAGGCTCTCCGCCTCGATGACCGTCGTCGCGCCCGGCCCCGGAGCGCTCAACGCGTCCAGTTCCGCCAGGGTGGTGTAGGGATTCGTACCGAGATCACCGATCAGGCGGACACCCGTGGCCGTGACCGCCCGGTCCAGTTGCAGGTCGCTCTGCTGGTAGGGGCGCCCGCTCAGGGGCCGGGACCAGACGGAACCGCTCGCCGCGTCGCGCCAGACACCGTCCGTTCCGCGCAGTTGCACCCTCGCCGACCGCAGCCCCGCCGCAGCGCCGGCAACCACCCGGACGGTGTGGACCCAGACCGGCCGGTCGTAGGTGACCGTGAAGGTCTGGGTGCCGCCGGAGCCGCGCGCCGAGACGTACCGGGCCTGGTGCTGCGACGGCTCGACACCGGAGAAGTCGGCCTCCCGCCCGTCGGCGATGGCCGACGCGTACGACACGCCTCCGCCATCGGTGCTCCCGGCCGGATCCAGGTTGGCCCACACCGCACCACCGGCCCTGCGGACCTGGTTGTTGGCGCTACGCCGGTGGAGCTCGACCAGCGGGTTGGCCGCCGCGAGGGAGGCCGGATCGCTCGGCGCCGGTGCCCGGTCCGGGATGCCCCAGCCGCCGCCACCGGCGCTGCCGCGTGCCTCGCGTACCACCTGATCCACCAGGGGAAGCATCCGCTGCGCCATCAGGGTGAAGGTGTCCTCCGCCGCCGGGTCGCCGGGCAGGAAGTCGGGGAGCGCGTCGCGGGTGCGCAGGCTGTGGTACCGGTCGGAGAGCACGCGGTCGGGGAACTGGGCCCGCAACTCGGCGGTGCCGTACAGCAGGCCGAGCAGGCCACCGAGGGTGGCGGTCGGGTTGTCGGAGTCCCATCCGCTGAGGGTGCCGATGCGTACGGTGCGCTTGAAGTCGCCGAGGCCGTAGAGCAGCGCCAGCACGCCGGTGGCCAGGTTGACGCTGGACTCGTACCAGTCCCGGTAGACGAAGCCCTTCTCGCCCGCCCTGGCCTGGTAGCGCTGGTAGATCTTGTCGCGGGTGGACTCCCAGTCGTCGACGTCGGGGTTGGCCAGGAAGTCCGCCAGCACGAAGTCGACGACGTCGGCGCTCTTGGAGCCGTTCGGCAGGTACCGGCGGGCTTCGCGGGTCAACCAGAGCATCTGGTCGCGCCGGGGGGCGGTGGTGTCGACCGCCGCGGCCAGCGAGTAGAGAAGCACGAAGAACTGCGCCGCGTGCGCCGCGTAGCTGTCGGCGGTGGTGCGGATCGGCAGTTCGGACAGGCGCAACGCCTGTTCCGGCATCCGGGGTGCCAGCGCGCCGAAGAACTCGGTGGTGAGTTGCGCGTCGATGCGCAGGGAATGGGTGTTGGCGACGTTCATGCCGGTGGCCGGCGGCAGCGCCCTCTCCCCCATCAGGGTCCGCGCCCGGCTGTTCGAGACGTAGATGTAGCGGTTGACGTGCCGCTGCCAGGTGGTGGCGATCTGCTCCGGGGTCAGCCGTACGTCCCGGTAGGTGCTGGCCATCGCGTGCAGGTAGGTGTACTCGATGTCGGTGTCGTCGTCGGCTCCCCAGGGATCCTGGACGACGTAGTCGATCCTCCTGCCGTCGCCCAGCCGGGTGCCCCAGTCGGCGTCGGTGAAGAACGGTGTGGTGACGCGGAGCCCCTCGGTGGTGAGCCCGGTCCAGTTGGCGAGCGCCTCACCCTGCCACATGGCCCGCAGCTTGTCGGCGTACGCGACCCGGTCGACCGGGGCCGCGGCGGTCGCCGGCGACGCGGCGACGGCGGCGGCGGACGACGACGCGAGCAGCGCGGCAGTCGCCACGACGGCACACCTTCGGCGGAATCGCTTCATCGAATTCTCCACTGCTGATGGACGGAAAAGCGCCTGATCAAACGCTCCTGCGACGACGGTTCCCACTCCGGACAGACGCTGTCGGCATATACCGGCACGCCCGACGGCTAATTGAGGAAAGCCGATGGAGAAGATTGTTGTGAGCCATTTCGGGGTTGCGCAAGGGTTGCGGACTTCGTCGATGCGACGGTGTGGGCGACACTCGCGGACGACCACGTCACCTCCGGGGTTCGACGCGCCACACGAACGCGTCGCTGATCAGCGTCGGCGGACCGAACAGCGCCTCCAGCGTGTCGCGCAGGGCCGCCGACCGGGGCCCCTCGACCGCGGCGGCCACACACGAGGCCCGTCAGAAACGCACGTCCCAGCCGGCCCGGGCGCGGTCTTCCGGGCTGATCCGGGGGACCATCCCGGTTTCCGCCACCGTGGCCAGCAGCTGCGAGGTGGGCTGGGGTACGTGCCAACCGACGCGCGTCCACCGGCGCCGTAGGGGGCGATGAAGAAGCCCTCCGGGATCGCGAACCGGGCGTCGGCGGCCGCCGCCCAGCCCATCGTCCAGGGTTCCCGGGGCGTGGGCAGCGGCACGGGCACCAGCACCCGGCCCGGCTCGACGCACTCGCTGCCAGGCCCCGCTGGAGAAGCAGTCGGGCGTCGGCGTCCGCTGGGTGGCCGGTAGCGGCGCGGGCGCGACGGACAGCACCGCCAGCAGCACCGCCGCGGCACCGTGAACCGCACCGGCGCGAGGGGTGACGCCAACGCCCGGTCCGCCGCCAGCACGAACAGCGTCGCCACCAGGGGTACGAGCGCCAGCGCGAACCGGGTCGGCAGCGCCCCGTCGACGACCGGAAGGCCCTCGATCAGCGCGTACGGACCCGTCCCTCGCGCTGGCCTGGCTGCCGCCCACGAGCGTCGAGAAGCCCGCCCGCACCCTCCTGCTCCGCGGCCTTCCCACCGGTCGCGGCGGTCGGCGCGCCGGGCAGGCCGGCTCGGCTCACCCCTGCTGCAGCCAGGGGTAGCGGGCGGTGTCCTGCCCGGCGTAGTCGGGATCGAGGTAGATGAAGACGCGCTGGATCTTCCAGTCCCGGATCTCGAACACGTCGCACCAGCGTCCGGCGCCCCACTCGGGGACCCCCGCCCGCCACGGTCCGTCCCGGTGCTCGCCGTGGCTGGCGCCCTCGCACACCACGGTGTCGCCGCCCGAGAAGACCCCGTTGAAGTGCGGGTAGTGGTGCTCGATCTGCTTGATCGTGCCACCCACCTCGGTGAACAGTCTGCTGCGGTTCAGGTCCGGTCCAGCAGCGGGACCTCGAGAAGACCCACGAGTTCGTCGAACGTGCAGTCGAACAGCTCCCGTACCGCCACGCCCTCGTCCTCGATGAGGAACACCGCGAGGTCGGTGTAGACGCGGCTGACGCAGCCCACACCGGTCAACGGGTAGGTGCACTCCGGCACCAGCTTCGCAACCCCGTCCCGCGACAACAGATCCATCATCACGAACGTCTCCTTGGCCCCGATGGCGAGGTCCATCGCGCCGCCCACGGCCGGGATGTCGTCGGGCCGGCCGGTGTGCCAGTTCGCGAGGTCACCGCGGGCCGACACCTGGTAGGCGCCGAGTACGCAGACGTCCAGGTGGCCGCCGCGCATCATGGCGAAGGAGTCGGCGTGGTGGAAGTACGAGGCGCCGGGCAGTTCGGTCACGGGAACCTTGCCGGCGTTGATGAGGTCGAGGTCGATCGCGTCCCCCTGCGCCTCGGGCCCCATGCCCAGCATGCCGTTCTCCGTGTGCAGCACGATGCCGCTGCCCGGGGAGAGGTGGTTGCTGATCCGGGTCGGCAGCCCGATGCCGAGGTTCACGAAGGCTCCGTGCGGGATGTCGCGCGCGACGCGGGCGGCGAGCTCGTCCTTGCCGAGGCCGCGCCGGCCCACCCCGGTCACTGGCCCGCTCCGACCGGCTCGGGCACCGGCACGGGCGCCGGCACCTGGACGATGCGGTCGACGTAGATGCCCGGCGTGACGATGACCTCCGGGTCGAGCGCACCGACCGGCACCAACTCCTCGACCTGCACGACCGTGGTCGTCGCGGCCGCCGCCATGATCGGCCCGAAGTTGCGCGCGGTCTTGCGGTAGACCAGGTTGCCGAGTTCGTCGGCCCGGTGCGCCTTCACCAGGGCGTAGTCCGCTCGCAGCGGGTACTCGAGCACGTAGTGCCTTCCGTCGATCTCCCGGACCTCCTTGCCCTCGGCCAGCGAGGTCCCGTAGCCGGTGGGCGTGTAGAAGGCTCCGATGCCGGCACCCGCGGCGCGGATCCGCTCGGCGAGGTTGCCCTGCGGAACGAGCTCCAGCTCGATCTCACCGGCCCGGTACTTCTCGTCGAAGTGCCAGGAGTCCCGCTGGCGGGGGAAGGAGCAAACGATCTTGCGTACGCGGCCGGCACGGATCAGCGCCGCCAGGCCCACGTCGCCGTTTCCGGCGTTGTTGTTGACCACGGTGAGATTCGTGGCGCCGCACGCGATGAGCGCCTCGATGAGTTCGACCGGCTGGCCGGCGGTGCCGAATCCGCCGATCATCACCGTGGCGCCGTCGGGGATCCCCACCACCGCCGCGGTCGGGTCCTCCAGGATGCTGGCCATGGCTCAGGCGTCCAGGTTCTCGAGGACCACGGCGAGCGCCTGCCCGACACCGATGCAGATCGCGGCGACCCCCCACCGCTGGCCGGAGGCGCACAGCGAGCGGGCGAGCGTGCCGAGCACGCGGGTGCCGGAGGCGCCCAACGGGTGACCGATGGCGATGGCGCCGCCGTGTGCGTTGACGATGTCGGGGTCGACGCCCCAGGCGTTGACGCACGCCACGGTCTGGGCGGCGAACGCCTCGTTCAGCTCGACCGCACCCACGTCACCCCAGCCGATGCCGGCGCGCTTGAGCGCCAGGTTGGCGGCCTCCACCGGCGCGAACCCGAAATACTGCGGGTCGTTCGCGGCAGCCCCGCGACCGGCGATGCGCGCCAGCGGCGCCCGACCGACGATCTCTTCGGCGGACGGGCTGCCCAGCAGCACCGCGGAGGCGCCGTCGTTGAGCGGCGAGGAGTTCCCGGCGGTCACCGTGCCGTCCTGCTTGCGGAACACCGGCTTGAGCGCGGCGAGCTTCGCCAGGCTGGTGTCGGACCGGATGGACTCGTCGCGGGCGAGGTCCACCCCGGGCACGCCGACGACGAGGTCGTCGTAGAACCCCGACTCCCAGGCGCGGGCGGCCGTCTGGTGCGAGCGCAGCGCGAAGGCGTCCTGCGCGTCGCGGTCGACCTGCTCGCGGATCGCGAGCAGCTCGGTGGCCTCGCCCAGCGAGACCGTCCACTCCGGGTTCATCCGCGGGTTCACCAGCCGCCAGCCCAGGGTGGTGGACACCAGCGCCGCGTCCCCGGCCGGGTACGCCTTCTCCGGCTTGGGCAGCACCCAGGGCGCCCGGCTCATCGACTCCACACCGCCGACCAGCACCACGTCGGCCTCGTCGAGGGCGATCTGGCGGGAGGCGACGATGGCGGCGTCCAGGCTGGAGCCGCAGAGCCGGTTCACCGTCGTGGCCGGTACCGACGTCGGCAGGCCGGCCAGCAGGCCGGCCATCCGGGCGACGTTGCGGTTGTCCTCCCCGGCGCCGTTGGCGTTGCCCAGCACGATCTCGTCGACGCGGTCCGGTGCCAGCGCGGGCGCGCGCTCGACCAGCGTCCGCAGCACGTGGGCCGCCAGGTCGTCCGGCCGCACGCCGGCCAACGCGCCGCCGTAGCGGCCGAAGGGGGTGCGGACGGCGTCGTACAGATACACGTCGGTGGGCATGGGTCAGGCCTCCTCGTGAGCCGCGGTCGCGGGCGCCAGGACGATGTCGAACCGCACGCGTGACCACGCGCGGTCTCCCAGGTCGCGGCCATCGGGGGTCGGGGATCCGGCCGGCTGGGGCGCGAAGTCCTTGACCAGCGAGTCCCGTACTCCGAAGACGCTGTCGCGGTCCAGCAGCTCGTCCCCGCGGACGAAGATGTGGGTCACCAGGGTCCGGTAACCCTCCCCCTGGATCATGAAATGCAGGTGTGAGGCCCGCATCGGGGACCGGCCGGTGAGGGCCAGCAGCCGGCCGACCGGTCCGTCGTGCGGGATCGGGTACGGCGTCGGGGTGACCCCCCAGAAGCGGTAGCCGCCGTCCGCGTCGCTGTACAGGTGGCCACGGGCGGCGACCCGGTCGTCGCCGTACTGGACGTCGTAGAAGCCGTCCTCGTCGGCCTCCCAGACCTCGATCCGCGCATGCGGCACCGGGTTGCCGTCGGTGTCGGTGACCGTGCCCTCGACCCAGCACGGCTGCCCGGACGCCCCGGCCGCGATGTCACCGCCGAGCTCGATCTTCGGCGAGCCGTCGACGAAGAACGGGCCGAACACCGTCGCCTCGGTGGCGTCGCGGTACGCCTCGTTGTTGACGGTGACGGTCTGCATCGAGGCGCCCAGGACGTCGGAGAGCAGGATGAACTCCTGACGCCGGTCGTCGGTGATGTGACCGACGGCGGTGAGGAACCCGATGGCGCGCTGCCACTCCTGCTCGGTCGGCCGCACCTCCCGCAGGAAGGCGTGCAGGTGCCGGGTGAGCGCCTGCATCAGCTCCCTGACCCGCGGATCCGGCGCGTTGTCGAACGACGCGACCACCCGCTCGACCAGCTGTGACTCACGGTCCTGCTGCTCGGGGCTCATGCCAGCTCCCCTCCGTCCCATGCTCGGTGTAGCAGGTCCGCGAGGTTCTCGCGGGTGACCGGCGTCGGGTTGCTCGGCGGCACGACCGCCAGGACCGCGTCGACTGCGGCCGGGATGTCGGTCTCGCGCAGCCCGTAGTCGCGCAGGGCGCGCGGTGCGTCCACCTGCTCGCGCAGGCGCCGCAACCCGTCCAGGGCGGACGCCGCACCGAAGGCCGCCGCCATCCGCTGCGCGCTGTCGGGGACCGACGGTGCGTTGAACGCGAGGACGTACGGCAGCACCACGGCGTGGGTCTGGGCGTGCGGGAGGTTGTACATCCCGCCGAGCACGTGGCAGATCTTGTGGTGCAGCCCGGAGCCGGCCGAGGCGAACGCCACGGCGGCCAGGTAGGCCCCGTACAGCGTCTGCTCACGCCCCTCGATGCCCTGCGGATCACGCACGACCAGGGGGAGTCCCTGGCGAAGGGCGCGGATGCCCTCCAGCGCGAGCGCCTGGTCGATCGGGTCGACCCGCGGCGCCCACATCGAGTCGACGCAGTGCGCCAGCGCGTTCAATCCGGAGGCCACGCTCAGTGGCACCGGCAGGGACAGCATCAGGCTGGCGTCGTAGACGACGGACCGCGGCAGCACGCGGGGATCGACCCCGGTGGTCTTGCGGCCGCCCTCGGTCAGTCCCCAGACGTTGGTGGCCTCGGAGCCCGCGTACGTGGTCGGGACGGCGACGATGGGCAGCCCGGTGGTCAGCGCCACCGCCTTGGCCAGGCCGGTGGTGGAGCCGCCACCGATGCTCACGATGGCATCGACGTCGTGCTTCTCGGCGGCCGTACGGGCCCGCTCGGCGACCTCGGTGGGCACGTGCATCACCACCTCGGTGTGGCGCACCGCGTTCGGCAGGTCGGCCACCAACGGGTCGGCCAACGCGCTGTCGGCCTCCGCGGCGATCACCATCGGGCGGGCGGCGCCGAGTCGGGCCACCTCGTCGGCGAGGTGACCCGCCGCCTGGTAGGAGGCGAACACCACCCGCTGCGGCAGCGTCTCGTGCGTGAAGCTGACTCTCACGCCGCATCACCCCGGCCGAGGATCGCCGACATCGCCTCGCGCAGCGCCCGCTCCGGATCAGCGGCCAACCGCATCGACCGCCAGCCGATGTGCTTGTCCGGGCGTACCAGGAGCACGCCGTCCTCCTCGACCTCCCGCACCCGCGCCCAGTCGTAGTACAGGTCGGTCACCTCGCGCCCAGGGCCGATCACCACGGCCTCCAGCGGCACACCGAGCTCCTGGCCGACCTTCTCGGCGGCCGCCACCCACGGCTCCCCCGCGATGCCGGTCAACACGGTGAACCGGGTCATCGGCGCCAGGTCGAGCGTGGAGACCTTGTGCCGGGCATCGCCCACCCAGGCGTGCGGCAGCCGGGATCCGGGGACCGTGGAAGGCTCGTAGTACAGCTCCGGGTCCCGGCTCGGTTCCGGCCGGCGGGTGGCGTCGGAGACCACCGCCTCGGACTCGTAGAACTGCCCCAGCTCGACACCGTGGGCGTTGAACTCGTAGTGCTTGAGCTCCATGGCCGACATCAACGCGGCCCGCTTGGCCGCCCCCTCGGGAGTGTTGGCCTTGCGCTCCTCGATCCGCGCGGCCATCTCGGCCTCGTCCTTGGCGTCGAGCAGGCCCAGCGCCTCGAAGAACTGGACGAACTCGCGGCTGGACCTGTTCGCCCGCTGGACAATCTGCCTGGCCACCGGCGCCCGCTCCACCGAGTAGGTCTCCAGCAGCGAAGGCGCGGCCTGCTGACGGAGGACGGCCGCCAGCTTCCAGGCGAGGTTGTAGGAGTCCTGGATCGAGGTGTTCGACCCCAGACCGTTGCTCGGCGGGTGGCGGTGGACCGCGTCCCCGACACAGAACACCCGCCCCGACTGCAGATGGGTCGCGTACATCTCGTTGTTGCCCCACAGCGACGTGCCGGTGATCTCCACCTCGATGTCGGGCAGCCCCAGCAGGTTGCGCACGATCTGGACGGCGGCGGCCTCGTCCACGACCGGTGGGGGTTGGCTGATGTCGTAGCCCCAGACGATGAGCCACTCGTTCCAGGGCCGCACCATCCGCACCAGCCCGGCCCCGATGCCGCCGACGTTCGACCCGGGCTGGATCACCCAGTAGAGCACCGACGGCCGGTGGTCGCAGTATGCCGCGATGTCGGCTTTGAACGTGATGTTCATCGAACCGGCGATGTCCATCGCGCCTTCCATCGGAAGGCCGAGGTCGGCGGCGACCTTGGAGCGGGCGCCGTCGGCCCCGATGAGGTACTTGGCCCGGATCGTGTACACCTGGCCGGTGAGGCGGTCCCGCACCTCGACGCTGACGCCGTCGGCGTCCTGCCGGTGCCCCAGGTACTCGGTGGAGAACCGGGCCTGGGTACCTCGCGTCACGGCGTTGCGCAGCAGGATCGGTTCCAGGTGGGTCTGGGGAATGTCGACCGGCAGGCACGGTGACGCGAGGCGGTAGTCGGCCTGCCGGGCGGGATGCGTACCCCAGGTGAGGATCCGCCCGATCTCCTCGCCGGCGATCGAGGTGCAGAAGACGGTGTCGCCCATCAGCTCGTGCGGAGTGGCGTCGGCGAGCACCTGGTCCTCGATGCCCAGGTCCCGGAAGACCTCCATCGAGCGCTGGTTGGTGATGTGCGCCCGCGGCGTGTTGGCCGTCCACCGGTACTTCGTGATCATGATGTTCGGGATTCCCAGCGTGGACAGGAACAACGCTGCTCCCGCGCCCGCCGGGCCCGAGCCGATGACGACGACGTCGGTCGTCACCGTCGATCCCTGAGGTAGCGGCGTCTCGGCCATCCCGTCGCTGAACACTGCCATCAGATCCCCCACTCCACTGCTCGGCGTGTGGTCCTGGCCACTCGCTCGACAAGTGTGCGGCGGTGCTCCGCCGCCCCAGCAAGGGCTGAAGCCGTAATACGGCGGAAAGACGAAGGTGTGGCGGAATCCGAGAACTAACCGAGCCGGCCCGCGCGGGCCTGCCGACGCAGGTCGGTGGCCCGCATGCCGAAGCGCGCCCGGAACGCCTGCGAGAAGTGGGTGGCCGAACCGAAGCCGCAGCGCGCCGCGACCTCACCGACCGGCAACTGCGGCGAGGACCCGAGCAGCGCGCGGGCGCGTTCCAGCCGCCGCGCCAGCACGAACTGCGGGACAGTGGTGCCGGCGGCGGCGAACGCCCGGGACAGGTGGCGTTCGCTGATGCCGATCCCGGCTGCGACGCGGGCGGCGGTCAGGCGGCTGTCGGTCAGGTGATCCTCGATGAACGTCCGCGCGTTGGCCAGATGCACCGTGCCGAGCTGGGCCGGACGGCTGCCGGCCATGCTCGCGAGCAGGTCGAGGGCGATCCGTTCGTCGACGGGCTCGCCTCCCTCGGGGCGCAGGGCACGGTCGATCAGCCTCGCGAACGTCCGTGCCGGAACGTCACCCTTGGCGAAATCGCGCACCAGCGGGGTGCTGAGCGATGTGAGGCCGGTCAACTCGCGGAAGAGCGGACGCGGCACCTTGATCGCGAGTTCCTCCAGGCCGCGCGAGAAGCCGCGCATGAACGGACGATCGGCATCACAGATGAGGGCCTGCCCCGGGCGCAGGGTGAGCACTCCGTCGTCGTGGTAGAAGAACGCCTCCCCGACGAGGGTCAGATAGACCGCGACCGCGTCCGCCGGATGCTTGCGGATCACCTCGGCCGGACGTTCCACGACGTGCGCGTTACTGCGGACGCGAGCCAGATGCAACTGCTCGAGCTCGAGGTTGAGCTCGGTTGCGTCGAACGGCGCCCCGCCCAACGTGTGACACCGCAGGCCGATCAGCGCGTGCGCGTTGTGGTCCTCCCACAGCGCGATCCGCTGGGCCTCCGGGAGCCCCCCGGTGCTGAAGCTCACCGGCCGCCGGGCCGTCGCCGAACCCGTCGTCACGGTCACCCCCACTGTCTTCGGCCCGATCCTGAAGCCATCCTAGCGCGATGAATGACACATCATTCACTTTGCGGAATGCGCCGCTTACACACATTCCCTAACGCCGATGGATGCGTTGTCGCTTTCTGGGCCAGCACAATCCGCCAGCGGATCTCTCAATTGCAACTGAAGGCCGACGGGCGTTTGCGACCGGTGTCTCTCGCCGACCGCCCGGGTCGGTGGGCGCGGTGGTCGTGCCGTACGGCACTGGTCCCGCGCCCCAGGGTTAGAGCCGGCCGGGTGGGGTAGATCCGCCTTCCACCCGGCCGGCGGGACCATCCTCAGCCCGCCACCTGCGGTGGGGCTGCCGAGATGTCTCGGAGGGTCGATGCCAGCTGGACCAGCGGGAGTGAACGGGCCGGCGATGCCGGACGACGTGGTGGAGTTGCGGGTGCACGGGATCGCCGCCGCAGGTGCCGCCCAGGTGTTGGACCGACCGAACGTGCAGCAGGTCGCGGGGGATGGCAGCGCGGGCTTCTACCGGCCCCAGTCCCGGCCCTGCTGCCCGGACGCCGACGGCGCGGGTGGGGTGACCCTGGAGGCGTACCGGTGGAGTGACCTGCCCTCCGGCACCGCGGTTCGGACCCTCTCGCTGCTGTTCCTGCTGCCGTTCATGCTGCTCAACCTCGCGGTCTGGATGCGCCCGGGGAACCCGGCTTCCGACACGGTGGTCAAATCTCTGTGTCGGGTGCTGGGCCTCACCCTGACCGTGCTGTACGTGCTCGCCGTCGTCGGTGTCACGCTGGACCTGGTCGCCTGGCAGTGCATGTCCTCCCCGGCCTGCATGTCCGGTCGTAACTGGCTGTCCTGGCTGGGTGGACGTCCCACCGGGTTGCGGCTGGCCGTGCTCGCGCTGGTCCCGACCGCCGCCATCGGCCTGATCTGGTGGGTCAGCACGCGCCCGGGACGGTCGTTCACGGCGTTCCGCCCGCCGGAGAGCAGGGTGTCCGGGCATCCGCTCAGCGCGGTCGGCCAGTGGGACGCCGAGCCGCTGGTGGGACGGCTCCGCTCGATCCATGTCGCTGCGGCGTTCGCGACACTGGACGCCAGCCTGCTGTTCGCCCGGGCCGCTCAGGGCGGCTCCGCCACCACCATCGGCTTGGCCGCGGCAGCGGGAGGCGTCCTGGCCACCTGTGTGGCCCTGCTCTGCACCCCCCCGCTGATCGACCGGGCCCCCACGAACCGGCGGCTCGACGACGCCGCCCGCCTGCTGCGGACGATCGCCATCGGTCTCACCGTCGCGGTCTGCGCCCACGTCCTGGCCAGTCCCACGCGTTGGCAGGAAGGGGGTGGCCTGCCCGGCTACGGCTCGACCCTGACCTGGCTGTTCGTCGCTCATGCCGGGCTGCTGGCCGCCCTGGCCGCCGCGCTGCTGTGGCGCCCGAACCGACAGTCGGGTCGCCCGCCGCTACTCGGGCTGGGCGCGCTGATCACCGCGACCGCGGCCGCAAGTATCGCGGTGGCGTTCTCCGCCGAACTCGTCCACCGGGTGGCCGACTACCTGGACCGCACCGCATCAGCCCCAGTCCCACAAGACCTGGTCCCCCGCCCAGCAGCCGCGTACACCTGGGCGATCTACGGCTTCTTCCGGGCGGCGCTGATCACGCTGGTCGTCGCCGGTGTGGTGGTCGTGATCTCCCGACGCGACCGCTCCCGCGCGGCGGCCGCGATCGTCGCACGCGACTTCCCGGACCCGCCGAGGGAGGCCGCGCCCCGGCTGCGGCAGGTGCAGCAGGCGATCGTCCGGGCCCGGTTCAGCGAATGGCTGATACCGCTGGCCGTGGTCTACGCCTGCCTCGCCGGACTCAGCGCGGCAAACGCCGCAGTAGACCTACTGGGGCTGTATCCAGGCGAAACAATCGAGCGGTATGCAGGGGTGCCG
Organism: Micromonospora psammae; assembly: GCF_036902725.1. Lineage (NCBI taxonomy): Bacteria > Bacillati > Actinomycetota > Actinomycetes > Micromonosporales > Micromonosporaceae > Micromonospora > Micromonospora psammae. Next base: position 51,282 of record NZ_JBAKHM010000004.1, on the reverse strand, counting down.
GCCGGCCTGGTCGACTTCGGCATCGGGATGGGCAGCTACCTGATCGCGGCGACCATGCTCAGTCTGGTCATCGGCGGAATCTTCGCCTATCGGACCGCCGGGTTCCGGCGCCACGTCGGCGTGCTCTGGGACCTGGCCACCTTCTGGCCTCGCGCCGCCCACCCCTTCGCGCCGCCCTGCTACGCCGAGCGGGCCGTGCCGGAGCTGGCACGACGCATCACCTACCTGGTCGAGAGCGGCAACGCCGTCCTGATCGCCGGGTACAGCCACGGCTCCGTACTGGTCACCGCCACCGTCCTCCAACTGCCGCCCCACGTCAGCGGCCGGGTCGCCCTACTCACCTATAACTCACCACTGCGCCGGTTCTACGCCCGACTCTTCCCCGCCTACATCGACGACGACCTGCTGCACGACGTGGGTGATCGAGTCGGCTGGCGATGGTTGAACCTGTGGCGCGACACCGACCCGATCGGCGGATGGATCTTCTCCGCCCACCGGCCGGACGAGCCGCTCACCGTCACCGGTCCGGCGGCAACCGTGGACCGCCGCCTCCGAGACCCGAGCGACGTGGTCGTCCCACCCGACGACAGCGTCCCACCACCGATCAGGGGACACGGGCCGCTCGAGTCCGACGAGCCGTACATCGAGGCGGCGCGCGAGCTGGTCGGGCGCCTCGGCGCACCGATGGGTCCAGGGCCTCATCCGGCCGACCCACCGGCCGGACGATGAATTCGCCCGCCCCGGCCCTCCCCGATCAGGCCCGGCTCCCCTGACGCCAGGGCCTTGAGGTCTCGATCAGAGCCGCCGGGCCGACGCGTCCGGCGTCACCTGCGGATGATCGCCGGTGGCCTCGCTCTGCCGGGCTCGTGGCGACGGATCCGGCAGCCTGCCGAAGGCGCACCGGACCTGGCTGTTGGCTTCCGCCTGGGACAAGCCGGACGCGACGAGCAGGTCGCTGGCCGCGGTGCGTATCTGGGCGAGGACGACGGTTCCGGAGAAACCAATGTCCTCCCCGTACGCCGTGCCGGCATGTTGAACGGCTTGCAGGGCTTTCGCCCGCGCGTCGCGGGGCTCCCGTCGAGCCGCGAACTCGTCCCGAAGTATCCGTACCGTCTCGGCAAGAGCGAGAACCGCGTCGATCATCCTTGCCGAGACCGGCTCCTCGTCCTCGATGACAGTGACGGCTCGCCGGATCAGTGCCCCGCTGCTGCCCATCGCTCTCTCCAACGGTTCGGCGGTTCGGGCGTAGTGACTGAGCACACCGTGCCGGTGCCGCCATGAGAACGGAGACAGCCGGGTCACCTCCCGTGCGCCCGCGACCGCCTCCCGCAGGACCCGAAGTTCCTCCTGGTTACCGCGCAATCGGTCCCGGGCACGGATCGCCCGCTCGATATCGCGCTCGCACAACGCCTCTGCCGTTTCCGTCAGTTGCTCGACCAGCGTTCGCAGCGCCGGTCCGGCGGCACGCCGGACCACTCTCAACGGGTTCACCGGCAGGAGGATCGCCGTGATCAGTGCGACCCCACCGCCGAGCAGCGCGTCGATGAACCGGGAAAACTCCACGTTCGGGGCCTGCGGGCTCAAGGTGGTGATCAGCACTGCCGTGCTCGCCGTCTGGATCACCACCGCCGCCCGGCTGCTGAGTGCGAAGGCTACGAGGATCGACATGACGACAACCAGGCCGAGCTGCCAGGGCCCGGTGCCGATGAGAGACAGCAGCACATCACCAACGAGCACCCCCAGCGCCACACCCACGACCAGCTCGACGAACCGCCGTACCCGCTGGCCCACCGACACGGCCAGAGCCCCGACGGCAGCGAGCGGGGCGAACACGGGACTGGGATTGCCGGTCAGTTCGTGCGACAGCAGCCAAGCGGCCACCGCAGCGATGCCCGCCTGCAGGGCCACGATGCCTCCGCCGTACACCCGGACCGCCCGCTCTCGCACCTTGAGCCGTTGGACGAGCCGGTCCTCGGCGGCACCCCCTCCACCCGCCCGCACGAACCGCTCCCAGCGCGAGCCGGGACTCCGCTTCAGGTCTCGGCGCCGTGGCACCTGTTGACGCATGCTGCGCTTTACCCGTGACTGCGCGCCACACACGGCCAATGGCGATCTGCGAGCGGAATACCGCGACCGTACGAATAACGGGTGATCGACCGATCAAGGGAGAGACGCCAGATGACGACCCTTCAGGTCACCGGCCTCGTCCGTTCAAGACAGCGGGTCGTCGGTTCTCGCAGTCGCGCTGAGGCGATCCCGGATCAGCGCGATCACGGTGTCGGCTGTGCGGTCGAGGTAACTGCGGCCATCGGGTAGCCGAGCCTCCGGGCTGATGTAGCTGCGCGGACCGACGTGGGTGGCCGGGTCGAGCCAGTGCACCGTGATCTTCCCTGCCCGGTCAGCCCGGTTCCAACCGCTCCACCGGAACAGCCGCCACCGCTGCGGGAACATCCAGTTGCTGACTCGCTCGATCCGGTCGCCGGCACTGGTGAGCCGGTCGAGGTGCTGGGCGTGGCTGATGTCGTTGGCGCCGTTGTGGAACCCGCCCAGAGTGATCAGCCAGAGCGGGGAGCGCAGCTGGGACCACAATTCGTCCACCGCGCCGGTGGCGACCTGGGCGCCGCCGCTGTAACTGAGCATCACCACGGGGATCCCGCTGTCACGCCGGTAACCGGCGAGCCGGAGCTGAGTGGCGATCTGCGAGCCGACGGCGCGGTTGTACAGGGGACGGTACCGGCGGTCGGCGGCGACGAAGATCTGCATCACGTTGTGCAGGAACAGCACCAGCCCGATGTGGCGGCGCAGCCATACCCACACCGGCCGGTCGGCGAGCGGAAGGGCCAGCGGCGAGTAGGGCTGCACCTGGCCCAGCACCCTGAGCTCCGGCGCCCCGTCGATCAGGGACTTGACCAGTCGGCCGCCGTCGCGGGTGTCGTGGAAGCGGCGTTTCCCGATACCGTCCAGATAGACCAGGTATGCGTCCGGGGGGCGGTCCGGGTCCGCGCCCCGGGCGGGGGGCATGCCCTTGGGGCGTGCGATGGTGGGAGTCCGCCAGCCCGCGGCATAGACCAGCACCTCGTAGCGGGCGAGCAGAGCTTCGGCGAGCAGGACCAGTCCGATCCCGCCGAGCAGCAGCAGGAGCGCAAGCTCGATCATGTTTGCGGCTCCGGTGCTCTTGGCCTGTTGAGCCTCACGACCAGGCGGCGGATGCCCTCGACGGCGACGCCGAGCCCGACTCCCGCGATGGCTAGGCAGCCGGCGGCATCCCACCAGCCGACCCCGGCCACCGTGGCGAGCGCACCAGCGAGGCCGGCCCCCACTCCCACCATGAGCAGCAGGTGCAGCAGCGGCCCGAGCAGCGGGAACGCGAGGACTGCGGCAAGCAGCAGCGGGGCAACCAGGCCTGGTGTCCAGACCAGCGCGGCCTCGTCGGACGGTGCGGTGGGCAGCACCAGCTCGGCAAGGGTCCACGCGGACAGTGGCCAGAGCGCGAATACCGCGCCGTCGACCACGGCGCCGGCCAGCATCAACCCGACCACCCTGGTGCGCGACACGCCAGACAGGCGTGCCACCACGGGCACGAGACGCCCGGCGGCTTCGGACAGCCCGGCGAACAGCAGCAGGATGGCGACGAGGGGGGACATCGGTCAGCCCTGCGGTGGCAGATCGGCAGAGACCGGCTGAGTGACCCGGCCGGTCTGCTGCACATAGCGCTCGAGTTCGTCGGCGGCGCGCGAATAGCCGCCTGCCTCGCGCTGGGCGACCCGCAGGGTGCTCGCAGCGGCCCGGAATCGGGGCTCGTCGAGCAGGCGCCGGGCGAGGGCGCGCACGACCTCCGCGTTGACGTCCTCGGTGCGGATCGCGAGGCCGGCATCGAGCTCGACGATGCGGGAAGCCACCAACGACTGGTCAGCGCCCTGCGGGACCACCAGCATCGGGACGCCGGCGTCCAGAGCCTCGTTGACGCTGTTCACCCCGCCATGGGTGATGAACAGCGCTGCGCGGGACAGCACCTCCAGCTGCGGTACGGAGCGGTGGGCGATCACGTTCGCCGGCAGCGGACCGAGCGCGGCGGGATCGGTGGGTCCGGTGGCGACGATCACGGTGCCACCCAGCGGGGCGAGCGCGTCGGCAAAGCTGCGCAGCAGCCGGGGGTCGGCGCCGAACACCGTGCCCAGCGAGGCGTACAGCACCGGGTCCCGCAGCCGGTCGACCGGGAACGACGAGTCGGCTGGGCGGGCGCCGGTGCTCGGTCCGACGAACCGGTAGGACTGGTCGAAGCTGTCGGCCTCGGGGTGGAACGCCCGCGAGGTGTAGACCAGGTTGAGCGGCTGACGGATGTTCGCCAGGTCGACCAGGGGTATCCCACGGGTGTCGTACCGGCGGCGCAGCTCCCAGCGCGACCTCAGGTATCCCCCGGCGGGGCGGGGCAGGGCCGCCGCCGCGGCGAGCAACTCCCAGGAGCCGCGGGTGGGGCTGGGCACGTGCCGGTTGAACGCGAACGTGGTGAACGACGCCGCCGCCGGCACGTCGAGTTCCCGGGCGGCCACCGGCCCCCACAGGCAGGCGGAGTCGTGCACGATCAGATCGGGCCGGGCGCCGCGCAAATCGGTGAGGACGGCGGGCAGCACGCGTACGGCGGTGCGCGCAAGCTGCTCCATCAGCGTGACCGGCGTTGGCGGGCCGGAAAGCGGTATGTCATCCCCGGAGTAGAGGAGCACTCGCGCGCCGGTGGCCGCGATCTTTTCTGAATAGGCGGGCGTCGTGTGGTAGGTGACGGAGTGGCCACGACGAACAAGCTCGGCCACGATCGGCAGCGTCGGGTTGATGTGCCCGTGCATGGCGATGTTGAGGAATGCGACTGCGCTCATCGGCCGACCCCGGACAAGGAAGGCGTCAGTGCCCGGCACCATGTAACGATCATGATCCGCCCTTCTCGGTAACAGCGTAGACGCCACCGGACGGGACAGGGCGCGGACAAGGTACTCGCCTCGTTTCGCGGGCAGGTTCGAGCGGGTCGAGCCGCACCACAAGGCCATCGATCTTGAGGTCACGACGTTTCGGCAGCTCACTCACCAGGCCGGACATGCCGCCCGGATGCGATGCGACGCCTGTTGTAACGGGCGGTGCGGGACGCCGACGCGGTCCGCGACGACCTGCGAGCCCTGATGGCCGAACGGCTCGGCGACCCGGGGTGCGGTACTGGTCCCGGACGAGACCTTTCGAGCGTGACGTGCGTCAGCAGTTCCGGATTGCTCGCCTGACGGGCCGCGCCTGCCCTCACCTTTTTCGGCAAGGGCCAGTCGGTAGCGGGTAATGGGCGAAGGGCCAATGCCATGAGCTAAACAACCGCGCGAAGAATACGGTCGGGTTGGTGACGCAGCCGCTCCATGGCCCGCGCCGTCGCGTCATCAGCGGGCAGGAGAACGACCAGCTCCTGTGCGTCGTTTTTCGGCAACTCGAGCTTCTCTCGCTGCCACCGAAGCTCGTGCGCAATGGGGTGGTTGACCCGAAGCGGGACGTGCGGTGGGGGCAGGTGGCGGTTGAGTCGTCGGGTGAACTCCTTGCCGGCCAACGGGGCGAGCTCGGCCCTGAACCATTCGGAGGTCTCCGCAGACGGCCCGAGCCACAGTTCGAACGCTCGTTCGTCGGCCACCTGGTCCCAGTCCGGGAAGAAGATCCGGGCGTGCGGATTGGTGAACACGTAGCGCGTCAGGTTCGGCGTCCCGCTCTCGAGCAGCCCGATCCCACGCATCAGCAGCTCGAACTCGCGCGTGTATGCGAGCACGTCTCCCAGGCGGTTCGTGACGAATGCGATGCCGGGCTCAAGGAGTCGGAGGGTCTCCAACACGGTGGGCCGGACCTGGCGGTTGGGCGGGGCCGGCCGCCCGCGCCCTGCGCACCCTCCACCGGTGATCTTGGCGAGGTGGCGCAGGTGATTGCGTTCGGCGGCATCGAGGCTCAAGGCGTCCGCAAGAGCATTGACCACCGCAGGGGACGGGTTACGGTCTCGTCCCTGCTCGATGCGGGTGAGGTATTCGACGCTGATCCTGGCGCGCGCGGCGAGGTCTGAGCGTCGTAGCCCAGGAGACCGACGGCGGCCACGATCAGGCAGTCCGAACGATTCCGGCTGGATGGTGTCGCGCTTGGCGCGGATGAAGTCGCCCAGCGGCGTGCTCATGTTCGGGAGCCTAGCGCGGTCTCCCCGGCGCATCGAACCCCGCAGGGTGGCCCCACGAGGGCCAGCCTGCGCCCGGTCTGGTTGCCGACGTCCGGACGATGGACCGTGGAGCCCATGAGCGAGAAGCACAAGTTGGTCATCATCATCGGGAGCGTTCGAGAGGGCCGGTTCGGGCCTGTCGTCGCCTCCTGGGTCGCCGACCAAGCGCGCGAGCACGGCGGGTTCGACATCGACGTCGTCGATCTCGCCGACGCCGAGATCCCGCTGTCGTTGCCCGCAGCCTCACCGAAGTTCGCCGGCGACTCGTACCCGCGCCCCGACGAAATGGCGTCCTTGACGTCCCACCTCACGGACGCGGACGCATTCATCATGGTCACGCCGGAGTACAACCACAGCTACCCCGCGTCCCTGAAGGCCGCCATCGACTGGCACTTCACCCAGTGGACGGCCAAGCCCGTCGCTTTCGTCAGCTACGGGGGTGCGGCTGGCGGGCGCCACGCTGTCCTCCACCTGGAGAACGTGCTCACCGAACTGCACGCCGTGACAATCCGCGATGGTCTGGCGTTCCCGAACTACCGCACAGCGTGGGAAGACGGTCGGCCGCTGGACCCCCAGGCGCCCGGATATGCCAAAACCCTGCTGGACCAGCTCGCCTGGTGGGCCGCCGCCCTGGGTGCGGCACGCAACTCGGCGCCATACCCGGCCTGAAGGGATCACTCAAGGAGCAGGCCAGACTCGCCCGGCCAGCGGTGATGCCCGCCCCAGATGACCGAATCCCATCGCAGGCGAGCCCCGGTCGATCGCTGGTGGATCGACCGGGGCTCGTCGGCTGGAGCCGGGTCAGGCGAGGTCGAACCGGTCGAGTTCCATGACCTTGGTCCAGGCTGCGACGAAGTCGCGAACGAACTTGTCGCGCGCGTCCTGGCTGGCGTAGACCTCCGCGAGGGCCCGTAGCTGGGAGTTGGAGCCGAAGATGAGGTCCACCGCGGTGGCGGTCCACTTCACCTCATCGGTGGCCAGGTCCCGGATCTCGTACACGTGCTCGTCGGACTCCGAGGCCTTCCACCGGGTGCCCGGGGAGAGCAGGTTGGCGAAGAAGTCGTTGGTGAGCACGCCGGGCCGGTCGGTGAGGACGCCGTGCCGCGTGCCGCCGACGTTGGCCCCGAGGGCGCGCAGGCCGCCGACGAGGACGGTCATCTCGGGCGCGGACAGGTTGAGCAGGTAGGCACGGTCGACGAGCAGCACCTCCGGCTGGGTCTTCTCGCCGGGACGCAGGTAGTTGCGGAACCCGTCGGCGCGCGGCTCGAGGACCCGGAAGGACTCGACGTCGGTCTGCTCCTGGGTGGCGTCGGTGCGGCCCGGCCGGAACGGCACGGTCACCTCGACGCCGGCGTCGCGCGCCGCCTTCTCGACAGCGGCCGAACCGGCCAGCACGATCAGGTCCGCGAGTGAGATCTGCGCGCCGCCGCCGGAGTTGAACTCCCGCTGGATGCCCTCGAGGGTCTCCAGGACCGTCGCGAGCTGCTCCGGCTGGTTGACCTCCCAGCTGCGCTGCGGCTCGAGCCGGATCCGGGCGCCGTTGGCGCCGCCGCGCTTGTCGGTGGACCGGTAGCTGGCGGCGGAGGCCCAGGCGGTGGAGACCAGCTGGGCGGTCGTGAGGCCGGCCTGGAGGACCTTCGCCTTGAGAGCGGCCACGTCGGCGTCAGTTACCAGCTCGTGGTCGACGGCCGGCACCGGGTCCTGCCACAGCTGGGGCTCCGCCACCCACGGCCCGAGGAAGCGGCTGACCGGGCCCATGTCGCGGTGCAGCAGCTTGTACCAGGCCTTGGCGAACGCCAGCGCGAACTCGTCCGGGTTCTCCAGGAAGCGGCGCGAGATCTTCTCGTACGCCGGGTCGACGCGCAGCGCCAGGTCGGTCGTGAGCATCGTCGGCTTGTGCTTCCTGGCCGGGTCGTGGGCGTCCGGGATGATCGCCTCGGCATCCTTGGCGACCCACTGCTTCGCGCCGCCGGGGCTGGTGGTGAGTTCCCACTCGTGGCCGAAGAGGATCTCGAAGAAGCGGTTGCTCCACTGCGTCGGCCGGTCGGTCCACGTCACCTCGAGACCGCTGGTGATCGTGTCCGGGCCCTTGCCGCTGCCGTAGGTGCTCAGCCAGCCCAGGCCCTGCGCCTCCAGCGGGGCGGCCTCGGGCTCGGGGCCCACGTGGTCGTCGGCGATGCCGGCGCCGTGGGTCTTGCCGAAGGTGTGTCCACCGGCGATGAGGGCGACGGTTTCCTCGTCGTTCATCGCCATCCGGGCGAAGGTCTCGCGGATGAAGTGCGCCGCCGCGGCCGGGTCCGCGTTGCCGCGGGGACCCTCCGGGTTGACGTAGATGAGTCCCATCTCGGTCGCCCCGACGTCAACCGCCATCTCCTTCTCGGAGACGTAGCGCTCGTCGCCGAGCCAGGTGTCCTCCGGACCCCAGAAGATCTCCTCGGGCTCCCAGACGTCCTCCCGGCCGAACCCGAAGCCGAAGGTCTTGAAGCCCATCGACTCCAGGGAGACGTTGCCGGCGAGCACGAGCAGGTCGGCCCAGGAGATCTGCTGGCCGTACTTCTGCTTGACCGGCCACAGCAGCCGGCGGGCCTTGTCGAGGTTGGCGTTGTCCGGCCAGCTGTTGAGCGGGGCGAACCGCTGACCACCGTCGCCGGCGCCGCCGCGGCCGTCGTGGATGCGGTAGGTGCCCGCCGCGTGCCAGCTCATCCGGATCATCAGGCCGCCGTAGTGGCCGAAGTCGGCCGGCCACCAGTCCTGCGAGGTGGTGAGGACCTCGGTGATGTCCCGCTTGAGGGCCTCGACGTCGAGCTTGGCGAACTCCCTGGCGTAGCTGAAGCTCTCCCCCAGCGGGTTGCTCTTGGAGGAGCGGGCGTGCAGCACCGAGAGGTCGAGCTGGTTGGGCCACCAGTCCCGGTTGGTGCGCGGACGACCCCCGGTCTTCGGGGTCGGCGAGTCGATCGCCGGGTTCTCGCTCTCGCTGCCGTGCGCGGTCACGGAGTCGTGGGCGACCGGGCAGCCGGCCGCCTCCTTCTTGTCCACGCCCTGCGCGCTGGAGGGGGTGTGGTCCTGGGTGTCGCTCATCTGCTTCCTTCCGAGCTGCGGATCACTGGGAGGTACGTTCGGCCGCACAGTCGGGGCAGGTACCCCAGTAGACGACCTCCGCCTCGTCGACCACGAACCCGTGGTCGTCCGAGGCGGTGAGACATGGAGCATCGCCCACGGCGCAGTCGACGTCGGCGATCGCGCCGCAGGAGCGGCACACGACATGGTGGTGGTTGTCCCCCACCCGCGACTCGTACCGGGCGGTCGCACCGGCGGGCTGGATGCGTCGCACCAGACCGGCGTCGGTGAGCGCACGAAGCACGTCGTAGACCGCCTGGTGGGAGACCGTGGGCTGAGCCGTCCGTACCAGCGCGATCACCGTGTCGGTGTCGACGTGCGGATGGTCGCGCAGCGCTGCGAGCACCGCCAGCCGGGGACGGGTGACGCGCAACGAGACAGCCCGTAGCTGAGCCTCGAAGTCGGACGTCATGTGATGACCCTAGCCCACTCTTCTGGAACAAATCCAGATTAGATTCGGCTTCAACCCCCACATTTTCGACGCAACCCTGGTCGCCCGGCTGATGACCAGGCCCCAGCTACCGGGGCAGCACCGGCACCGCCGAGGGGTGTCCCCTCATGAAGCAGTGGTCACCGATCCCGTTCAGGCGGGTTGTTGCCGTGATGGTCGAGTTTGTCGTGCAGCGTCCCGGCGAAGCCTTCAGCCATGGCGAGTTGGTCGCGTAGGGCGCTGACCCGGGTGGCGGCGGCGGTGTGGAACATGGCGAGCCGGTCGAGCAGGGCCGCGCGGTCGGCGCCGGCGGCGGTCTCGAGGGCGTCGAGGACGACGAGCAGATCCCGCATCTCGTCGAGGGTGAAGCCGAGGGGTTTCATCCGTTTGACCACGGCGAGGCGATCGAGGTCGGACTCGGTGTAGAGGCGGAAGCCGCCGTCGCTGCGCGCGGAGGGGACGATCAGGCCGACCTCCTCGTAGTGGCGGATGGTGCGGATGCTGAGCCCGACCCGTTCGGCGGCCTCTCCGATCTGCATCAGGCGACCGGTGGCCGGGCCGGAGGCGTGCCGCTCCGGCCCGGCGTCGCGACGGGGGATGGCCATCAGTGGCCGACGCCGAGTTGGCCGGCGAGGGTGTCGTGCATGCGTGCGCTGGGCTTGTTCAATTCGATGATCTCGACGGACTTGCCGCGAGCGGCGTACTTCTGCGTGATCGCGTCGAGGGCGGCGACGGAGGAGGCGTCCCAGACGTGGGCGTGGGACATGTCGATGACCACGGTGCCGGGGTCGCCCGCGTAGTCGAACCGGCTGACGAGGTCGTTGCTGGAGGCAAAGAACAGCTCACCGTGTACGGAGTAGATCCGGGTGGTGCCGTCGGGGTCGAGCACGCTGGTGACCTCGACGAGGTGGGCGACCCGCCGGGCGAAGATCACCATGGCGGTGAGCACGCCGACGATGACGCCGATCGCGAGGTTGTGAGTGGCCAGGGTGGTGGCGACGGTGGCGAGCATGACGAGGGTCTCGCCGTACGGCATCCGCTTGAGCGTTTTCGGGGCGACCGAGTGCCAGTCGAACGTCGACACCGCCACGATGATCATCACCGCGACCAGCGCGGCCATCGGGATCACCGCGACCACGTCCCCGAGCGCGACGACCAGGACCAGGAGGAACACACCGGCCAGGAAGGTCGACAGCCGGGTCCGGGCACCGGACGCCTTCACGTTGATCATCGTCTGGCCGATCATGGCGCAGCCGCCCATCCCGCCGAAGAACCCGGTGACGATGTTGGCCACGCCCTGTCCCCACGACTCGCGGGTCTTGCTGGAGGGGGTGTCGGTGATGTCGTCGACCAGCTTCGCGGTCATCAACGACTCCATCAGTCCGACCAGCGCGATTCCCAGGGCATAGGGGGCGATCAGGGTGAGGGTGTCCATGGTCCAGGGGATCTGCGGCAGCCCGAGGGTGGGCAGGCTGTCCGGCAGGGCCCCCTCGTCACCGACGGTCGGCACCGCCAGGTGCGCGGCCACCGTGACCACGGTCAGCACCACGATGGCGACCAGCGGCGCCGGGACGGCCCTGGTGAGCCGGGGCAGCCCGACCATGATCACCAGGGCCGCCGCGACGAGCGGGTAGACCAGCCACGACACACCGAGCAGGTGCGGAACCTGGGCGGCGAAGATCAGGATCGCGAGGGCGTTGACGAAACCGACCATGACGCTGCGCGGGATGAACCGCATCAGCTTCGCCACGCCGAGCGCCGCGAGCAGGATCTGGATCGCGCCGCCGAGGATCACCGCCGCGATCAGGTGGTCCAGACCGTGTTCCTTCGCCAACGGGGCGACCACGAGGGCGATCGCTCCCGTGGCGGCGGAGATCATCGCCGGCCGGCCCCCGCAGATCGCGATGGTTACCGCCATGGTGAACGAGGCGAACAGCCCGACCCGGGGGTCGACCCCGGCCAGGATCGAGAAGGAGATCGCCTCCGGAATCAACGCCAGGGCGACGACCAGGCCGGCGAGGACCTCGGTGCGGAACACCTTCGGCGACAGCCAGGACGGACGGGACAGGCGCGGCCGGTTGACCGCGGACAGCACAGAAGACATAGAGCCATTTCCACTCGGGCGCCCCTCGGACGCGCACAGTTCCAGCCCCGCGGCACAGCTGTTCGCAGACCGGCGACAACCGGCTCCTTCTGCTTCGACTCCTGGGGCCTGCTCGCCAGAGCAGCGACGGTGTCGCCCGGCACGAGGCGTCGGGCTCGCTCCGGTGACCACCCCGAAACCCTACCCTCGCGTCAGGGTAGGGTTCGCCAGACGTGATGATCATCATGCGTTCGGTGCCCGGGTTCCGAAGGGCGGAAGCAGGCCGGGCCCGCCGGTGAGCACCCGCAGCTCACACCCGATCCGCGACGGCGCTCGAGCGTCCCCCGTCCCCCGTCCCCGGCTGCCTGGGCCGGGTTGCCGTTCGGGTTCGTGGCCGCCGGTGAATCCTCACCGTCCACGGGGTGTGGCCCCCGCTGGGCCGCCCTGCCGGTGGGAGCCCGGCGGCCCGGTCACCCGGTGCGATCCACGAGGACGCCGGGGTTGAGGATCCAGGACGGGTCGAGCGCGCTCTTGGCGGCGCGCAGGGCGAGCGCGACCGGGTCCGGACGCTGCCGGTCGTACCACGGTCGGTGGTCCCGGCCGACGGCGTGGTGGTGGGTGATGGTGCCGCCGGCCGCGAGCAGCGCGTCGGAGACGGCCTGCTTGATCTGGTCCCACTGGTCGACGGTGGCGCCCCAGCGGCCGGTGGCGTACACGCCGAAGTAGGGGGCGGGGCCGTCCGGGTAGACGTGGGTGAAGCGGCAGGTGACCACGCCGGTCGCGCCGACCGCGCGGAGGGCGTCGCCGGCCGCGTCGAGCACGGCGGCGCGTAAGGCGGGGAATCGGTCCCAGGTGCAGGCGGTCTCGAACGTCTCCACGATCATCGACCGGGCGGCGAGCGCGTCGCGCTGGTACGGCATCCGCAGGAACGCCGCCCGCCAGGCGTCGGCGGCGCTCCGCTGCCTGGGGCCGGACGAGTCGTCGGCGCGGGGCGGCGCCGCCAGGATGCCCCCGTGATCTCGGCACAGCTCGACGGCGCGGTCCAGCCACGGGGTGACCGGATGGTCGGCGGACTCGAATCCCAGCACGAGCACGCCGCCGGTGGTGGCGGCACCGGCGTTGAGGAGCGCCTCGGCGGGGTCGAGCAGCCGGCAGTTGCTCGGGTGCAGCCCGGACTGGGCGATGGCCCGGGTGGCTTCGACCGCCTCGTCGTATTCGGTGAAGTGCACCGAGGCGCCCGCCCGCCAGCGCGGCCGGTCCTGCAGCCGCAGCCATGCCTCGGTGATGACGCCGAGCGCGCCCTCCGAGCCGAGGAAGAGCCGATCGGGGGACGGCCCGGCGCCGGAGCCGGGCAGCCGGCGGGACTGGCTGGTGCCCGCCGGCGTGACCACCCGCAGCGACTCCACCAGGTCGTCGACATGGGTCAGGACAGTGGCGTAGTGACCGCCGGCGCGCGTGGCCAACCACCCGCCCAGGGTGGAGAACTCGAACGACTGCGGGAAGTGCCGCAACGTGAGGTCGTGCCGCCGGAGCTGGTCCTCCAGCGCCGGGCCGAACACGCCGGCCTGGATGCGGGCCGCCCGGCTGGTCGGGTCCACCTCCAGCACCCGGTCGAGGCGCCCGAGGTCGAGACTGACCGCCCCGGGATACGCGTCGTCCAGCCGCGGCTCCACGCCGCCGACCACCGACGAGCCGCCGCCGTAGGGGATCACCGCGACGTCCCGGCCCGCGCACCAGTCCAGCACGTCGACGACGTCCTGCTCGGTCGTCGGCCGGACCACCAGGTCCGGTGGGTCGTGGACCTCCCCGTGCAGGTTGCGGACGACGTCCCGGAACGCCTTGCCGTGGGTGTGCGCCGCCCGGTCGGCCGGGTCCGTCGAGCACAGCCGGGACAGTGACGCCGGCGGATCGACCCGCGGCGGGCGCAGGCCGAGTTCGGCCACCGGCGGCGCGAGGTGCTCGGTCAGGTCGGCGCCGGGCAGCAGGGTACGCACCCGATCGACCAACGCCGAGGCCTCCGCGCCGGTCACCGCGTCCTCGACGTGCCCCCAGCCCCACCACGAACGCTGTTTTCCGGGCATGCGGCCTCCCCGCCGTCCACCATCGCCAGATCGACTCGCCGGTAACGTACTCGACGGCCGGCACCCCGTCGATGCCGTCGTGGTCGGACGTTGCTGGCGCCTCGGATGATGCGACGGCTGGGTGCTGGCCAGGATGCGCCATGGCATCGACGTGCCGGTCGCCAGCCATTGCTCAGGTCCGAGGTGACCAGTTCCCTTCACGCATGACCGTGTCCCTCACCGAGTCGATCTACAAGGTTGGAGAAGGCGTGAAACGCTCCACCGTCGCTGGCACAGCGACGAACAGCAGGTCGTGGTACTCCCGGTTGTCGGCGTCCGTCGGCGTGGCAACGGCCCTCGCCGCGCTGGTGGCGCCCTCCGTCGCCTCGGCGAGCACGACCGGCAGCGCGCCGGCGGCCGCAGCGGCCACCACCGGCGTACCGGTCGGCTTCGCTCCCACGTCCACCTCGTGGACCAGTCCCTCCGACGGCTGGGTGCTGGGCTTCGCGCCATGCCGGGCCGGCTCGTGCCCGACCCTGGTCAGCACCTCGGACGACGCGCGGACCTGGCAGCAGAACACCGCCCCACGGGTGTCGTCCACGCCTGACCAGACGAAGATCCACTTCGCCGGCAAGCTCCACGGGTGGGCCACCGACGGCCAGGTCCTGATGGCCACCCACAACGGTGCCGGCACGTGGGGGCGCGTGCGGCTGCCCGGTGCCGTCGGCTCGGTCAGCATCTCCAAGCTGGCGTCGACCGACCGGTACGCCTACGCGATCGTCACCTACGGGGTCGGCAGCACCAGGACCACGCAGCTCTACTCCTCGCCCGTCGGCGAGGACAGCTGGCGGCCGGTGGCCGGCGTCGCGGTACCTGGCGGCGGCGGATGGGACATCACCACCCACGGTTCGGCCGCCCACGTCGCTCTCGGCGTGATCCACACGTCGCTCCGGATGTGGTCGACAGCCGACGGCAGTGGCTGGAGCGAGGTCCAGCCGGTCTGCTCGATGCACGACGCGGTGCGGCTGAGCAGCACTTCCCCCGCAGACGTCGAGGGCATGTGCAGCTTCAACGCGGAGCGCGGCTTCATGGAGAAGCAGTTGGTCGAGTCGGCAGGCGGCGCGGCGCCCGTCGTGCTGGGGCAGGCGCCCAACACGGGAATCACCACCGGGTTCGCGACGGCCTCGGACGGTACCGCGGTCGTGGCCGGGGTCGGCGCGGGCGCGAGCTGGCTGCACGCCAGCTTCGACAAGGGCGCGACCTGGGAGACGCCGCTGGTGATCCCCGACGTGCAGCTCCCGATGCTCGACCTGGACTTCCAGGACGCCACGCACGGCGTGGTGGTCTGGGGTGGGCCCGCGTGGTCGGGTGCCGCGGTGTACCGCACCACCGATGGCGGTCACACCTGGAGCCAGCTCACGCTCTGACGTCACGTCGAGGCGGTCCGGGGATCGTTTCGGCCCCGGACCGCCTCGCTGCGCAGCATCATGGGGACGGGCTCGCCGGCCCCCGGGTTCGCGGCACGCACCGGCGCCGGCTATCTGACCTTTCGGGTCGATCGGACCACGATGTCGTCGTATTCGGGGTGCTTGCCCAGCCACTCGCCGATGAACGGACAGATCGGCACCACCGTGCGGCCCTTGCCTCGAGCGTCGTCCATCACCGCACGAGCGAGGGTCGATCCGACACCCCTGCCTTCGAACTCCGAATCAACCTCGGTGTGCGTGTAGGCGATGATGCTGCCGGTCAACTGGTAGGTGACGAGCCCGGCCAGCGCACCCGACTCGTCCCGCGCCTCGAACCGCTCCCGCTCCGGCGTGTCAGTAACAGTCAATTCCACCCGATTATGGAAGCACAGCCGCCATCAGTGGGCCGCCACGACCACCGCTTCCGGCTCGAGGCCCGCGAGCTGGGCCGGTCGCACGACGACGAGCAGAACGACCATCGACGCCACCATGCCGCCCGCGACCACGAGGGCCATGGCCACCGCGCCGGTGCCCAGCACGCCCACCAGGGGCGCGGCCAGCGCGCCGACACCGAACTGCACGGCGCCGAGCAGAGCGGAGGCGGTGCCGGCCGCCTCCCCGTGCCGGGACAGGGCCAGGGCCGGCGCGTTCGGCATCGCGAGGCCGGCCGCCGCGAGCACCACCCACAACGACACCAGCAGGCTCGGCAACCCGCCCAGACCGGTCGCGGCGAAGGCGAGCAGCGCCAGACCGGCCCCGGTCCCCACGCCCAGGGAGACGAGGAGGATTCGCTGCGGAGAGTAGCGACGCAGCAGCCGCACGTTGAACTGGGTCGCCGCGATCAGCCCGACCGCGCCCGCGCCGAAGGCCAGCCCGAACTGCTGCTCGTCCAGCCCGTACTGCTGCTGCAGGACGAACGACGACCCGGCCACGTAGGCGAACAACGCCGCCATGGCCAGCCCGGCGACCAGGACCAGGCCCACGAACGTACGGTCCCGCAGCAGCGAGCCGTACACGGCCACCGTCGCGACCACCCCGCCGCGCTGGCGCCGATCGGCCGGCAACGTCTCGCGGAGGCCGAGCGCGGCGAGCGCGACGAGCAGCACACCCAGGGCGGCCAGGGCCACGAACACGCCACGCCAGTCCGTCCAGCGCAGCAGCCCGGCACCGAGGGTCGGAGCGAGGATCGGGGCCGCCCCCATGACCAGCAGCAGCCGGGAGAGCAGCTTGGCGAACGCCGCGCCGCTGAACAGGTCGCGGACGATGGCCATGGCGACCACCGCGGCCGCGGCGACACCGAGGCCCTGCACCACCCGCAACGCGCCGAGAACCGTGATGTTCGGTGCGACGACGCAGAGCAACGACGCCACGACGTGCAGCGCGATTCCGGCGATCAGCGGCGCGCGCCGGCCGACGGCGTCGGACAGCGGGCCGATCAGCAACTGGCCGACGGCGAGGCCGGCCAGCGTGCCGGTGAGGGTGAGTTGGACCGCCGCCGACGTGGTCTGGAAGTCGGCGGCGATCGCGGGAAGCGCGGGCAGGTACATGTCGATGGTCAGCGGACCCACCGCGATCAGCGACCCGAGCACGAGGACGAGCTGCAGGCGCTGCCGGCGACTCATCAGGTCTCCGGGCATCGGCGGGACCGACCGGCCCTCAGGGGTGTCGACGGCGGCGGTCATCGGGTCGGCTCCGACAGGTCGTCGCGCAGCCGGGCCGAGAAGGGGGCAGAAGTCACCTTGACTCCAAATCCAGATCCGATCATTTGATTCCCCGGTCGACGGGGAGGTAACGGAGGTAACAGTCGAGCGGCACCCCCCGCGCTCCCCCGAGCACCGTCGGTCGAGCAGGAGTGGCTGCGGGTTCGGCATCGGCCGGCGACGGGCGCCGGCCGTCAGTGACGACTATGCCGGGTCGTCCCTGCGTAGCCCCCGCAAAACCGCCGGGCGGCATCGGCGTCACGGCGGCCGGGCCATCCGCCCGGCGGACGCTTATTGTTGACCGTCGATGTGCAGTTCTGGTAGAACGTGTTCATCCGTGTGGCAGAACTCCCCGGTCGGCGTCCGAGGTGCTGCCCCTCTCCCCTAGGAGATGGCAATGCATCGACCCCACCGCCGGCGCCTGCTGGCGTCCGCGCTGGCCGTCCTGACCACCGCGGCGCTCGCCGTCGCCCTGCCCGCCGCGCCCGCCCCGGCGGCGCCCGGCAGCCCCGCCCAGACCCCGCCGATGGGCTGGAACTCCTGGAACACCTTCGGCTGCGACATCGACGAGGGCCTCATCCGCGGCATGGCCGACGCCATCGTCTCGTCCGGCATGCGCGACGCCGGCTACTCGTACGTCGTGATCGACGACTGCTGGTTCGACCCGCAGCGCGACGCCCAGGGCAACCTCCGGGCGAACCCCGACCGCTTCCCCAGCGGGATGAAGGCGCTCGGTGACTACCTGCACGGCAAGGGCCTCAAGTTCGGCATCTACCAGGTGCCCACCGCCCGTACCTGCGCCCAGCGCGGGGGCAGCTATCCCGGTTCCACGGGCAGCCTCGGCCACGAGCGCCAGGACGCCGCCACGTTCGCCGCGTGGGGCGTCGACTACCTGAAGTACGACTGGTGCTCTCCCGACGGCAGCCGCGACGAGCAGGTGGCCGCCTTCACCCTGATGCGGGACGCGCTGCGGGCCACCGGGCGCGACATCGTCTACAGCATCAATCCCAACAGCTACCACGCGGTGACCGGCACCACCTACAACTGGGGTGCGGTCGCCGACCTGTGGCGCACGACGGAGGACATCAAGCCGTACTGGGACACCGGCAACGTCAACTCGTACCCCATGGGGGTCGTCAACATCGTCGACGAGACGCTGCCGCTGGCCAGCCAGGCCGGCCCCGGCCACTGGAACGACCCGGACATGCTCGAGGTCGGCGTCGGTGGCCTCACCGCCACCGAGTACCGGGCCCACTTCGCGCTCTGGGCGATCATGGCCGCGCCACTGATGGCCGGCAACGACATCCGGTCGATGTCGGCCGACGTCAGCGCCGTCCTGCGCAACACCGACCTGATCGCCGTCAACCAGGACCCGGCCGGCAACGGCGGCCGGCGGGTACGCGACGACGGCGCGACGGAGGTGATCGCCAAGGCGCTGGCCGACGGGTCGGTCGCCGTGGCCCTGCTCAACCGGGGCGGTGCGAGCACCCGGATCACCACCCGGACCACCGAGGTCGGCCTGCTCGGCGCCGGCCCGTTCACCGTCCGGGACCTGTGGACCGGCGCGACGTCGTCGAGCACCGGGACGCTCGCCGCCGACGTGCCCGCGCACGGCGTGGCGGTCTTCCGGGTCCGGGGTGGGACCCCGGCCACCCTGACCACCTCGACCATCGTGGGCGCCGGCTCGGCACGCTGCCTCGACGTCAACGGGGCCGCGCGGACCAACGGCACCGCCACGATCATCTACGACTGCCAGCGGTCGGCCAACCAGCTGTGGACCAGCACTCCCGCCGGGGAGCTGCGGGTCTACGGCGACAAGTGCCTCGACGCGTACGACCAGGGGGTCACGGCCGGCACGGCGGTCATCATCTGGCCGTGCAACGGGCAGCCCAACCAGCGGTGGACCTGGCGGGCCGACGGCACGGTGGTCGGCGAGCAGTCCGGGCTCTGCCTCGACGTCGCCGGGGCGGCGACGGCCAACACCACCCGGGTGCTGCTCTGGACCTGCCACGGCGCGGCCAACCAACGGTGGTCGCGCGGCTGACCCACGCCGGGGGCGTCCCGTTCGCCGTGGTCACGGCGAGCGGGACGTCCACCCTCGGCGCGCGGCGGACCCCTACGGCAGCTTCGTCGGGATCGACAGTTGTCAACGCGGTTGGTAGCTTGACCGCAAGAATCCTGCATCGGGACGGGAGGTGGGCATGCCCCGCCGGATCCTCACAAGTATCGCCGCCGTGGCCGTCGGCGCGTCGGCCGCGAGCCTCGGCGCCGCGCCGGCGCACGCCGATCCCGTGGTGCCCCGCCACGCCGTGATCGTCTGTCAGAGCGCCAGCTTCTACGCCAACTACGACTCGGCGAGCGGCCCGCACGGCTTCAAACGCACGCTGCCCTACGGCAACAAGATCGGTCACACGCCCGGGGCTCACCCGGTCTACAACGGCTGGGCCGCGACGTTCGACTTCGGCCCCAACGACTGGGGCTACGTCCGTATCGAGTGCATCGGCGGGTACGACTCATGGTGAACCGATCCATCATCCGCGCGAGCGCGGTCCTGCTGGTGGGAGCCATCGCCGCGGCCACCGTGCCGGCCGCGGCGCACGCCGCCAACGGCACGATCGGCCAGCGGGAGACGGTGTGCGCCAACGACCTGTTCGTCCGCACCGATCCCAACGGCGCCTGGATGGGCACCCTCTACCGCGGCCAGACCTTCCTCGTCGAAGGCCCCCGCAGCGGCGGCTACGTCTACGGATTCGCCTACGGGCACATCAACCGCCGCGGCTGGGTCCAGGACGGCTGGTTCTGCTGATCACGTGCCCGCTCGTCCCGGGTGTGCGGAGCGCCCGGGATGAGCCCGGGGGCTGACCACCGCTCGTCGGCGAGCGCGGGAACCGGCCGATCACCCCGCGACGGACGGCCGACCGCCGATCGTGCTGCCCCGGACGACGAGGTGGAAGGGCAGATCGAGGTCGGCCGGGGGCGCCAGGGGCTGACCCTCGATCAGGGCGACCAGCCGCCGCACGGCGAGCCGCCCGATGTGCTCCTTGTCCGGGGAGACGCTGGTCAGGCCGGGGTGGCTGAACCGCCCCTCCTCGATGTCGTCGATGCCGACGACGGCGATGTCGTCCGGGATACGGCGTCCGGCCTCCCTGACTGCCCGCATCGCACCGATCGCGACGAGGTCGTTGTAGCCGAACACCGCGTCCGGCGGCTCGTCGAGGGCCAGCAGCTGCGACATGGCGGACAGACCGTCGCGGCGGCCGAACTGGTCGGTCGGGGCGACGAGCCGCGGCTGCACCGCGAGCCCCGCTCCGGCGAGCGCCTCGCGATAGCCGCGCAGCCGCAGGTGCGCCGACTGCCGGTCCTGGCCGTTGCCGGAACCGATGAACGCGATGCGACGGCGTCCCAGATCGAGCAGGTGGCGCACCGCAGTCCGGGCGGCGGCGACGTTGTCGATGGCGATGTGATCGTGCGGTACGTCGTAGACACCCTCGCCGATCAGCACCAGCGGGGTCGTGTCGGTGCGGGCCAGGACGTCCTCGCGGGTGACCCGGACCGGGCTGAGTATCAACCCGTCGATGATGTGACGACGCGATCCCAGCAGCATGAGCTCGGTCTCGCGGTCCGCCGCGGTGCTCTCCATCACCAGCGTGTACCCGAGACCGGCGGCCTCCCGGATGGCGGCGTCGGCGAGTTCGGCGAAGTACGGGTTGTTCAACTCCGGGATGGCGAGCGCGATGAGACCGGTTCGGCCCCGACGCAGGTGGCGGGCGCTGAGGTTCGGGGTGTAGCCGAGTTCGTCGATGGCCTGCTGCACGCGCCGCCGGGTCTGCTCGCCGACCGGGCGGTAGCCGTTCACCACGTTGGACACGGTGGCCAGGGACACGCCGGCGCGGTGGGCGATGTCCTTCAGACTGACGCCCACATCGCACCCTCCCGGAAGCCATCGACCCCTGTCACCGTAGCCGCCGGGCCCGGCTGAGGTAGGTCTGCGTGACCACCACGACCGCCAGGAACGCCCCGCTGACCACGGACTGCACGGACGAGGTGAGGTTCCCGATCTGGTTGATGACGTTCTGGATGACCCCCAGCAGGAGCACGCCACAGAACGTGCCGCCGACGCTGCCGGCGCCTCCGGTCAGCAGGGTGCCGCCGATGACGACCGCGGCGATGGCGTCCAACTCCATGCCGACGCCCAGGATGGTGACCCCGGAGCCCAGGCGGGCCGCGTTCAGCACTCCCGCGGCGCCCGCTAGGAGACCGCTGATCAGGTAGGTGGTGACCTTCACCCGCGCGACCGGCAGACCCATCAGCGCCGCGGCCTCCTCGTTGCCGCCGATGGCGAAGACCGCCTGCCCGTAGCGGCTCCGTTGCAACAGCAGCGCGGCACCCGCGCCGAGCAGCACGGCCAGGTAGACCGGCCAGCCGAGCCCGAACAGGGTTCCCCGCCCGAGGTCGAGCAGGGCCGACTCTCCGGGCACGAGGTAGGTCGCCGCACCCTCGTCCGTCACCGCCAGCAGCAGACCGCGGGCGCCGAGCAGGCTGGCCAGGGTGACGATGAACGGGGCCAGCCCGGCGTACGCGATGACCAGACCGTTCAGCAGGCCGATCCCGCCGCAGACGACCAGGGGCAGGAGTACGGCCGGCAGCACACCCCACTGGCTGGCCCAGGCGGCGAGCACACCGCCCAGGGCGAACACGGAGCCGACCGACAGGTCGATGCCGCCGGTGATGATGACGAAGGTCATCCCGACGGCGACGATCATCAACGTGGACGACTGGATCGCGATGCCGGCGAGGTTGTCGGCGGTGGCGAACGCCGGAAAGGCCATGGCCGCGACGGCGCTGCCGAGCAGCAGGACAGCCAGCGCACCGTGCCGCTGGGCCGCGACGGCGAAGCGTTCCATCCCGGCGACGCGCGACACGGGCAGCTGCGGCGTGTCGCCCGCCGCCGCGACGTGGGCGGTGGTGTCGGCGCTCATCGCGACCTCCGTTCCCGGGCCAGGTACACGGCGACCAGGATGATGACGGCCTGTGCCATCTGCGCCGTGGAGTCGGGCACGTCGTGCTTGATCAGGGTGGCGCGGAGCAACTGGATGAGCAGTGCCCCCGCCACGGTGCCGAGCACCCGGACCCGGCCGCCGGTGAGCGGGGTGCCCCCGACCACGACCGCGGTGATCGCGGAGAGTTCGATCAGGTTCCCGATGGCCGAGGGGTCGCTGGCGGTGAGCCGGGCCGTGGCCAGCACACCGGCCAGCGCGGCGAACAACCCGCTGAGGACGTACGTGACGATCAGGACCCGGCGGACCGGCAGTCCGGCCAGCTGGGCGGCGGGGCGGTTGCCACCGATGGCGACGAGCTGCCGGCCGTAGGTGGTGCGGTGGACGGCGAAGCCCACGAGGCCGGCGAGCACCACGGCGACGGCGACGACCACCGGCACGCCGAGCACGTCGTCGGTGCCCCACCCGAGCACCTGCGGGTTGCGGAGCTGTTTGAGCTGCCCGTCGGCGAGCACCAGAGCGATCCCCCGCCCGGCGACCAGGAGGGCCAGGGTGGCGACGATCGGTTGCAGACCGACGACGGCGACCAACGTGCCGTTGAGCGCGCCCGCCGCCACGCCGGCCAGTAGCGCCATGGCGGCCGCCGGCCATGCCCCGAACCCCAGGTAGAGCGGGAGAACGGCGGCGGCGAGGGCCATCACCGACCCCACCGACAGGTCCACTCCCTCGGTGCCGATCACCAGGGCCATGCCGAGAGCGACGATCACGACCGGCGCGACCTGGACCAGTTGGGTACGCAGGTTCGCCAGGTCGAGGAAGTGGTCGGTGAACAGGGCGTTGAAGACCACGAGCGCGAGCACCGCCGCGTACACCCCGTAGTGCTGGAGGTGACGGATGAGGGTCGCACGGCCGGGACCGGCCGGGGTGATGGTCGCGGGCTCAGCGGTCATCGTCGGGGCCCTCCCCCGTGGCGAGGGCGGACATGATGGCGTGCTCCGACACGTCGTCGCCCACCAACTCCCCGACCACCGCGCCGGCCCGGAGCACGACGACCCGTTCGGCCCCCTCGACGAGCTCCTCCAGGTCGGAGGAGATCAGGACCACGCCCAGGCCGTCGCGGGCCAGCTCGCCGATCAGCTCCTGCACCTCCGCCTTGGCGCCGACGTCGATGCCGCGGGTCGGCTCGTCGAGCAGGAGCAGCTTCGGGTTCAGGCACAGCCAGCGGGCCAGCAGCAGCTTCTGCTGGTTGCCCCCGGAGAGGTCACCCGCCCGTTGTTCCGGGCTGGAGGCGCGGATCCGCAGGCGCTTCATGAACGTCTCGACCAGCCGGTCCTGCCGGTCCCGGGTCACGATCCCGGCGCGGGCCAGCCGGGGCATGGCGGCCAGCACGATGTTCTCCCGGACCGAGAGGTCGGGGACGATGCCCTCCGCCTTGCGGTCCTCGGGCAGCAGGGCCACCCCGGCGCGGATGGCCCGACGGGGCGTGGGACGGCGCAGCCGACGCCCGGCGACGGTGATCTCACCACCGTCGAGCGGGAGCGCCCCGACGATTGCCTTGGCGGTCTCGGACCGACCCGAGCCGAGCAGGCCGCCCAGCCCGGTGACCTCGCCCGGGCGCACCGTGAAGGAGACGTCGCGCAGGACGTGCCGCTTGCGGAGGCGGTCGACGGTGAGCACCGGTGGGGCGTCCCGGGGAGGAGGCGCAGCCCTGAACCGGGTGAGACCTTCCTGACGCACCTGAGCCAGGTCACGGCCGAGCATGGTCGAGACGAGGCGGAGCCGGTCCAGGTCGGCCATCGGCCCGGTGTGCACCACCCGGCCGTCGCGCAGCACGGTCACCCGGTCGCAGAGCTGGTAGAGCTCGTCGAGGCGGTGACTGACGTAGACGACCGCGACGCCGCCGGCGTTGAGCTGTCGGACCAGCCGGAACAGCGTCTCCACCTCGCGCGGTTCCAGGGACGAGGTCGGCTCGTCCATGATCAGCACCCGTGCGTCGACCGCGACGGCACGGGCGAGCGCGACCATCTGCTGGGCACCGAGGCTCAGCGACCGGAGCGGTCGGGTCACGTCGACGTCGACGCCGTACCGACTGAGCGTCTGTCCCGCCTCGCGGTTCATCCGCCGCACGTCGACCAGTCCGAAGCGGCGGGGCTCCCGTCCGAGAAAGAGGTTCCGGGCGACGCTCAGCAGAGGTATGAGGTTCACCTCCTGGTAGATGGTGGAGATGCCCGCGCGCTGGGCGTCGAGCGGGCGGCGGAACGTCACGGGCCGGCCCTGGTACCGGACCTCACCGGCGTCCGCCCGGTGCACACCGGTGAGCACCTTGATCAGGGTGGACTTGCCCGCGCCGTTCTCACCGACCAGGGCGTGGACCTCGCCCGGTGCCACCGTGAGGTTCACCGCCTCCAGGGCGCGTACGCCGGGGAAACGTTTGGAAAGGTCGCGCACCTCGAGCACGGGCTCGGCGCTGTCGGTCATGGTGCTGCCCCCTCGGGTGGGACGACGGAGGGCCGCCCGGTCCGGCCGGATCGGACCGGACCGGGCGGGACGTCAGTAGGCACTGGCCAGGGACTCCCGGGCGTTGCCCGAGTCGTACTCGCGGTCGCTGATGATGACGTTCTCGCCGATGGGGGTCCCGGCGTAGAAGTCCTGGGCGGTCTTGAACGCCAGCGGGCCGAACCGCGGGTTGGACTCGATCACGGCGTTGAGGGTGCCGTCCACGATGGCCTGGACGGCGTTGCGCGTGCCGTCGATGGAAACGATCTTGACGTCCTTGCCGGGATTCTTGCCGGCCGACCGCAGGGCGGTGACGGCGCCGAGGGCCATTTCGTCGTTCTCGGCGTAGACCGCGGTGATGTCGGGGTTGCTCGAGATGAGCTGCTCCATCACGGCCTGGCCCTTGTCGCGGGCGAACTCGCCGGTCTGCTGCGCGACGATCTGCAGCCCGGGCGCCTTCGCCCTGACCTGGTCGACGAAGCCGTTGGTGCGGTCGGTGGTGACGTTGTTGCCGGAGGAGCCGAGGAGGATGGCGACCTTCCCCGACCCGCCGGTCACCTTGATCATGGCGTCGGCCGCCCGCTTGCCCTGCTCGACGAAGTTCGAGCCGAGGAACGCCAGGTAGTCGCGGCACGGCTTCGCGTTGATCTTCCGGTCGATGGTCAGGACCGGCACCTTCTTCGCCGCGGCCGCCTGCAACGCCGGCTCGAGGCCGTCGCTGTTGAGCGGGGCGACGATCAGAAACTGCGCACCCTGGGCGAGCATGTCCTGGATGTCGCTGATCTGCTTGGACAGCTGAGACTGGGCGTTGGTGACCAGCAGCTTCTTGACACCGATCTTCGCAGCCTCGTCGCGGATCGACTGCGTCTCGGCGATCCGGAAGGGGTTGGCCTCCTTCTCCGACTGGGAGAAGCCGACGACGGCGTTCGTGAGATCGAGTTTCTCGGCCCCGTACTGCTGCAGGGTGCAGCCGGCACCGCCCGGCGTGCTGCTGGCGACGACCTGCTGGCCGGCAGTGCCCTCGGGTGCGGGGGTCCCCTCGCTTTCGCTCTTCGTGCAACCGGCGAGCAGTGCGGCGCCGGCCACCAGGACGGCGGTCGCGCTCGCCAGACGGCGGATCCTCATGGTCATTCCGGTGCTCCTCGTGCGCGGTGGTGGCAGGTGAGCCGGCGTCGACAGGGCGCGTCGGCGCGGAAGGTCCACCCGGGGACGGGACGCGGTCTCGGCGACGACCGCGACCGGAGACATTGACGAAGGGCCATTGACGTGTTGCCCGCGGGAGGCCTATAACGTTATACACGCAACGACGAATGTCAATAAGATCCCGAACGCCGTCAGTCTCGATCGAACCGACATCCGTCGCGCCGCCCGGGCACCGTCCACCGTCCCCCGCCCCCCTGAGACGGAACCGCCATGAGACAGCCCGTCCGCACCCGCCTGTCCGCCCTCGCCGCCGCCGCCCTCGCCGCCGGTCTCCTGCTCCCGCCGCCGGCCGCCGAGGCCGCTCCCGCCAAGCCACCACCGCTGACCACGCCGTGGACCAGTCAGGCCCTCGCCGGCACTCCCCTGCCCGAGTACCCACGGCCACAGATGACCCGCGCCGACTGGCTCAACCTCAACGGTGAGTGGCAGCTACGCCAGTCGACCACCGACGACGCGCCCCCGATCGGCGTCACCCTCCCGGAGCGGGTCAACGTCCCGTTCCCGGTGGAGTCCGCGCTGTCCGGCATCGGCCGGTCGGCCGGCGACGACCGCCACTACCTGTTCTACCGGCGAACCTTCACCGTCCCGGCCGGGTGGAGCGGCCGGCGGGTGCAGCTCCATTTCGGAGCGGTCGACTGGCAGACCACGGTCTGGGTCAACGGCGCCCGGGTCGGCGGGCACACCGGCGGCTACGACGCCTTCACCTTCGACATCACCCCGTATCTGACCGGCGGCAGCAACGAACTGCTGGTCAAGGTGTGGGACCCCAGCGACAGCCGGCAGGCCGGCAGCCTGCCGCCCATCGGCAAGCAGACCAAGACCCCCGGCGGGATCTTCTACACTCCCACCTCCGGCATTTGGCAGACCGTCTGGCTGGAGCCCACCCCCGCCACCTCGATCAGCAGCGTCGACCTCTACCCGAACCTCGCCACCAACAGCCTGCGAATCCGGGTCTTCACCCGCGGCGACACCACCGGGCACAGCGTCCTCGCCCAGGCGCTCGACGGCGGCACCGTCGTCGGCTCCGCCACCGGCGGGTTCACCGAATTCTCCGTCCCCGTGCCCAACGCCCGCCGGTGGTCACCGGACGACCCGTTCCTCTACCACCTGCGGGTCACACTCCGCAACGCCGCCGGGGCGCAGGCCGACCAGACCGTGCACTACTTCGGCATGCGCGAGATCAGCACCGGCCTGGTCAACGGGGTGCTCCGCCCCAAGCTCAACGGCCAGTTCGTCTTCCAGGTGGGAACGCTCGACCAGGGTTACTGGCCGGACGGTCTCTACACGGCACCGACCGACGCCGCCCTCGCGTTCGACCTGCAGAAGCACAAGGATCTGGGATTCAACATGGTCCGCAAGCACATCAAGGTCGAGCCCCAACGCTGGTTCTACCACGCAGACCGCCTCGGCCTGCTCGTGTGGCAGGACGTGCCGTCGCTGACCGCCCAGGACATCAACCCCACCGACGCCCAGCAGGCACAGCTCGAGGCCGAAGCCCGGGAGATCGTCGACGAGCACCGCAGCTCACCAGCGGTGGTCGCCTACACGGTCTACAACGAGGGCTGGGGCGAGCGGGCCCTGGCCGACACCCGGCGGGTGGGCCAGAACGTCAAGAACCAGGACCCGACCCGGCTGGTCAACACCCACAGCGGCCACAACTGCTGCCAGTCCCTGGGCGACCCGGGCAACGGTGACATCAACGACTGGCACGTCTACGTCGGCCCGGACTCCCCCGTACCGTCGAGCAGCCGCATCGCGGTGCTGGGCGAGTTCGGCGGCCTGGGACTGCGCTCACCCGGCCACGAGTACAGCCCCAACGGCAACTTCCTGGCGTACGAGTGGCAGCCCACCTCCGGCGCCCTCACCGACCGGTACGTCGGACTGGTCGAGGGCAGCCGGAACCTGATGCTCGGCAAGGGACTCAGCGCCTCCGTGTACACCGAGATCACCGACGTGGAGGGCGAACTGAACGGATTCCTCACCTACGACCGCCAGGTCGTCAAGATGGACCAGGCCCGGGTCCGGGCGGCCAACCAGGGCCTGATCGAGGCGTCGAAGGCCCTCAACAATTCCGCGCCGGTCACGCTGCCCGTCGACACCCGCCTGTCGCTGCGGGTCACCACGCCCGGTCACACCGACCGGTACCTGCGGCACCGGGACAGCCTCGCCTACACGGAGGTGGTGACGGCCGGCAGTCCCGCCGTGCTCAAGAACGACGCGACCTACACCGTGCGGCGAGGGCTCGCCGACGCCGCCTGCTACTCCTTCGAGTCGGTCAACTACCCCGGCCAGTACCTCCGCCACGCGTTCTCCCGGGTACGCAACTCACCCGACGACGGCTCGGCGCTGATGCGGGCCGACGCCACCTGGTGCGCCCGGACCGGGCTGACCGGCACCGGAGTGTCGCTGGAGTCGTACAACTACCGCGGCTCGTACCTGCGCCACCACGACTCGGAGGTGTGGCTCAGCAACGGCGCCGGCGGCGCCGCGTACAACACTCCGAACCTCTGGGCGGCCGACAGCACCTGGGCCGTCGCCGCCCCGTGGGCCCCGTGACCCAGGGACGCCCCGAGTGCCGGTGGGCCGCTCGGCCCACCGGCCCCCCCACCGCCATGATCAGGGGCGGCTGTGGCGGTCGGCACGGGCAGCAGGTCCGGTCCGGCCGGGCGTACCGCCGCCCCTGACCTGATTCGAGCGGCAGCCCCGGAGCACGTGCTCCGGGGCTGCCGCTCGAATCACTGAATCCGCCGCCCACACCGAGGGGGCGCTGTCGTGGGTGAGGCGCGCAGTCGCGACTGTCACCCACCCAGCAGGTCGTTCAGGCTCAGACCGCAGCGGGCTCGGACGCCGGGCGGCCCACGCCGTGGGACAGCCGTGGCGCGATGATCCGGTCCAGGCTGAAACGTCCCGCGCCGACCGCGGCGAGCAGGAGAGCCATGGTGCCGAGCGTGAGCACCAGCTCGAACCCGTTGGTGCTCACGAAGACCCCGTTGCCGAGGTGGACGATGAGGAAGGCACCGAGCATGTTGAGCGCGAGGAGCAGTCCAGCCACGGGCACCGCGAGCCCGGCCACCAGGGCGACACCACCGACGAGTTCGACAAGCGCCGCGAACCAGGCGCTCGCCGTCGGCAGCGGGACACCCATCTGGCCGAATGCGGCAGCAGTGCCGTCGAGGCCCCATTCGGTGAGCTTCTGCCATCCGTGCGCGATGAAGATGACACCAACGGCGACGCGCGCGAAGAGCACGGCCAGGTCACGGAGCGGGACGGTGTTCATGAAGGACCCCTTCTCGGCGGGAACGGTTTCGTATCGGGCCCAGCTCACCGCCACCGGCGAGCCAGCTGGCGCTTCGGGGGTCAGACCTGCCCCGGGCCTGCGGCGGCCGGCATCTCACCAGGCCCCGCTGACCCGAAGTTACCAGGGAGGAGTTTGACCCATCAAATATTGAGTCCTCAATTACTTTGCCTCGTTCTCCAGTGAGTGCGCCCGGCACCGCTCAGCGACGAGCGCCGGGCAAGACCGGACAGGAACGGCTCTGCGGCGCGACCGGAGGCAGCGGGTGTGACGGGCTTGACCAGCGCCCGGCCGGGTAACCGTGGGTTCGGAATCGTCGGGCCCGACAGCGGCGACGGCGGCCTTCCGCTGTCCGCTACGCCCGACGCGGGCGAACCGCGTCAGGGATACAGGGGAGGTTCGAGTGACCGCCGCAGCACGGCGACCAACCCCCGCAGATCCGATGCCGGAAGCGCCAGAACGGCTGGGGGTGTCCAGCGGCGCCGGCCGAGACCTGCCGCCGGAGCTCGGGCCGGACGCGATCGGTGTGCTGGAGGGGCGCACCTTCATGTTCTCCGACGCCCGTGGGGACGTGCCGAGAGGCTCCATCGGTGGCTTGGTGCACGACGACACACGGTTCCTCGACCAGTGGGAGCTGTCGATCGACGACGCACCGCTGCTGGTACTTTCGGCGGGAACCGTCGATGCCTACTCGGCGGCGTTCTTCCTGGCCAACTCCGAACTGGCCCACCTGCCCGCCAATCGGGTGGGCGTGCGACGGCAGCGCTTCGTCGGCGACGGCCTCTACGAACGCGTCGAGCTGCGATACTTCGGCATCGAGCCGGTGTCGATCCGGCTGCGCCTGGCCGTCGGAACGGATTTCGCGGATCTGTTCGAGATCAAGGAGTCGGGCCGCGACCGCACCCCGGACATCACCCGCCAGCACGAACCGGACGGCGTCGCGCTCGAGTTCGGCTACCGCAACGGCACCTGGGCGGCGTCGGTACGCGTCGAGGCCGACCCGCCCGCCGACGTGATCGACGGCGACGCCCTCGTGTGGGATGTGCACCTCGAGCGGGGACAGCAGTGGAGCTGTGAGTTCAGCGTTCCGCTGCGCTGCGGCGACGAACGTTTCCGGCCCACGGTGCGCGGGTTCGACGAGGCCTTCGATCACGGGCCGGAGGACCCGTCGACCCGCTGGGCGGCGGAGAAGCCGCATCTGCACGCGGACGTGGATCTGCTCCGCGACGTCTACCACCAGTCCGCAGTCGACCTCGTGTCCATGCGCCTCGAGAAGACCATCGCGGGCGAACCGGTGGCGCTCCTCGCCGCGGGCCTGCCGTGGTTCCTCACCATCTTCGGTCGCGACACGGTGATCACCGGCTACCAGTGCATGACCTGCGGTCCCGATGTCGCCCGCGGCGCCCTGATCGTGCTGGCGACTCATCAGGCGACGACGTTCGACGACTTCACCGATCGGGAACCGGGCAAGATCTTCCACGAGTACCGCACGGGTGAGCTGACCCAACTCGGCCTCAAGCCCTACAGCCCCTACTACGGCGGCGCGGACACCACGGCGCTGTGGCTGATCCTGCTGTCCGAGTACTGGCGGTGGACCGGTGACGACGAGCTCGTGTGCCGGTTGCGTGGCAACGCCGAAGCCGCGCTGCGCTGGATCGACCGGTACGGCGATCGCGACGGCGACGGATACGTCGAATATGCCACCCGCTCCGCCCAGGGTCTCGGCAACCAGTGCTGGCGGGACTCGCCCGACGGCGTGCAGTTCGCCGACAGCACCATCCCGGTGCTTCCCATCGCGACCTGCGAGACGCAGGGCTACACCTACGACGCGAAACTGCGCCTGGCCGAGCTCGCCGACGGCCCGTGGCGGGACCCGGACATGGCCCAGCGCCTGCGCGGTGAGGCGGCCCGACTGCGCGAGCAGTTCAACCAGGACTACTGGATGCCGGAGCGGGGCGGCTACTACGCCGTCGGCCTCGACGGCGACAAACGCCCCATCGACTCGATGACCTCCAACATGGGCCACCTGCTCTGGAGCGGGATCGTCCCCGACGACCGCGCCGCGCACGTCGCGCGGCACCTGATGTCCGACGAGATGTTCTCGGGCTGGGGGGTACGAACTCTTTCCACAGCCGATGTCGGTTACAACCCCATCGGCTACCACGTCGGCACTGTCTGGCCGCACGACAACTCGATCATCGCTGCCGGGCTGGCCCGGTACGGCTACCGCGAGGAGGCCAACCGGATCGCGATGGCGATGCTGGAGGCTTCCCGCCACTCCCGACACCGGCTGCCCGAGGCGTTCTCCGGCTATGACCGGTCATTCGGCCGAGAGCCTGTGCCGTACCCGACCGCCTGCAACCCCCAGGCGTGGGCCAGCGGCGCGCCCCTGCTGCTCCTGCGCACGATGCTCGGCCTCGAACCGCGGGAGGGCAGGCTCGTCGCCGACGCTCACGTCCCCGACGTACTCGGACGGATCCGCCTGCACAACGTAGCGGCGCTCGGGCGACGGTGGAACGTCGAAGCGGCCGGCGCCGAATGCACGATCTCGGCCGCCGACTGAACCTGTGTCGAAGTCGGTCACCGCCACTCGTCGACGGCGGCGAGGTGTGGTGCAGGCCGACGAGGACCTCCGTGCCGCCGGCGATCCACCGGTTCAACCAGCCCGGACAGTCCCCACTACTTCCAGGTGCGGTCGAGGAAGTCGGCGATGAGCGGCGCGATCTCCGGCAGATGATCTTCGAGGGCGAAGTGGCCG
The DNA here is from genome assembly GCF_036902725.1 of Micromonospora psammae. NCBI lineage: Bacteria > Bacillati > Actinomycetota > Actinomycetes > Micromonosporales > Micromonosporaceae > Micromonospora > Micromonospora psammae. The sequence continues at coordinate 19,457 of NZ_JBAKHM010000004.1, read as the reverse complement.
GTGTCGAAGATGTGGAGTTCGGCGTCGGGCAGGTCGCGCGTATAGGCACGGGCGCCGGGCTCGGGAAAGATCGGGTCGTTGCTTCCCCAGGTGATGAGAGTGGGCGGGGTGTGGCTGCGCAGCCAGGCCTGCCAGCGCCCGTAGCGCTCGAGGTTGGTGTGGTAATCGAACGCCAGCGCCGTCTGCGCCTCCTTGCGGCCCGGCAGGTCCAGGAAGTGCTGGTCGAGGGTCCAGTTGTCCGGGGCGAGCAGCTCGCGGTCGGCGACGCCGGTCTCGTACTGGCGGCGGGTGCCGGGCAGGGTGAGCAGGTCGCGGATGGTGTCCTCGGCGCCGGGTGTCTCGGGACGCAGGGAGAGCAGGCCTTGGGCGTCGTCCGACAGCCCCTCGGTGTAGGCGTTGCCGTTCTGCACGACCAGCCCCGCGATCCACTCGGGGTGCCGCTCGGCGAGCCGGAAGCCGACCGGCGCTCCGAAGTCGAAGACGTACATCACGAACCGCCGCAGTCCGAGCTGCTGGACGAAGCCCTCGGCGACGTCGGCGAGCCGGTCGAAGGAGTAGGTGAAGCCGTCCGGGGTCTGCGTGTAGCCGAAGCCGGGGTAGTCCGGAGCGATCAGCCGGTATCGGGAGCCGAGGGCGTCGATGAGGCGGCGAAACTGGTGCGAGGCCGAGGGAAAGCCGTGCAGGAGCAGCAGGATCGGCGCGTTGGGGCTCTCGGGGAGCGACTCGCGGTAGAAGACGCTGACGCCGTCGACGTCGACGTGGCGGTGGGCGGTGCGCCTGACCGCGGGGATGGACATCTCTGATGCCTCTTCTCGGATAGGCGTTGCGGCCAGTCAAGCGAAGCGAGGGGCCCACGGTGGCCGGCGGCGGCCAGATCCACACCGTCGTGTACGCCAATGGCGCCACCCGTTAGGAACAGCCCTGGAACCACCAGACCGACCGGCTGCCAGAGGCGCGGGAGTTCTACCGTGCTAGTCGGCGCGGGGAAGCGTGATGGTGAAGGTCGTCCCGACGCCGACCTCACTCGCGACCGTGATGGTGCCCTGGTGATCGGTGACGATCTGCCGGGCGATGGCGAGGCCGAGGCCACTGCCCCCGGTACGGCGGCCCCGCGCGGCGTCGGCCCGCCAGAACCGGTCGAACACGTGCGGCAGCGCGTCCGCTTCGATCCCCGAACCGGTGTCGACGACCTGGACGATCGCCTGCGTGTCGGTGCGGCTCGCCACCAGCCGGACGCTGCCACCCGCTGCGGTGGCCCGCAGTGCGTTGGTGACGAGGTTGCCCACCACCTGGCGGAGCCGGTCGGGATCGGCGTTCACCTCGACCGGCTCGGCCGCCACGCGCAACGACACCTCGGCTGACTCCGCCCGGGCGTGGTGGGCGGTGCGGCAGGTCTCCAGGAGTTCGGCCAGATCCACCGTGACCCGGTGGTACGCCAGGTTGCCGGCCTCAGCCAGGGCCAGGTCCTGCAGGTCGTCGACGATGCGCTGTTGCAGCACCGCCTCTTCGTGCAGCGACGCGAAGAGATCCTGGTCCGGCGTGATCACGCCGTCGGAGAGCGCCTCGAGATAGCCGCGCAGGTTGGCCAGCGGGGTGCGCAGCTCATGGGCGACGTCGGCGACCAGCCGGCGTTGCCGCTCCTCCCCGCGCTGCAGGGAGTCGGCCATCCGGTTGAACGACCGGGCCAGCTCCGCCAGCTCGTCGTTGCCCCGCACGGGAACCCGTCCGGTGAGGTCACCCCGGCCGAGCCGCTGAGCGGCCGTGGTGAGCGTGTCGATGGGGCGCAGCACCTGTCGGCTCAGCAGCACGGTGCCGATGACCGCGACCGTCGCGACGCCCGCTGCCGCGGCGAGCAGTGGACCGGCGGTCAACACGGCCGCCGGATCGCCGCGAGCGCCGAGATAGACCCGGGCGGGTGCCGGCGCGACGTCACGGATGTCGTTGGTGAAGGCCTGGGTCAGGCAGGAATCCAGTGATTCCACCGTCGAGGTGCCGCACACCTGCACCGAGGCAGTGTCCGCCAGGCCCCGGTCCGGCTCTTGCGCGACGTCGGCGCAGTTGTCGACGATCTCAGCGACACCAGGGCGATCGCGCACGTCGACGGCGTGCAGGTCGGCGTCGAACTGCGGAACTCCCGTGCTGGTGGGTGCAGCGACAACAGGGACGGATTCCCGTGTCAGGCAGGCCGCGAACCGCACGCCGGTGCGGTAGCCGGCGATCGCACCGGCCACACCTTTCTGCCGGCTCGCCGGCTCCGCCGGCAGTGCGGCCAGGTTCAGAACCGGCCGCGGATCGACGACCCCGACCATCGTGCCGAGCGGCCGGGCGGTGCGGTCCTCCTGGGTGTCCGTGTCGACGATCACCTGGCCCGTGTCGGCGACCAGGTGGATCCGCTGACCGGTCTGGGCGCGCAGGTCCCGCACCAGGTCGGGCACGCCCTCCCAGGTGCCGTGCCGGCTGCCGTACGTCGTGAGTCGGCCGACGACCTCGTCGAGTTGCGCCCGGTCGGTGGTGGCCGAGTCGTTGATCTGTTGCGAGGCCTGCCGCAGGGTCAACCAGGCGGTCGCCGCGGTCGCGCTCACCGCGACGAGGATGACCAGCCAGAGCACCCGGAGCCGAAAACTCACCGGCGGGCTCCGGGCGTGCCCTCGGGCGTCGGCGTGGCCGCCGGCTCCGGTTCGGCGAGCCGGTAGCCGCGGCCGTAGACGGTCTGCACGTACCGCGGCTCCGCGACGTCGTCCTCGATCTTGCGGCGGAGGTTCATCACGTGCGCGTCGACGGTGCGTTCGAGCACGAAACGGTCGAATCCGAAGGCCCGGTCGATGATCTGCGCCCGGGTGAACGCCCGTCCGGGCTCGCCGGCGAGCACCTCGAGGATGCCGAACTCCTTGGCCGTCAGGGCGACCGGCCGGCCGCCGACGCGTACCTCGAACCGGCCGGCGTCCACCTCGAGGTCGCCGACGCGCAGCACCGCCCGGTTGTCGGCGGTCACCACCCGGGCCCGGCGCAGCAGCGCCCGTACCCGGGCGGTCAGCTCCCGGGGGCTGTACGGCTTGGTGAGGTAGTCGTCGGCACCGAGGTCGAGGCCCAGCAGGACGTCGTCCTCGGTGGTGCGGGCGGTCAGCAGCAGGATCGGAACCTCCGATTCGGCGCGCAGGATCCGGCACACGTCGAGGCCGTCGAGGACCGGCATCATCACGTCGAGGACCACCAGGTCCGGCCGGCGGGAGCGGCACTGGTCCAGCGCGGCCCGCCCGTCGCCGACCAGCAGCACGCTGTGCCCCTCGCGTTCGAGATAGACCCGTACCAGGTTCGCCTGCTTGGGGTCGTCCTCGGCGACCAGGATCCGCGCGCTCATGTTTCCCCATTCTGCCTGGTGGTGGCGGGGGTCAAGTAAACCCGAAACCCGTGAAGAACTGATGTGGGCGGGCTTCGGAGAGCGGCGAGCGGGATATCCGCACAGCCGGCCCACGGCTTCTTCAAGGGTTCTTCACCACCGGCTGCCTACGGTGCTCGTCGTGTCAGTCAGGAGCCGGACATGATCTTCGAACCAGCACAACCGGGCCGCCGCGACGAGCAACAGCGGCGGGCGGCCCGGCGGCGGATCCGGGAAACGCTCGCGGTGCGCCGGGCCGCCACGGTCGGCGGGCACGGGGCCGCCGAACCGCCGGACGAACCGCGCGTCGAGCCCAGGGCTGCCGGGGTGACGCCGGGCACGGGTGGCCGGCGCGCGGGGACCGGTGTGAGCAACGAGACCGTCCCGCTGGCCGAGGCCGTGATCGATCTCGCGGCGATCGCGGAGAACATCCGGACGATCGCGGCGATCGCACGCACCGGGCTGATGGCCGTGGTGAAGGCCGACGCGTTCGGGCACGGCGCGGTGCCGGTGGCGCGGGCGGCGTTGGGCGCCGGCGCCGCCTGGCTGGGTGTGACCTCGGCGACGGAGGCGGTGGCGCTGCGCTCGGCGGGCATCGACGCGCCCGTCCTGAGCTGGCTGCACCGGCCGGACGAGGACTTCACCCGCCTGATCGCCGCGGACGTCGACATCGCGGTGTCGACCGTGACCCACCTGCGCGCGATCGCCGACGCGGCCACGGACCTCGGGGTGCCGGCCGTGGTCCACCTCAAGGCGGACGTCGGTCTGTCACGCAACGGTGCCAGCGGCGACGAATGGCCCGAGCTGGTCGCGTGGGCCCGCAAGCACGAGGCGGAGGGCAGCCTCCGGGTACGCGGGGTGTGGTCCCACCTGACGAATGCCGACGTGCCCGGCTGCCCGAGCATCGCCCGGCAGCTGTCGACGTTCCAGGAGGCGCTGCGGATCGCTCGGAAGGCCGGGCTCGACCCCGACGTGGTGCATCTGGCCAACTCGGCGGCGGCACTGGCCGCCCCGCAGACCCGGTTCGACCTCTGCCGGATCGGGCTGGCCATGTACGGCGTCGACCCGTTCGGCGCGAGCGGTACCCGCCGCTACGGCCTGCGGCCCGCCATGACTCTGCGGTCAAGGGTGATCAACCTGAAGCGCGTGCCCGCCGGTACCGGCGTGTCCTACGGCCCCGATCGGGTGACCGATCGGCCGACCACGCTCGCCCTGCTGCCGCTCGGGTACGCCGACGGCCTGTCGCGCACCGCCGAGGGCCGCGCGTCGGTCTGGCTCGCCGGTCGGCGCTGCCCGATCGTCGGCCGCATCGCCATGGATCAGTGCGTCGTCGATGTCGGCGACCTGCCGGTGGCGCTCGGCGATCCGGTGGTCGTCTTCGGCCCCGGCGCCGAGCCCGGCTCGCCCGACCCGGCCGAGCCGTCGGCCGCCGAGTGGGCGCGGTGGGCCGGCACCAACCCGCACGAGGTCTTGACCGGAATCGGCGCGCGAGTGGCGCGCGTACACCTACACGGGGAAGCGGCAACATCATGACTGTTCGTCTGGCGGTGCTGTTCGGTGGGCGCAGCGGGGAGCACGACGTCTCCCGGCGCTCGGCGGAGAGCATCCTGGCTCACCTCGACCCCGCCGCCTACCAGGTGACCGAGGTGCTGATCGAGCGGGACGGCCGATGGCGGGTGGACGGCGACCGGGCCACCTTCGCGGAGGCGCTGCGGATCCTCGGCGACCAGGACGTGGTGTTCCCGGCGCTGCACGGCCCGTACGGTGAGGACGGCACCGTCCAGTCGATGCTCGAGTGGCTCGGCGTCGCGTTCGTCGGCAACGGTGTCTTCGCCAGCGCCGCGGGGATGGACAAGCCGGTCACGAAGAAGCTCCTCGCCGCCGACGGCCTGCGGGTGGCCGACGGGGTGACGCTGCGGCCCGACGAGGAGCTGTCGTCGCGGGATCAGGAGCGGCTGGGGCTGCCCGTCTTCGTCAAGCCGGCCCGGGCCGGCTCCAGCCTGGGAGTCTCCAAGGTCGAACAATGGGCGCAGCTGCCCGCCGCCCTGCGGCTCGCGCGTGAGAGCGACGCGAAGATTCTCGTCGAACGCGCCGTGCCCGGGCGCGAGATCGACGTCGGCGTCCTCCAGCACCCCGACGGTCGCGTCGAGGCCGGGCCGCCGCTGGAGATACAGGTGGCGAACGCCGCCTTCTTCGACTACGACGCCAAGTACGACGGCGGTGCCGTCTTCCACATTCCGGCCCGACTCGACCCCGGCACCACCCGACTCCTGCAGGACCGGGCCGTGCGGGCGTTCCACGCGCTCGGGTGCCGCGGGCTGCTCCGCGTCGACTTCTTCCTCCCGGATCCGGACGCCGATCATGGCACGGGGTGGACCGGAGACCGCCGGGAGCCGGTGATCAACGAGGTCAACACCTTCCCCGGATTCACCGCCGCCTCCCAGTACCCGCAGATCTGGCAGCGGGCCGGCGTCGGCTACTCCGCACTGCTCGACATCCTCATTCAGGGCGCAGTGCAGCGACGCGACACCGCCCTTGCCTGCCCGAGTCCCTGCTGATGGCCGTCTACACCGCGGAACATCTCCGTGGCCTCCGCATGATCGTCACCGGCGGGGGGACGGGCGGGCACACCTACCCGGCGCTGACCACGATCCGAGCGCTCCGCGACCGGCTGGCGTCAGCCGGCACCGCACCGGAGGTCCGCTGGGTGGGCGTCGCCCACGGACTGGAGGCCAGGATCGCCCGGCAGGAGGGCATCGCCTTCACGGCGATCACCACCGGCAAACTGCGCCGCTCGCCGAATTTGCACGAGTGGGGCCGCAACGTCGCCGACGCCTTCCGCGTGCCGCTGGGCATCTTCCAGGCCATCATGATCGTGGCTCGCACCCGCCCCGAGGTGGTCTTCTCCACCGGCGGGTACGTCTGCGTCCCGATCGGGATCGCCGCCTGGATGACCCGCCGCCCGCTGGTCATGCACGAGCAGACCCTCACGGTCGGACTGGCGAACCGGATCCTCGCCCTCCTCGCCGATCGGGTCCTGCTGAGTCACGAGTCCTCCATCGACCATCTGCCCGCCCGAGCGAGAACCCGCGCGGTGGTCACCGGCAACCCGATCCGGCCCGAGATCCTCATGGGCAATCGCGACCGGGCGCTCGCCGCGTACCACCTGGATCCGCGCCTGCCGCTGGTGTACGTCACCGGCGGCGCCCAGGGCGCCGTCCAGGTCAACAACCTGATCGCCGACATCCTCCCCGGGCTCCTGCCGAAATGTCAGGTGCTGCACCAGTGCGGCGACTACTCCCTCGACCGGATGCGGCAGGTCGCGGCCGCCCTCCCGGAACACCTGCGCAGCAGGTACCGGGTCGTCGACTACGTCCACGGCGAGCTGCCCGACGTCCTGAGCGCCGCCGACATCGTCGTCGCGCGCAGCGGCGCCGGCACCGTCGCCGAACTCACCGCCCTGGGCAAGGCATGCGTCTTCATCCCGCTCATCCCCACCGGCGGCGACGAACAGCGGCGGACCGCACGGCACCTCGCCGACGCCGGTGCCTCCCGCATGCTCGCCGGCCCCGACGCCTCCGCCAACCGCCTCTACGAGGAGATCATGGTGCTGCTCGACCATCCGGAACGACGCCGCGAGCTGGCCGACGCCGCCCGTCGACACGGCCGGCCCGACGCGGCCACGGCCGTGGCCAGCGCGATCATCGACGCCGCTGCGCGATACCGGTCATGATCCTGCTGTCCGATCGGCGAAGCTCGGCGATCCCGCTGAGCGAGAACGGGGAAGTCGTGGCCTGCGTGCGGCCAGGTTGCGGAACACGCAGCCCAGGAGCCAGCGTGGGAACACCCTGCCCCACCTGCACACCAGCCCGGAGGTCAGCACGGCGCCACCTATTGCGAATGACGCGAGGGTCGGTTCGATGTACACGTTCTCCGGCTGGTTGCGGAGCAGGGGCACGACGAACGGCTCCGGTGCTCCAACGGCCCAGCCCCGGGACCACGCCAGCCGGATCAGCGCGTAGGGCAGCGGGCACGCCATCGCGACGTAGGTGGCGATCCTGCCCGCCCGGATCCAGACGGCGGCGGTCCGGTGTCGGCTGGATTCGGGCCGGTCGTGGTCGCGGGTGCCGTCGGCGAAAGCGATGGCCACCAGGAGGAAACGGCACTCCCCCAGCAGCGGGAGTGCATTCCCCTCCAGCGGGGATGAGCTGTTGTCCGTCGCCGCAGAGCATTGGTTCGTGACGGTCGGTGTGTGGTAGGAGCAATCGTGAGTTTCACCGACCCTGACCGCACCTTGGCCGCTGCCCCGTCACCCTGGGCCGTCTGGGCCGCCTACGCCGTCCCGCTCTGCGTCCTGCCGTCCGCGGTCTGGCGACTGTCCCTCGTGTTCACCGACGATGCCGTCACCACCTGGTACATGATCTTCCTCTCCGCCCTGTCGATGGGCTGGCCCTGTCGACACTCGGGCTGGTGCACCGCTGGGGACAACAGGTTCCGCACTGGGTACCGCTGCTCGGAGGCCGGTCGATCCCGGCGCGGCCAGTCGTGATCGTCGCGCTGGCCGGCGGCTCGTTGCTCGTCGCCATCAGCGTGTACTTCGTCCTGAACCAGACGTTCCACTTCGTGCCGCCCGGATGGTCCGGAAGTGGAGGCGACGAACCCGCACGTCCGGTGCCCGGCTGGGAAGTGCTGCGCTACTACGCCCCATTGATCTTGTGGGGCCCCTCGTCACAGCCGTGGCCGCTGACTAGCGCCGGCGCGTCACCCTGGTGCGAGCACCGGCACGATAGCGTCATGGACCACTCGCTGGGGCTCTCGTTGCCCTGGATGCCACGATCCTGCTGGCAACGAGCCGGTTCAACTCCGCGGTCGGGTGACCACCATCTCTCGGTGATGGCCCGCGCCTCGCTCGCCCTCCACCGGGCGCTGCCGACAGCGCCGCGACAGCGCTCGATGGGGAGGCTCAACGGGAAGAGGGAGTACCGTGAAGAACCTGTAGTCCACACCGCGGCAGCGGTTGTGGCGAACCGGCGTCAAGCAACGGACGTAGGTCCCGGCTCCGCCCCGGTGGGTCCGTGCAGCGGTCCGCGGCGCGCGGGCCGCCATCCGCACGCCCACCCCTTTCTGGTTCTGGCGGCGTGCCGGCCGTGAGGACCTGATGCCATGACCCGCCCGCCGACGGACCCCACCGACGCCTTCGCCGAACTCGGCCGCATCAAGCTCGGCGAAGTCGGCCTCGACGACGTCCTGCAACGCGTCGCGGAACTGACCAAACGCGTGCTGCCCACACCGGTGGAGGCGTCGGTCACGCTGGTGCGCGGCGGCACCGCGCACACCGCGGCGTTCACCGACGACCTGGCCCGCGACATGGACGAGCGGCAGTACGCCCAGGGACGCGGCCCGTGCCTCGACGCCTCCACCAGCGGCGACGTCCTGTCCGTACCCGACCTCGACACCGAGGAGCGGTGGCCCGACTGGGCCGAACGCGGCCGCAAGGCGGGACTGGCCAGTTCCGTGTCGATCGGCCTGCCCATCCAGGACGCGGTCGTCGGAGCGCTCAACGTCTACGCCCGCATCCCCCACGCCTTCGACGACGACACGGTCGAGGTCCTGCAGACCTTCGCCGCGTACGCCGCGGTGGCCCTGGCCAATGCGCAGCTCTACGACAGCACCGCCACCCTCGCCCGGCAGATGCAGGAGGCGATGGCCAACCGCGCGGTCATCGAGCAGGCCAAGGGCATCATCATGGGCGAGCGCCGCTGCACCCCGGCCCAGGCGTTCGCGATCCTGGCGAAGGTGTCGCAGGACTCCAACCGCAAGGTCCGCGACGTGGCCCAGGCCCTCGTCGACCGGGCCGCCAGAGCATCCGGGGATGACCGCGCCGGCTGACCACCGCTGGGGCGAGCATGATCGTCACGGTGAGCGGCACAGGGCTGCGCGCCGACCATTCACAGGTGTGGGGCCGGCACACAGGGGTAGGGACACGTCACGGGTCAAGACATGCGCCCCTCCAGGGCCTTTCCGGCCGCAGCTCGTGCGGCACGGGCGGGCCGCCGGTGGACAGCGGAGGCGGCATGTCAGCAAACGAAACATCTCGTACGCGCGCTGGCCGTCGGTCTGCTCGGGGGCTCGATCGGCTCGGTGAACCGATCACGTCGTTGACCCTGACGAGTGACGGTTCGGCGAAGCTGGTCACCGTCTCGGGTGAGATCGACATGAGCAACGCGCACCTGCTCACCGAGTTGGTGGAGTGCGTCTGCCGCCCGCCGGCACCGATGATCGCGAGGGACCTCTTCGCGGTGCGGTTCTTCAGCGCGCACGCTGTGAGCGCGCTGCTTCAGGCCCAGCACATTGCGGCGACCGCTGGAGCCGCGTTCCTCCTGCGCGATCCCGCGCCGTGTGTCACCTACATCCTCGCCACAACCGGTGCCCTGGCGAGCTTCCGGATCAGCCGGGCAGACGGAGCGCCTCCCCGCCCACGATCGACGACCGTTGCCCTGGTGACGCCGGTGCGGCGCACCCCTGACGATGGGCAACCTTCATGGTCGCCACACCACTGGCCCGCGACGACGACGCCACGTGCGCCGGGCTTCTCCCGCTGACACTGGGCGTGGAGGAGGAGCCCTCGATCGCCTGTCGTCAATCAGTCATTGTCTCTCACTGGCACTCTCCGTAGCGTCGCGGCTACATATCGATGGTCTACGCGGAAGGGGCTCCCCTCATGACCGAACTCGTCGCTGCGCAGCTCGTCGTGAACAGCAGGATGATCTACTTCGGCTGGACACCGGCCGACCCCGACGCCGTGGCCGCCCTGGTGCCCGCCGGGCTCAAGCCGACGCCAAACCGCCAGGTATTCATGAACCAGTACGTCGTCGACGACCCCGGGCAGACCTCCGGCTTCGGCGCCTACTCGCTCACCTATCTCGGACCGGACCTGTCCGGAGTCGACGCCCCGGACGGGATCACGCCTGGTCGCTGGTGGACGCACTACTTCAACTCCAGCCCCGTGGTCCGCGATTACGCCGCCGCCCGAGGCGTCCCGGCCACGGCGGGGACCACCAGCATTGAGGTGAGGGGGCACCGGCTGGTCGCCACCACCGAGGCGGACGGCGTACCCGTGATCAGGACGACAGCCCGCGTCGGCCGCACCGGCGATGCGGTGAACCGGGGCCAACTCCGCTACCTCACCAAACTGGACGGCAAGCTGATCAGCGGGAACTACCCTTTCGTGGCTGCCCCGGTCGACCCCTTCGAGGTGGAGTCACTGGAGTTCCTGGATCGCGACCACCCGGTCTACGCGCTGCGTCCGGCCGATCCACTGGAGGTCGTATGGGGCTTCTACTCGCCGCGTTCGTCATTCGCTTATCCAGGGGGCGAGTCGGTGCTCGACTGAGCTGTTTCTCAAGGCTTCGCCGAGCTCAGGTGGACTGCCGAACAGCACCGGCGCGATAGGAGTGGCAAGCGGCGGTACTGGGTCGCGCACGTCCCCCTGAGTGCGCAACCGGGGGCGGGGATCTCGCCGCCGGGTTGTCCCCGGTTCTCCCATTGCCGCGCCGCTGCGCGGCGGTGGATCCTCCCCTCCGCTGGCGGAACGTCTGGGTCCGGCACCGACTGGAGCCGCCGGCGCTGTCACCCGAGACGACGCGGTTCCCACCTGCCGCCCGGGCGGGTGGGAACCGCGTCGTGCGGTCAGGGGCAGCTGACGACCGGGTCGAAGGTGTCGGAGGTGCAGGTGTCGAAGCCCACGTTCCCGTCGAGGGAGTCGTTGGCCGCCACGCCGTCGAGCCCGTCGAGGGTGTCGTTGCCGGTTCCGCCGTCGAGGGTGTCGTTGCCCGTACCGGCGTTGAGGGTGTCGTTGCCGCTCTCCCCGTGCAGGGTGTCGTTCCCGGTGTTGCCGAGCAGCGTGTCGTTGCCTGGGCCGCCCGAGATGGTGTCGTTGCCGCCGAGGCCGTCGAGGGTGTCGTTGCCCGGCCCGCCGATGATCGTGTCGTTGCCGGGGGTGGCCAGGAGCTGGCCACCGGCCGTGGCCACGGCGGGGTCGCCGACAATGCGGTCGTCCTTCGGTCCACCCTCGATGACGTCTCCGCCGCTACCGCCGTCCAGCGTGCCGGCGATGTCCACGTTCGCCGCGACCCGGATGTCGTCGTCCAGGTCTCCGCTCTCCACCGAGATGCGCGCGACCGGCAGCGGACAGCGGACGGCCCTGTTCCCATCGGCCACGCAGGGCGCCACCGCCAGCACCTGGTCCCCCTGGTCGGACACGACGAGGCTCTGCCCCTGTCGGCGGATGCGGATCTCGTTGACGACGCCGGGCCGGGCGTCGATGAGGACGGCATCGCCCACCTGCCGCACCACGGTGCCCTCCACAGCGGCGATCGTCGGGGCGTCCGCCGAGACGGTTGGCTGCCCGTGGTCGCGGTCGACGGCGCCGGCCGGGCCGCCGGCCGCCACCGCCTGGCCGAGGCCGAGGAGAGCCGTTGCCGTCACGACGAGCGTCTTGTTCCTGGCATTCATGGCGTGAACTCCCTGTCGATCGGTGTGACGGTTGTCGGGCGGGCTCCCGGCCGGGTGCGGCGCCGGCTGGTCACCGGTCCGGCACCCCGGCCGGGTCAGGGGCACTCGTTGGCCGGATCACCCGGGTCCGCGAAGCAGGTGTCGGTGCCCGCTCCGCCGAAGAGCCGGTCGTTGCCGCCGAGCCCGTCGATCCCGTCGAGGACATCGTCGCCGCCACCGCCGAGGAGCGTGTCCCGGCCGACGCCGCCGGCCACCCGGTCCCTGCCGACCCCACCGTCGAGCAGATCGTCTCCGCCGTCGCCGGCGATCTGGTCGGCTCCCCCGCCGCCCTCGACCACGTCGTTGCCGTCGCCGCCCTGCAGCGAATCGGCTCCCTCCTGGCCGCCGACGCTGTCGTTGCCCGCACCGCCGAACGCCGAGTCGCCGCCCGTGCCGCCGTTGAGGGTGTCGTTCCCGCCGGCGCCGAGCAGCGTGTCGACGCCCTCCTCTCCGTCGAGGGTGTCGTTGCCGGCGCCGGCGACCAGCCGGTCGTTGCCCGATCCCCCCTGCAGGGACGCGCCGACCGGGGCGGACGTGCCGGGGTCGACAGTGACGCGATCGTCGAGGTTGCCGGCGTTGACGACGAGTTCGGTGGTCCCGGCGGCGGGGCAGCGGGCCTCCGCGCCGACCTGGGTGCAGGCCCCGCCGGCGCTCACCCCTTCGACCTGGTCCGTGACCACGTACGTGGCACCGACCAGCCGGACCGTGATGTCGTTGGCCCGGTTGATCCCCGCGGTCACGGTGAGCACGGAACCCGTGCGGTTGACGAGCGTGCTGCCGTCGGCGAGGGCGTCCGCGGCCTGGGCCGATGCGGCGGGCATCCCCAGAACGGCCGCGCTGAACGCCGCGCCGAACAGCGCGCACCGGCGTTTCGGAAACATCGTGTTTCCCTCCTGGAACATCGAGGACACCGGTGGAAAGCGAAGGTGTCACCGACGATGCTCGGGGCACGGGACCACGGAAACAAGGGCCCGGAAACAATTATCCGATGACGCCATTGTTGCCTTCATGAATTCCATGGCAATTAATAACCGGCGCTTTGCGGATACGCTGCGACTATATTCACCTGCGTATTGACGAATGGTGTTGGACTGCGTATCGCTTCTGCTCGCCGAGGCCGTGGGTCCACACGTGGCCGGATTCGACGAGGATCAGGCCGTCGCACCCGAGCATGTCGAGTACGTCCTTGACCTCCTGCTCGGGGTGCACCGTGTCGGGCGGCGGTACGAAGACGTTTCTCAGACGGTCGCGACGCGCTCCTTCGGTACCGGCGGCCCTTCCTGGTCGAACTGGGTGCGGTACAACTCCTGGTACCGGCCGCCAGCGGCGAGCAGGTCGCTGTGTCGCCCGCGTTCGACGACGCGTCCGTCCTCGATGACGAGGATCTGGTCGGCCGCGCGGATGGTGGAGAGCCGGTGCGCGATGACCACGCTCGTCCGACCGGCCAGGGCCTCAGCGAGGGCGTCCTGCACCGCAGCTTCCGAGGTGGAGTCCAGATGCGCCGTGGCCTCGTCGAGGATGACCACACGGGGACCAGCCAGCAGGAGCCGCGCGATGGTGAGCCGTTGCCGTTCGCCGCCCGACAGGCGGTACCCGCGTTCACCGACGATGGTGTCGAGCCCATCCGGGAGTGAGCGGACCAGGGCGTCGAGTCGACTCCGCCGCAGTACGTCCCACATCTCGTCCTCGGTCGCGTCCGGCCGGGCGAACGCCAGGTTGGCGCGGATGCTCTCGTGGAACAGGTGCCCGTCCTGGGTCACCACGCCGAGTGCCGTCCGGATCGACTCGGCCGACAGGTCGCGTACGTCGATGTCGGCGAGCTTCACCGCGCCATCCTCGACGTCGTACAGGCGCGGCACGAGCTGGGCGATGGTGGACTTACCCGCTCCGGAGGACCCGACCAGGGCGACCATCTGCCCCGCCTCGGCGCGGAACGACACGCCGCGCAGCACCTCTTCGCCGCCGCGCGTATCGAGCTTCGCGACATCCTCCAGGGACGCGAGCGACACCTTGTCAGCCGACGGGTAGCCGAACCGAACCGCGTCGAACTCCACGGCGAGCGGCCCGTCGGGAAGCGGGCGCGCGTCGGGCTTGTCGAGGATCAGCGGCTTGAGGTCGAGGATCTCGAACACCCGCTCGAAGCTCACCAGGGCGCTCATCACCTCGACCCGGGCGCTGGCCAGCGACGTCAACGGCGCGTAGAGGCGCGACAGCAGCAGCGCGAGCGCGACCACGGTGCCGGCGTCGAGGCTGCCCCGCAGGGCGTAGAGACCACCAAGCCCGTAGACCAGAGCCAACGCCAGCGAGCCGACGACGGTGAGCGCGGTGATGAAGACCCACTGGAGCATGGCGGCGCGGATGCCGATGTCGCGCACACGCCGCGCGCGGGCCGCGAACTCGGCCGACTCCTCGGCCGGACGCCCGTACAGCTTGACCAGTGTCGCTCCGGGCGCGGAGAAGCGTTCGGTCATCCGGGTGCTCATGGCCGCGTTGTGTTCGGCCGCTTCGCGCTGCAACTGGGCGAGCCTCGAACCCATCCGGCGGGCCGGGAGGACGAAGATCGGCAGCAGCACCAGCGCCAGCAGCGTGATCTGCCACGAGAAGCTCAGCATGACCGCCAGGGTCAGGATCAGTGTGACGGCGTTGCCGACCACGCTCGACAGGGTGTCGCTGAAGGCCCGCTGCGCGCCGATCACGTCGTTGTTCAAGCGGCTGACCAGCGCTCCCGTGCGGGTCCGGGTGAAGAACGCCACGGGCATGCGCTGGACATGGTCGAAGACGGCCGTGCGCAGCTGGACGATCAGTCCCTCACCGATGCTTGCCGACAGGAACCGCGTCACCAGACCCAGGCCGGCCTCGGCCAGAGCGATCACGGCGATCAGCACCGCCAACCGGATCACGATGTCGCTGTCGGCGCCGTCGACGATGGCGTCGACCACCCGACCGGCGAGGACCGGCGCCGCCACCGTGAGGACCGCCGTCACCACGCTCAACAGCAGGAACCTCATGATCATGGTGCGGTGCGGCCGTGCGAACCGCGCGATGCGCTTCAACGTCGCCCGCGACAGTGGTCGTTCGTCCTGCGCGTTCATCGCGTGGTGCAGAGACATCCACGCGGTCACTTCCATGCTCATGCCGTACCTCCGGAAAGCAGGCTAGAACCTCGAGTGAGGTTGAGGTCAAGCCGGCGTGCGGGAGGCATAGGCGGTGCGGTCCCGGGTAGCTCCCGTTCCTGGTGCGGTACATGAAGCCCGAGCTGGCAGCAGGCCGAGCAGGCCGCGGCGCCCGTCGCCATCAAATCCGCCGGAACCTAGCCGATGCGGTACTGATCGCCGTAGACAGCGAACGCCAACGGCGTGATCAGGTCGAAGTTGCCGTTGTTCAGGAAGACCCGCTGGGCCGTGTCCACGCGGGACGTGTCCGAGTGGGCCGCCTCCTTCTTCATCTCGATGCCCCGCTCGTCCAGGAAGGCGTGAAGCCAGGCCCGCTCGTCGCCGCCCTGAGCCGGAGGCTTCGCCCGGGCGAGAGCGCGGTTACGGATTGCCCGCATGCCCTCGTACCCGTGCATCACCGCGGCGTCGTAGTAGGCGAACTGGCCGAGCGCGCGGACCTGATCGGACTTGCCGTCACGTACGGACGGGTCGAAGTAGACCCGGTCCCGCTCGGCCTCCTGGACGGCCCGGAACGCCGGGTCGGTGGCCGCGGCCCGCCAGTCGCGGGGGAAGTTGGGATCGAGGCCGGCGTGCGAGTCGGTGCCGTTGACGGCGCGCAGCGCCGGCAGGTACGCCGCCAGCACGTTGCCAGGCTTGGCGCGCGTGTACGCCTCGACCAGTTCGAGCATGTCGCCGGTGCCGGAGCAGAAGCCGATGATGCCGGCGGTGTAGCCGCGCCCGTCGCCGATGTCCTCGATGTAGGAGAACTGCGCGCGCCAGTCGAGCGAGGAGTTCTCCGCCGCCGAGACGAGCTGCATGGCGACGTCCTTCTTCGCCGGGTCGTCGAGGTTGACCCCGGCCGGGTTGGTGGGGGTGGGCGCACTCCCACCGGGCAGGGTCCACTGCTGGTTGGGGGTGCCCGCGCAGCTCCAGATCTGCAACCGGGCGCCGTTGGCCGTGCTCCGGTCGGTGACGTCGAGGCACTTGCCGGAGCCGGAGTTGACGAGCGCACCGTTGCTGGCCGTCCACTTCTGGGCGCCGGTGTTGTTGCAGTCGTACAGCTGCACCTTGGCGCCGTTGGCGGTCGACGCGGCGGTGACGTCCAGGCACTTGCCGAGGGCCCGGACCGAGCTGTCGGCATTGCCGACCGTCCACGTCTGGGCGGCGGTGCCGTTGCAGTCGTAGAGCTGAACCGGCGTGCCGTTGGCCGGGTTGGCCCCGGCGACGTCGACGCACTTGCCGGCGAGGCCGGTGATCGGGCCCGCAGTCGCGGCGCTGGCCGACGGAAGGCCGTAGCCGACCGCCCCGACGCCGATCAGCAGGGCGCCCACGATGTAGGCAGCTCTTCTCGTGCGAACCATGGCGCTCCTCGGGAAGGGGCGGCGTGCTGCCGGCCGGTCGGTGGCCCGGTGCGGCGGATCCGCACCGGTGGGTGCCGCAAGCATCAGGAAACTGTGTTAACAGATAGCAGTGCGTCGATCAACTGTCAAATCGACCGGAGGTCCAAGCGGGTCTGATGTCGGCCCAACGGGTCTCGCGGGGCACTGCCCGGCGGCCATCTTCACCCGACGACGCCTCGGCGGAGATGATGGCATCTCCTCTTGGAGCGTTGGAACTCCAAGGACGGGCGCGCCCGCCACGTGAGGTCCCTCGCCGCACCCCTTGTCGCGCGTGGACGTAGGGCGCGGCGAGGAAGCACGCCGCGCAACCGGTGGTCAACCGCGCCGGCACCATGGCAGCGGCACGCTGGTTACCGCGACGGCCAGGCCGAGCCCGGCCGCCGCGAGGAAGACCAGGTCGTAGCCGTCGGCAAGGGCCGCCGGGGAACTCACACCGGCCTTCATCGCGGTTCTGGCGCTGGCGGCGGTCGCGAGCACCGCCAGGCCCACCGACCCGCGCACCGACGGCCCCCAGCGACGCGGCAGGCCGGGACCGCGGCAGCCCACTGGCCGACCGCGCCGACCAGTTCGCCAAAGGGCTGTTCTGGGACGCCGCCGCGGAGGCCGATCCGGGTGGCGGCACGGACAAGGCTGCGCTTCCCGCTGTGCCGGCCGGACCCGCTCGCCGCCCTGTGGCGCGACGCCGGCCTGGAGCAGGTCACGGTACGGGCCATCGAGATCCCCATGGTGCGAATCCCCACGAGTACTGGTGTCCGAGGGGCGACACGGACTCACGCCTGTATAGCCGCCCTGGTGATCTCTTCGGGCCCGCCGAAGAGATCACCAAGGCGAAATGCCTGGTCGATACCTTGCACGTGGGACGCGCTGCACCACCGGACAACCCAGCCCACTGTCACGATCGGATCGCATCGGCTCCCGGCGCCGGATGCGCCGTCGAATAGCAGGTTGCGCAGACTCCCACCCCATCACCTGAGACCGGAGCACTAGACTCGCGATGACGGTAGGTAACGATAGAAGCACTTTGAGTGACAACCTTAGGTCATTGAGGGCAGACGTTCTCACAGCAGGCACAGAGGGGAAGAACGACGTGACCCATAACGTTCACGCGGGAGAAGTTGACGAACTGAAGTTCATCAACCCAAGCGGTCTCTACGATCCCCGGCCGAACGCCTACTCACATCTTGCGGTATTCCCGGCCGGCTGGCGGATGATCCTTCCGGCGGGACAAGGCGGCGAGACTGAGGACGGCCTTCTGGCGGAGGACTTCGGGACGCAGCTCAGGCAAGCGCTGGCGAACACGGCAACTGTGCTTGCAGCCGCCGGCGCCACGATGTCGGACGTAGCGAAGTTCAACCTCCTGGTCGTTGACCACAACGAGGAGAAGTTCGGGGTGGTGAGACAGGAGTTCGATCGCGTATGGGGTGACCGGAAGCCGGCATGGACACTGATCCCGGTGCCCGCCCTGGCGTTGCACGGAATGCTGATTGAGATCGACGTTATCGCTGTAGTGCCGCAGTGAGGCCGTGGACCGGGCGGCCGAGTACCCCCTGTGACCGCTTCTGGTCCCGGAACGGCCTCGCCGGGTCCGGGCACTTGAGTCGACGGACCCAACCGTCATCGTCGCCGGCAGCGAGTTGGTGTTGGCCGTGAAGAATGGGTCTTTCTACGTGATCATGCTGGTCACGGTTGGTGCGGGCGACCCGGAGATCGATGAGGGCGAGGCTCCAACGTCGACGTCGAGCAGCTCCCGCCGTACTCGACCCACAGCCAGTTCTGGTCGATTGTCTCGGGCGGCAGCCCGGTGTCGTTGACGGGCACCCGTAGGTTCCGGCCGTCGACGGGGCCCCCGACGGCCGGCACGTCGACCCGCTTTCACATGCCCCGATCATCAAGTCGCGCGGCTGATGGCGACGCGGTGTCACCGATTGACCGCAGCTGGTCAACGAGCCAGCGCGTCGTGGCGGCGAGGCAGCCGAAACCTTCGACCGGCACCAGCCCGAGCGGCTTGGCTCCCCTATGCGCCCTCGTGGCCGGCCAGCGGTGGATCCGAGTGCGGCTACGGGTCAGCACGATTCTGCCGTAGCGCTGGGTCCGCATCAGCGGCCACACCGCCGAGCAAAGCCACCATGCCGCATCGGCGTTGATCGCCATGGTCGTGTCGTACTCGTCGGCAGTCGCTTCGCTGATGCCGTGGTAACGAACAATGCCTGCGTTGTGGACCAGTGCGTCGATGCGTCCGTGCTCGGTGAGGACCTCAGCGATCAGCTCCTCGCAGCCGCGGCGCGTCGCCAGGTTCTGCACGTGCACGGAGGCGCGCCCCCGCCGTCGGTTATCGCACCGGCCACAGCATGGGCGGGAGCAGAATCATTGCCGCTGCCGTCGCGGTCAACTCCCGCATCGTGCACGGCGACGTGCGCGCCTCTGGCCGCCAGCAGCCGAACGTAAGACTCGCCCAGGCCACGTCCCCCGCCAGTAACGACGACCACTTGTCCAGCAAGGTCAATCACGCACCCAGCATGCCAAAACCACCAAGCGTCCAGATGCCCCGACGATCGGAATCAGACAGCATCCGCTCATCGGCCAGATCCGGATGCCGACGCTAACCCGCTTCAGCTACGGTCCGTGACGCCATCCGGCGGCGGCGCTCCCCGCCCGAGACGCAGGAGATGGTCGCCGCGCTCGAGGTACCTATCCGAGTGATCGAGCCCTTGTGGATGGACCTCGTGACCGCTCGTCCTGACGGCGCCCGACTAGAATTCACGCCGCATCAGGCGCGACCTGCCGATTCTCGGTGTCGCTGCGACTTCCCAGTCTTGCGACCAGCCCATCGTGGACCCGGTCAACGTGCCGTTCACGCGGCGTGGGCAAGCAGACGAGTGACCAGGTCCACTCACCTCCTTGGGATCAACGACGGATCATGTGCTACGGTAGCCGAGTTGCAGTTTTGATTTCCGTAGACGTTTTCCGGCGCCTGAT
>NZ_JBAKHM010000049.1:0-9401 GCF_036902725.1 Micromonospora psammae | reverse complement strand
CATCCTGGAGGCCCTGCCCGAGGCGCCGAAGATCGTCGAGAACCGGCCGCGCGGCCCGCGCCGCCACCGCCCGACCCGGCGACGACCCGCGGCGCGGACCGTCCGGGCGGGTCGCGCCGGTCGACGACGAGCCGCGTACGCCGGCCCGCCCGCTCGGGCACGCCGACGAGGACGCCGCGCCGGGCCGGCCGCTCGGGCACCGCGACGAGAACGCCGTGCCGGCGGACGACCGGACGGTCGACCTGGACCGGGCCGCCAAGCGCACCGTCGACTCCCGGGACCGCTCGGACCCGGACGAGGCGCCGGTCGTCGCCGGTCCGAAGCCGCGGGCCAGCCTGCTGGCCACCATCGGCCTGATCGTCGCGGTGGCGGGCGCGCTCTTCGTGCTCACCGGCACCCTGGCCGGCTACGGCATCGCCCTCGGCGCGGTCGGCGCGGTGCTCTCCGTCCTCGGCCTGCGGGCGACCCGGCGCCGGCACGTCGCCGGCAAGACCGACGCGCTGATCGGGATGCTGGTCGGTCTCGCCGCCGTGGTGCTGGGCATCGTCGCTTTCACCGGCCAGTTCGACTGGCCGACCACCGACGGCGACTGGGTGGGCCGGCTGCGCGAGTGGCTCGACTCACAGTTTGTGGACCGCTTCTGACGGGCACTGTTCCGCTCGCCGGTGGTGCGCCGGCGACGCCCGACCAGCCTGGTGGTTCACCAGCCGGGCACGCATCCTTTCGGGGGCGGCGGTTCGCCGCCCCCGAAGCGCGTCCGGGGCCGTTCCCTCCCGCGGAGGGGGCGGCCCCGTCGTCGTGAGCGTCGACGCAACGAATCGCCGTTCGACCGACCGCAGACGCAATGATCCGTCGGCGTACGCAAGCCTTCATGGTGGATGTCGTCGGCCGGGGCCGCATACCGTTGACCAACGGCGCCAGCCCGTGGGCCACGGTGGCCGGGCGCGCCCGACCCCCAGGAGCAGGACATGACGATGGACGCCACCAGCCAGCGCTTCCTGATGTGCCGGCCGACGTACTTCGCCGTCGACTACGCCATCAACCCGTGGATGGACCCGACCGCGCCGGTCGACGCCGACCTGGCCATCCGGCAGTGGGAGCGGCTGCGCCAGACCTACCTCGACCTGGGCCACTCCGTCGAGCTGATCGACCCGGTCGCCGGCCTGCCCGACATGGTCTTCGCCGCCAACGGCGGGACCGTCATCGACGACAAGGCGATGGCCGTGCAGTTCCGCGACCCGCAGCGCGCCGACGAGGCCCCCGCCTACCGCGCCTGGTTCGAGGCCGCCGGCTTCGAGATGTACGACCCGAAGCACGTCAACGAGGGCGAGGGCGACGTCCTGCTGGTCGGCGACCACCTGCTCGCCGGCACCGGCTTCCGCACCGCGCACGCCTCGCACGCGCAGCTGCAGGAGGTCTTCGGCTACCCGGTGATCACGATGCAGCTGGTCGACCCGCGCTTCTACCACCTGGACACCGCCCTGACCGTGCTCGACGAGCGGACCGTGGCGTACCTTCCGGAGGCGTTCTCCCCCGGCAGCCAGGCGGTGCTGCGTCGGCTCTACCCGGACGCGGTGCACGCCACCATGGCCGACGCCGAGGTGCTGGGGCTGAACGCGGTCAGCGACGGCCGGCACGTGGTGCTGCCGGCGCAGGCCACCGACCTCGCCGCGAAGCTGCGCGACCGGGGTTACGAGACCATCGGGATCGACCTGTCCGAGCTGCGTAAGGCCGGCGGCGGACCGAAGTGCTGCACGTTGCGACTCCGTCAGGGAAAGGCGAGCAAGTGATCGAGGACATGCTGCGGACTCCGGCCGCGGTACGGGACGCGGAGAAGCACACCGCGCACAACTACCACCCGCTGCCGGTGGTGATCTCCTCCGCCGAGGGCGCCTGGCTCACCGACGTGGACGGCCGTCGCTACCTGGACTGCCTCGCCGGCTACTCGGCGCTGAACTTCGGCCACCGGCACCCGACGCTGATCCGGGCCGCCCACGAGCAGCTCGACCGGCTGACGCTCACCAGCCGCGCGTTCATCCACGACCAGTTCGCCGACTTCTGCAAGGAGCTGGCCGAGCTGTGCGGCAAGGACCTGGTCCTGCCGATGAACACCGGCGCCGAGGCGGTCGAGACCGGCGTGAAGGTCGCCCGCAAGTGGGGCTACCAGGTCAAGGGCGTCACCCCCGGCCAGGCCAACATCGTGGTCGCCGAGGGCAACTTCCACGGCCGGACGACGACCATCGTCAGCTTCTCCACCGACGAGGACGCCCGCGCCGACTTCGGGCCGTACACCCCGGGCTTCACGGTCGTCCCCTACGGCGACCTGGACGCGCTGGCCGCCGCGATCGACGAGAACACCGTCGCCGTGCTGCTGGAGCCGATCCAGGGCGAGCAGGGCGTCGTGGTGCCGCCGGAGGGCTACCTGCCGGGCGTGCGCCAGGTCTGCACCGAGCGCAACGTGCTCTTCATCGCCGACGAGATCCAGTCCGGCCTGGGCCGGACCGGGCACACCTTCGCCTGCGACCACGAGGGCGTCGTGCCGGACATGTACCTGCTGGGCAAGGCGCTCGGCGGCGGCATCGTGCCGGTCTCGGCGGTCGCCGCGAACGCGGACGTGCTGGGCGTGCTCAAGCCGGGCCAGCACGGCTCGACCTTCGGCGGCAACCCGCTGGCCTGCGCGGTCGCCACCGAGGTGGTCCGGCTGCTCGCCACCGGCGAGTTCCAGCACCGCTCCGCCGAGCTGGGCGCCCGCCTGCGGGCCGGCCTGGAGGGGCTGGTCGGCAAGGGCCTGGTCGCCGTCCGGGTCCGTGGCCTCTGGGCCGGGGTGGACATCGACCCGGCGCTGATGAGCGGCCGCCAGGCCTGCGAGCGGCTGATGGAGCGCGGCGTCCTCGCCAAGGACACCCACGGCTCCACCATCCGGCTGGCCCCGCCGCTGGTGATCACCGAAGAGGAGATCGACCACGCGGTGGCGCAGCTCGCCGCCGTGCTGGCCGGCTGATCCTCCGTACCGAGAAGGCGGGCGTCGGGACCTCGGTCCCGGCGCCCGCCTTCGTTCGCCCGCCGTCAGGATCGGGGCAGGCGCATCGCCATCGTGGGGGCCTCGGCCATCACGGAGGTGGGGGTGAAGGGCGCGCCGGTGGGGAGTTCGCCGGCCCGGCCGATCTGCACACCCGGGTAGAGCTCGACCATGTCGGCGCCGGAGAGCACGCGGGACTGGTTCGGCGCGAGCGGCAACCGCTCCGACTCGGTCATCGACCCGTTGGGCCGGATGCCGGAGCCGTTGGTGCTGACGTCGGTCACGATCACCTCGCCGACCCGCAGCTCCAGCCGGATGTGGCTGCGGCTGATCCAGCGTCGCGCCTCGTCGTTGAGCCACTGGCCGAGCATGATCCCGCCGCTGGTGTCCGGCGCCCGCCCGACCAGCACGGGCTGCTCCTCGGTGAGCACGAACCGCCGGCGGATCAGCCCGCCGACGCGTACGGCGAGCACCTCGGTCCGGGGCCGGGGCCCGCCGTCGCCCAGCCGGACGCCGTGCCGCGGGCAGGTCGGTACGCCGTTGCGCAGGGTGGGCGGCGGCTGGCCGGCCGGGGCGCGGTCCACCCGGGCCAGGTCGGCGAAGGCACCGCCGCCCCCGCCACCGCCGAAGAGCGCGCAACCCGGCTCGGTGCAACGCCACTGCCGGGCCAGCAGCTTCGCGCCGACCGGTGACCGGTCCCCCTCGACCGGCGTGTGGCCGCCGCCGACGTGCGCGAGCAGGGCCGGCCCACCGGCGCCCGGCACCGGGGCGAGCACCCGCCCCGGCTGCTCGACCAGCCAGGGGAAGCGACCGCGCAGGCCGTCGAAGCGGACCCGGGTGAGCAGCGGGAGGCCGAGCAGGTCGGCCACCTCCAACATCCGGTCGCCGGGGTTGTCGAGGACCTCCACCAGACCGTCGTCGGCCCAGCGCCGGACCACCATCCGCTCGTTGGAGGTCAGGTCGGCGTCGGAGAGCAGGGCCCGGTGGACCACCGCGTAGACCGGGACGCTGTCCTCCTCCAGCTCGCGGGAGAGGGCGTCGATCACCATGCCGAGCCGGAGCAGGCTCGCCGGCCGGCCGCCGTCAAGATCCTGGTAGCGGATCACCTCGGCCAGGTCGAGGACGGCGCGGGCCAGCGACGGGTCGGTGCAGACCCGCCCCTCGATGGCGTCCAGCACCTTGCTGATCTCAAATCTCATTGGACGCTCCGGACGATGTCGTCGATCTGACGCGCCAACTCCACGTCACGGTGGGTGACCCCACCGGCGGAGTGGGTGACGCAGCGGAAGGTCAGGGTCCGCCACCGGATGTCGATGTCGGGGTGGTGGTCGAGCGCCTCGGCCACCACCGCCACCCGGTCGACCACCGCGACGGCGTCCGGGAAGCCGGGCAGCTGCACGGTGCGGGTGATCCCGCCCGGGTCGCCGGACCACTCCGTCAGCCCGCCCAGCTCTTCTCGCACCGCCTCGGCGGTGAGCAGGTCTGCCATGGTCCGACCCTACCGGTGCCCCCACCACCGGGCCGGACACGACCAGTCCACTCACGGAGCGTCACCTCCGAAGCACCAGCCGCAGCCGGAGCCGGACATCGACGCCCCACTGTCGCCCCCGGCCGCTACGCTGACCGACGGCCCGGCCGGGGTCGGTGCGCAGCGCCGGTCCCGGCCCACCCTTCCGCGAGGAGAAATCCACGATGAACACTCGACGGCTGGCGACCACGGGGGTCGCGCTCGTCGCCGCGCTCGGTCTCGGTCTGACCGGATGCGGCAACCAGACCGGAGCGGACGCTCCAGCCGCCACCGGCGCCTCTTCCGCCGCCCCGGCCGCCAAGGCCGATCCGCTGGCCGAGCTGACCGCCGCCTCGACGAAGCTCAACGAGCAGAGCTCGCGGGTCACCATCAAGTCCGTCGTCCTCAACGGTGGCGGCCTGCTGGACCCGAAGGCGAAGACCGCCGACATGACGTTGGACATGGGCCGCTCCGGCAAGTTCCGGATGGTCACCATCGGCGACGACGCCTGGCTGAAGATCTCCGGGATGTCCGGGATGCCCAACAAGTGGCTGCACATGGACACCACCAAGCTCGGCCCGAACGGCCGGATGAACCTGATGCCGGACGGCGACCCGGGCGGCGCCAAGCAGATGATCAAGGGGGTCACCGAGGTCGAGAAGACCGGCGAGCGCAGCTACGCCGGCACCCTGGACTACACCAAGGCCAAGCCGGACGACAAGAACATCAAGTCGCTCGGCGAGAAGGCCACGGCGGTGCCCTTCACCGCCAAGACCGACGACCAGGGCCGGCTGACCGAACTGGTGGTCGACACCAGCGTGCTGCTGCCCGCGCTGGGCAAGATGCGGACCACCTACACCGACTTCGGTGCCGCGGTCGACCCGAAGAAGCCGCCGGCGAGCCAGACCGAGGAGGCTCCGGCGGAGCTGATCAAGTCCTTCGGCGGCTGACGGACGCGACGACCGACGGCGGCGGGGCGGCACCGACCGGTGCCGCCCCGCCGCGCGTACCGGCAGTCACCGGCCGCGCAGCGGCCGCCCCACCTCGTGCAGGTGCGCCAGCGCCTGCCGGTACGACTCGACCAGCCCGGTCTCCGCGTAACGGACACCCCGTTCGGCGCAGTACGCCCGCACGATCGGACGGGCCCGGCGCAGGTTGCCCCGCGGCATGTTGGGGAAGAGGTGGTGCTCGATCTGGTAGTTGAGCCCCCCGAGAGCCAGGTCCACCAACCGGCCGCCCCGGACGTTGCGCGAGGTGAGCACCTGCTTGCGCAGGAAGTCCAGCTCGTCGGCGGCGGTGGGCATCGGCATCCCCTTGTGGTTCGGGGCGAACGCGCAGCCCATGTAGAGCCCCCAGAGCCCCTGGTGGACGGCGATGAAGGCGAGCGCCCGGCCCGCGGACATCACGGTGAACAGCAGGCCCAGGTAGCCGACGGTGTGCGCGCCCAGCAGCAGGACCTCCACCGTCCGGTGCCGCACCGGCGTCCGCCAGCGGCCGTCCGGATCCCGCCCGACCAGCGCCCGGACGGCGGCCACGTGCAGGTTGAACCCCTCCAGCAGCAGCATCGGGAAGAACAGCCACGCCTGCCGGCGGGCGAGCCACCGGCTCACGCCCCGGGTTGCCTCGGCCTGCTCGTACGTCCAGACCAGGGCGCCCGCCCCGACGTCCGGGTCGTCGTCGGTGTGGTTCGGGTTGGCGTGGTGCCGGTTGTGCTTGTCGACCCACCAGCCGTAGCTGAGCCCGACGGCCAGGTTGCCGGCCAGCAGCCCGGTGAGCTCGCTCGGGCCCCGCCGGCGGAACATCTGCCGGTGCCCGACGTCGTGGCCGAGGAACGCCACCTGGGTGGTGGCCACCGCCAGCACCACCGCGAGCAGCAGCTGGGCCCAGGAGTCACCGACCACCACCACCGCGGCCCAGCCCGCCACGAAGAAGCCCACCGTCAGCACGACCCGGGCCACGTACCGGCTGGGCCGCCGTTGCAGCAGACCCGCGTCGCTGATTCGTCGGGACAACAGCGCGTAGTCACTGCCGCGTCGTGACGGCTGCTCCGCCACGGCTGAAGGCGTCATGTCCGCTCCTCGAATCCTCGGTACGGGCCACGCTCCGGTAGCGGCCCCACCACCGATCCTGGCACTGATGATTGCGCTGTGTAATCATGTTGGCCCCCGAACAGCGGGTGGGGCTCTCCCTACCTCAGCCCATCCGCCCCACCGCCGCCCGCAGCCGCACCAGGTCGCGGCGGCGCCGCTCGTAGGTGGCGGCCAGGGCGATCAGTGCCAGCCCCCCGACGGCCAGGAAGACCCACCGGGGCAGCAGGTCCCAGCCCCGGGCCAGCTCGTGCAGGGCCAGCAGGGCCAGCGTCGCCCCGCCGAGCAGGACCGGCGCCTGCCACCGCCGGGTCGCGCCGGCAAGCACCACGCCCAGCGCGGCGGCGCCGAGCAGCAGCCGCCGCCACGGCTGCGGTTCGGGGGCCACCAGCACCGACACCAGGCCGGGCAGCAGCCCGGCGGCCAGGCCCGGGCCGAGGGCCAGCCAACTGGTCAGCCCCGACCGGGTCCGCAGCGCCACCACGCCAGCGGCGAGCGCCAGCCCGGCCGCCGGCAGGGTGTACGCCTCCAGCAGCACCACCCGGCCGGCGGCGAGCAGCAGCCAGGCGCCGAGCAGCTCGCTCGACCCGGCGATGCCCGCGAAGAGCCACCGGCGGGCGGTCGACTCCCCGCGCCGCAGCACCCGCAGCGCGACCGCGGCGCCCCAGAGCACGCAGACCGCGGCGGCGTGCCGCGCCGAGGGGACGGTGAGCAGCAGCGCCACCAGCGCGACCGCCTGGGCCGCCGCCTCCATCGCCGCCCCGACCACCGGAACCCGCCGGGACAGCACGGGCGCGGTCAGCAGCACCGCCACCGCCACCGCGAGCACCGCGAAGCCGGCCGTACGCAGCGGCAGCCCCGCCGCGACCGGCGCGGTCACCGCGAGGCCGGTGGTCGCGGCCACCGCCGCCAGGCAGCCCAGCAGCCGGACCTCGGGCCGGCGGCCGGCGGCGCCGACCACCACCGCCGTCACCACCAGCAGGGCCAGCCCGGCCAGGGTGCCGGCCCGGGTGGCCTGCAGGCCGAGGAAGCCGAACAGGGTCCAGGCCAGCCCGACCGGCGCGCCGACCAGCCCGAGCAGGGCCGACGGGCCGACCGTCCGGCGCGGGCCCGCCGTCGCCGGACCCGGGTCGCCCGGCGCGGCAGGCCGCCCGCCGGACGCCGGTGCCGCCCCGGTCGGCGCAGCCGACTCGCCCGAACCCGGGTCGGCCAGCGCGACGGCCAGCAACGTCGACACCCCGGTCAGCAGCACCGCCGCCGGGACGACCGGCCACGGCGCGGCGGCCGCCACCAGCAGCACCGGCAGCGCGGCCGCCCCGAACGGCAGCGCGGCCAGCACCGACGTGGCGCGACCACCGCGGAGCCGCCCGGCCACCAGCGCGGCGGCGACCGCCAGCACCAGCAGGGCCACCCCGGCGGCCGGCGCGCCGGGGACCGGCTCCACCCCGGGCGCCCCCGACCAGGGCCGGGCCACCCCGCCGTACGGCGAGACGAGCGCCGCCAGGGCGGCCGGCGCGGCGGCGAGCACCGTCAGCCCGGCCAGCCCGACGCCGACCACTCCCACCGCACCGTCGGCCTCCTCCCGCCGGTCGGCGAGGGCCAGCACCAGCACGGCCACGGCGGCGTAGAGCGCCACCGGCTCCCCGCCCGGTACGACCAGCGGTGCCGGCGCGAATCCGGCGAGCGCCACGGCCAGCGCGGTCGTGGCGTACCCGTCGAGGTCGGGCCGGTGCCGGCGGAGCGCGACGACCGGGGCGAGCAGCAGCGCCGCGGCGGCCAGGCCACCCCGCAGCTGCCACCAGGGCGGCGCCCCGGCGGCGAAGAGCGCGACCACCACCCCGGCCGGTACGGCGAGCAGCGCCACGGCCAGCGCCACCCCGGCGACGCCGCGCTGCACCGCGCTGCCCCGACCGGTCCGCAGCGCCGCCACCGCGCCGGCCGCCGCCACGACGCCGAGCGCCACCAGCAGCCCCACCGGCTCGGCACAGCCCACCAGCAGGCCGTGTCCGACCAGGGCGGCGGCGGCCAGCGCGCCGACCAGCACCGTCGGGTTCCGGCGCCCCGGCCCGACGGCGACCAGCAGGAGCGCCACGCCGACGACCAGGTCGATGGCGAGCGTCGCCGGCCAGGGCGTGACGGCCACCGCCGGCAGGGCGGCGGCGGTCAGCGCGACGCCGAGCAGCGCCGTCACCGGGCGGGCCGCCCGGGGCAGCAGCACCGCGACGGCGGTGGCGGTCAGCGCGACGGCCACCGGCAGCTGCCACCCCCAGTAGAGCGCCGGACCGGCCGCCCCGGCCCGCCAGTCGGGCAGCGACCGGCTCACCGCGTCGCCGGCCAGCCCCACCGTGATGAGGGCGCCGACCTGGGCGAGGCCGCCCGCGACGACCAGCGCCCCCACCCGCGGCCCGGCGCGGAACCGCTCCGGCAGCAGCCGGACCGCCCCGGCCAGGGCGGCGGCCACCAGGGCGGCCGCCAGCAGCAGGAGCCCGGCGCGCAGCTCGGCCACCGGGCGGAGCAGCGCGGCGGCCAGCAGCGGCACCAGCAGCCCGGCCGCGACCTGCCGGACGGTCCGGCCGGCGGCGGCCAGCGCCGCGCCGAGCAGGACCAGCCCCACCAGCAGCATCGGCAGGCCGGCCAGCAGCGGTTGCCCACCGGCCCGCCCCACGGCGAGCGGCACCAGCGCGCAGCCGGCGGCGAGCACCGAGGCGCCACCGAGGAAGAGCCAGGCGATCACCGCGGAGTGCTTGAAGTTGCGCCGGCCGAAGCGGCACGGGGTGCCGCCGAGGCA
>NZ_JBAKHM010000048.1:0-12749 GCF_036902725.1 Micromonospora psammae | reverse complement strand
CCTCGGCGTAGAGCGGACGGCGCTGGTCCATCAGGTACTTCAGGGTGGCCCGGGGGTTGATGGGCGGCCGGTCCGGCGGGCGTCAACGGCGCGGCGGGCGCGGTGGGCCGGCCCTGGGCCGCGCCGGGCCACGCGGGCGGCGCGGGACGACCCTGCGTACCCGGGTTCTCGGTCCCGTGGTGGGGTGCGGGCGACCCGCTGTTCGGGGCGGTGTCGCGGGCCGCGGCGGGCGGCCGACCCGGACCGCCGTCCCGCGGCGTCGGGCGGCCGGCGGGACCGGGCGAAGCCGGGGCGTCGGCCGGCGGACGCGCGCGCGACGGCAGCACGGGGTCGGGCCAGGGCCCGGTCGGACCGGGACGGTCGGGGGTGGGCGGCGCGGAGTGGCCGATCCTGGGGATGAAGGCGGTCGCGTCATCGCTCCGGTCGCGACGGCGGCCCTCGCCGTCGTCCTCACGGGTCATCGCGGCACCGTCGCCGAGCGCAGCGCGGTCGAGTCCTCGAACGCCGGCACGGTCACCGCGGAGACGGTCTCGGAGTAACCGAGCTGGTAGTGGTCGACCGCCTGCTTGAACAACCCGACTCCCTCAGAGTCGGCGAGCGCCCGCTGGAGAGCTGCGGGATCACCGATTGCTACGATCTTGAACGGTGGGGAGTACACCCGGCCGTGCAGCAGCAGGGTGTTACCGACGCAGCGTACCGCGCTGGTGGACAGCACGCGGACGTTCATGATTGACATGGCCTCGGCGCCACCCGCCCAGAGCGCGTTCACCACCGCCTGGACGTCACCCTGATGGACGACCAGGTCGTCATTGGTGGCACCTTTGGGCAGCGGCCCGTCGGTGGGTGCGTCGTTCAGCTCGACGGTCACCCCGGTGCCGGCCAGCGCGACGAATCCGGCGGCCTCACGGCTGGCCAGGGCCCGGTCCTGCTGCTCCTTGATCGGCCCGTCGGTGCCGGCCCGCGCGGCGGTCTCGCTCTCCACCTCGGCGCGCAGCCGGGCGGCCCGCAGCTCGCTCGCCGCCACCTGCTCGCGACGGTCCTCGATGAGCTGGGTCAGCTGGGGGCGCCGGTCCTCCCGCAGGTCGGTGCCGCCCGCGGTGGTCGCGGTGGTGGTGAAGAGCAGCCCGGCCGCGGCGGCGATCATCGGCACCCCGATCGACCAGCCCGGCCGGCGCTGCCGTGGACGCCCTGGCACCAGTGCGGCGACGGCGCGTCGCATGGCCTTCTGCCAGGACGCCGCGCCGGTTGTGTACTCCACCGAGCGTTCCTTCCCCCGTCGTCTGGTTGCCGCCCGACACCACCCGCAACGGTTCGCCCGTCCCGGCGTGGCCCCACTCTTTCGGTCACTCCGTGCACCGGCCTGACCCCATTCGTGGCTTGAACGGGCCGTCGGGACTACGCTAGCTGTCGAACATTATTGGCCATGGACCGTCGCCCCCGCGCCCGGTTGTCAGGCCGGACGAGGTCGTCACCCCCTCTGGAGAGCGTCGTGCCCAAGTCTCAGGTCCGCAAGAAGAAGGTGTACACCCCGCCGACGGACGTGCGTCCGACCGCGACGGCGGCGACGCGCAAGCCTAGCCCGGTGTGGCTGCCGGCCACGGCGGTCGCGCTGATCGTGGGTGGCATCGGCTGGCTGGTGGTCTACTACCTCTCCGCCCAGGAGTACCCGGTCGCCACGTGGGGCTACTGGAACCTCGCGGTCGGCTTCGGGGCGATGGTCTCCTCGCTGATCCTGCTCTCCCGCTGGCGCTGAGCGCTCCGGCACCGCCCACCGCACGACCCAGGTCACCTTCGCGGAACCCTGCCCGGCGCTCCGGCGCCGGGCACCCTATGGTGTGCGCAGGGCGGCGCGGCCGGATGCGAGAAGACTCACGTTACTCCTGGGTAACCTTGCGCGTAGGCTGCACTGCATGACCGAGCGGAGCGAGGTCATCGACCGGTCCGGTCGAGGGTGCGGCAGCGGCGCTACGCCGGTCCCGTCCTGAGTCGGCCCAGGTCGCCGAGCCGCTCGACAGGCAGCAGACCGGGAGGCCAACTCGATGGGCAGCGTCCAGATCGTCACCACGATCCTCGCGGCCGCCATCACCGCCGTGGCGGTGTGGCTTGCGGCGCGCGCGGTCATGAAGATGGTGGCAGTCATCCGGCTCGGGCAACCCGCGCCGGAGCGGTTCGGCGACAAGGTCACCCGCGCCAAGACGATGTTGGTGGAGACCGCCGGTCACACCCGCATGCTCAAGTGGGGCGTGGTGGGTGCCGCGCACTGGCTCGTGATGGTCGGCTTCATCGTGCTGTCGCTGCTGGTGCTCGAGGCGTACTTCGAGGTGGTCACCCCGACCGGCGGACTGCCGATCATCGGGCACTGGATCGTCTTCGGTCTGGCCACCGAGGTCATCGGCGTGCTGGGCCTGGTCGGCATCCTGGTGCTGATGGCGATCCGGCTGCGCAACCGCCCCACCCGGCCGGGCGGTCGCTCCCGGTTCACCGGCTCGACGATGTGGCAGGGCTACTTCGTCGAGTGGATCGTCCTGCTGGTCCTGATCTTCGGGTTCGTGATCCGGGGCTTCAAGGTCGCCACCGACCACTTCGAGTACCCGCTCTGGGCCACCCCGTTCAGCCACGCGGTCGGCGCGGTGCTGCCCGACTGGCAGGACGGGGCCAGCGTCGCCGCGCTCATCAAGATCGTTATCTCGATGACCTGGCTGATCGTCATCTCGCTGAACGTGACCATGGGTGTCGCCTGGCACCGCTTCCTGGCGTTCCCCAACATCTTCTTCAAGCGGGAGCCGGCCAAGCCCGCCGGCTCCGGCCTCGGCGCGCTGCGCCCGATGACGAGCAACGGCAAGCCGCTCGACTTCGAGGAGGCCGACCCGGAGAAGGACCAGTTCGGCGTCGCCCAGGTCGAGCAGTTCAGCTGGAAGGGCCTGCTGGACTTCAGCACCTGCACCGAGTGCGGTCGCTGCCAGTCGCAGTGCCCGGCCTGGAACACCGGCAAGCCGCTGTCGCCGAAGCTGCTGATCCTGAGCCTGCGCGACCACGCGTACGCCAAGGCGCCGTACCTGCTGGCCGGCGGCGGCAAGGACCTCACCGGCGAGGAGAAGGCCACTGCCGCGCAGTTGGCCCACATGGACGTGCTGGCGCTCGCCGAGGCTGACAAGCCGCTGATCGGCACCGCCGCGGAGGGTGGGGTCATCGACCCGGACGTGCTCTGGTCCTGCACCACCTGCGGCGCCTGCGTCGAGCAGTGCCCGGTCGACATCGAGCACGTCGACCACATCGTCGACATGCGCCGCTACCAGGTGCTGATCGAGTCGAGCTTCCCGTCCGAGGCCGGCGTCATGCTCCGCAACCTGGAGAACAAGGGCAACCCGTGGGGCGCCCCGCAGAACACCCGCGAGGACTGGACCAAGGGCCTCGACTTCGAGGTGCCCCGGGTCGGCGAGGTCGACGACTTCGAGTACCTCTTCTGGGTCGGCTGCGCCGGCGCGTTCGAGGACCGGGCGAAGAAGACCACCCGCGCGGTCGCCACGCTGCTCAACGAGGCCGGCGTGAAGTTCGCGATCCTCGGCGAGGGCGAGACCTGCTCGGGTGACCCGGCCCGCCGGATCGGCAACGAGTTCGTCTTCCAGATGCTCGCCCAGCAGAACGTGGAGACCCTCAACGAGGCGTTCGAGGGCCGGGAGAAGAGCAAGCGGAAGATCGTCGCCACCTGCCCGCACTGCTTCAACACCCTGGGCAACGAGTACGGCCAGCTCGGCGGAGAGTTCGAGGTGGTGCACCACACCCAGCTCCTGGCGCACCTGGTCTCGACCGGCAAGCTCACCCCGGTGCAGCCGGTCGACGGCGGGGTCACCTACCACGACCCCTGCTACCTGGGCCGGCACAACCGGGTCTTCGCCGCCCCGCGCGAGGTGCTCGGCGATGCGATCCAGGGCGAGATCACCGAGATGCCGCGGAACAGCGAGCGCTCCTTCTGCTGCGGCGCCGGCGGCGCCCGGATGTGGATGGAGGAGAAGATCGGCAAGCGGATCAACGTGGACCGGGTCGAGGAGGCCATGTCCACCGGGGCGAGGACGGTCGCCGTCGGCTGCCCGTTCTGCTCGACGATGCTCAACGACGGGGTGAACGGCAAGGGCGCCGGCGAGCAGGTCGAGGTGATCGACGTGGCCAGCGTGCTGCTCCGCTCGGTCAAGCCGGACACCGCCCAGGACGACAAGAAGGCCGCACCGGTCGCCGGCTGAGGTCGTACCCCCTGATCGTGGAACGGACGACGGCGGCGGCACCCCCGGGGTGTCGCCGCCGTCGACGTCCCGGGGACGGCCTGCCCGGCGCGCGACTCGTGCCCCGGGGCGCGCCCGTGGAACAATCGCGCCCGAGGTGAGGCGATCATCGACGGCCTGCTCGTCACCACGCTGTTGCCACTGGTCGGCTTCGTCCTGCTGACCGCCGGCAACGCGTTCTTCGTCGCGGCCGAATTCGCCCTGGTCACCGTCGACCGCGCGGAGATCGACCGACGGGTGGCCGCCGGCGACGGCGCCGCCACCACGGTCCGGCGGGCGCTGCGCGAACTCTCCTTCCAGCTCTCCGGGGCGCAGCTCGGCATCACCCTCACCGCGCTGCTCACCGGCTACCTCGCCGAACCGGCGCTGGCCCGGCTCTTCGCCCCGCTGCTGCACCCCGTGGGCGGGGCGGAGCGGTTCAGCCCGCTGCTCGCCCTGGCGCTGGCCACCCTGATCTCCATGCTCTTCGGCGAGCTGGTGCCGAAGAACCTGGCGCTGGCCCGGCCGATGCCGACCGCGCTCGCCACCGCCGCGCCGATGCGGGCCTTCTCCCGCTCCTTCGGCTGGCTCATCCGCGGGCTGAACGACTCCGCCAACCGGCTGGTCCGCCAGCTCGGCGTCGAACCCCAGGAGGAGCTGGCCAGCGCCCGGTCCCCGGAGGAGCTGGGGCTGCTGGCGGCCATCTCCGCGCGGGCCGGCGCGCTGCCGCCGGACACCGCGATGCTGCTGCGCCGGACCATCCGTTTCGGCGAGAAGCGGGCCGCCGAGGCGATGACCCCGCGGGTGGACGTGGTCGCGCTGCGCGCCAACGCCACCGTCGCCGAACTGCTCGCGGCGTCCCGGGAAACCGGACGGACCCGGTTCCCGATCTTCGAGGAGACGCTCGACCTGGTCACCGGCGTCGCCGGGGTGCCCGACGCGCTCGGCGTGCCGCTCGCCCACCGCGCGTCGACCACCGTCGCGGCGGTCGCCCGGGAACCGGTGTACGTCCCGGAGAGCCTGGACCTCGACGGCGTCCTCGCCGCGCTCAAGGCCGCGAACGCCGACCTCGCCATCGTGGTCGACGAGTACGGCGGCACGGACGGCGTGGTGACCGTGGAGGACCTGGTGGAGGAGCTGGTCGGGGAGATCGCCGACGAGTTCGACCCGGCCGGCGTGGACGACTCCGGGGTGGCGGAGCTGACCGTGCCGGGCGGCGAGCGGACCGTCCTGGCCGACGGTGTGCTGCGCGAGGACGAGCTGGCCGAGCAGACCGGCTTCCGGCTGCCCGAGGGCCCGTACGAGACGCTCGCCGGCTTCCTGATGGCCCGGCTCGGCCACATCCCGCTGCCCGGCGAGACGGTCGAGGAGGCCGGCTACGAGTTCACCGTGGTCGAGGTGGAGCGGCACCGCATCGAGCAGGTCCGGGTGGTCCGCCCCGCGGAGCCGGACGACGATGACTGAGCTGCTCGTCGCGGCGGTGCTGCTGCTCGGCAACGCGTTCTTCGTGGGCAGCGAGTTCGCGCTGATCGCCTCCCGGCGGACGGTGGTCGAACCGCTCGCCGCGACCTCCAAGCGGGCCCGGTGGGCGCTGTCGGCGATGAACCAGATCCCGCTGATGATCGCCGGGGCGCAGCTCGGCATCACCGTCTGCTCGCTGGGCCTGGGCGCGATCGCCGAGCCGGCGCTGGCTCACCTGATCGAGCCGGCGTTCCACGCCGTCGGACTGCCCGACGCCGCGGTGCACCCGATCTCGTTCCTGATCGCGCTCGCCGTGGTGGTCTTCCTGCACACCGTCGTCGGCGAGATGGTGCCGAAGAACATCACCCTGGCCGGGCCGGAGCTGTCCGCGCTCTGGCTGGGGCCGGCGATGCTGGCCTTCTGCCTGGCGACGAAGCCGCTGCTGTTGACGATGAAGTGGGCCGCCCGGCGGGTGCTGCGGCTGTGGCGGATCGAGGCCACCGAGGCGGTGAAGACCGTCTTCACCGCCGAGGAGTTGGCCGGGCTGGTGTCGCAGGCGCGCACCGAGGGGCTGCTCGACGCGGAGGAGCACGCCCGGATCACCGCCGCGCTGGCCCTGCACCGGCGTACCGCCGCCGACGCCCTGCAGCCGTGGTCGACGGTGACCACGGTGGCCGAGGACGTCTCGCCCGCCTCGCTGGAGGTGCTGGCCACCCGGACCGGCCGGTCCCGCTTCCCGGTGGTGCAGCGTTCCACCCGCAGGGTGCTCGGCTTCGTGCACGTCAAGGACGTGATCGGGTACGCCGGGACGGCCCGGCGGGCCCCGGTGCCCGCCGAGGTCTACCGACCCCTGGCGGTGGTGCCACCGGACCGGACCCTGGCCGATCTGCTGCTCTCGATGCGGCGGGAGCGGCGGCACATGGTGCTGGTCAGTGACGGCCGGCGGCCCCTCGGTGTGGTCACCTTGGACGACGTATTGACCGCTGTCGTCGGGCTCTGACCGGACACCCTTTGTGTACAACCGGTTGCCGGGGTGTGATGGGGTAACAGGTCACCTTGATTACCGTCCCCGGCTTCCCTAATGTGGGGCACCGGCCGCTGTGGGTCGTCTGCCTCGGTCTTCCCCTCAGCGAGGCGCCCGGCGGCCGGTCGCAAAGGAGTCGGTGCTGGTGGCAACCATGCCCCCCCATCGTCACGCCCAGAGCCAGCCGTCCGCTCGTCCGGCCGGCCTGCGCCGGGTCGTCCAACGCCTGCTCACCGTGGTCGCCGCGGTCGCCGTCGGCGCCGGGATGCTCGCTGCGCCCGCCTATGCCGCGCCCTCCCCGGAGGAGATCGAGGCGGCCATCGACAAGCAGTGGGAGCAGCTCGAACCGACCATCGAGGAGTACAACAAGGTTCGCGCCCAGCTCAAGGTCGACCGCAAGAAGTCGGCGGAGCTGGGGAAGAAGATCCAGCCGCTCGCGCTGGAGACCGAGATGGCGATGAACCGGGTCAGTGACCTGGCCACCCGCCACTACATCACGGGCCCCTCCCGGGACCTCGGCGCCCTGCTGGTCAGCACCAAGCCCGGCAACCTCGCCGAGCAGCTCACCTACCTGGACCGGCTCGCCGCGAGCGAGCGCAAGCAGGTTGAGGGCGTGCTCGCGGTCCGCCGCAAGTACGACAGCGAGAAGCAGAAGCTCGACGCCACCATCGCCGCCGAGGCCAAGAAGGAGAAGGAGCTGGCGGCGAAGAAGACGCAGATCAACGCGGAGATCAAGCGCCTCCAGGCGTCCATGCCGAAGACCAGCGTCAGCGTGGCCGGCTGCCCGACCGTCAACGGTGTGGTGAGCAGTGCCGCACGCAAGGCCATCCAGACGGCCTGCGCGCAGGTCGGCAAGCCGTACGTCTGGGGCGCCGACGGCCCCAGCTCGTTCGACTGCTCCGGCCTCACCCAGTACGCCTACAAGGCGGCGGGCATCTACCTGACGCACCACACCGGCGCCCAGTGGAACGAGGGCCGGGCCGTCTCACGCTCCGAGGCCCGCCCCGGCGACCTGGTCTTCTTCTTCAGCGACCTGCACCACGTCGGCCTCTACCTGGGCGGCAACCTGATGGTGCACGCGCCGCGGACCGGCAAGCCGGTGCAGACCCAGAACATCAACTACATGCCGGTCGCCGGGTTCCGCCGACCCGGCTGACCGGAACCCGACACCCTCGTCCCGGAGCCCCCGGTCGCCGTGCGACCGGGGGCTTCGCGCAGGTGGGCACGGCGTGTCCGGTCCGGATGGTTGCGGATCGATAACGGCCGTCTCTACTCTGGTCAATCGTCGGCCGCCACCACGTCCGTCCACCGGGACGGCGACGGCCGGCACCGCCGAGTCGCCCACGGGCGAGCCGGGGACCCAGGTACGCCGGGGTGAATCCGCAGCACTGCGGTAGGGCGCTCCCTTCCCGCCCGAACCCGTCAGCTAACCCGGTAGGCGGTCGCGGAAGAAGGAGTCCGGAGCCCGGTGGCACACCATGCCCCGCGGCCACCGTCGGACCGGTCGGCGCTGCCCGACCGGCGGATGGCAGCGCCGCGTTCCCGCTGGTCCCGCTGCACCACCGCACTCGTCGCCCTGATCGGTGCCACCGTCGCTCTGACCGGTGGCGCCACGGCGGCGCACGCCGACCCGTCCGTCGCCGAGATCGAGCGCCGGATCGACGAGGACTGGAACAAGCTCGAACCGGTCATCGAGCAGCACAACGCCACGCGCCAGGACCTGGCCGCCAAGCGCCGCCAGGCGACGGCGCTGGCCCGCCGGATCGCACCGCTGCAACGCCAGGTCGACCAGGCCATGGACCAGGTGACCGGCCTCGCCGTCGAGGCGTACAAGGGTGAGCACATCTCCGCGGTCAACGCCCTGCTCGGCAGCCGCTCGCCGAGCGACCTGGTCGGGCAGCTCGAGCTGCTGGACCGGTTCGCCCAGCGCCAGCAGCGCGACGTCCGGGCCGTCGTCGACCTGCGTGACGAGCTCGCCGCGCGGAAGGCCCCGCTGGACGAGATGGTCGGCCGGCTGACCCGCACCGAGGCGCAGCTCGCCGCGAAGAAGCAGCAGATCGACGCGGAGATCGACCGGTTGCAGAAGCTGCGGCTCAAGGTGTACGGCAGCGGGGGCGGCGGCGCGCTCCGCCCGGCACCCTGCCCGGCCGGCTATCCGGGTGGCCCGGCCGGCACGGCGGTGAAGTTCGCCTGCGCCCAGATCGGCAAGCCCTACGTCTGGGGCGCCGAGGGGCCGGGCGCGTACGACTGCTCCGGGCTGATGCTCGCCGCGTGGGCGAAAGCCGGTGAGTCGCTGCCGCACAACGCCCGTCAGCAGCGCCAGGTGACGGCCCGGGTGAGCCGGGCCGAGCTGCGCCCCGGCGACCTCGTCTTCTACTACCCGGACCTGCACCACGTCGGCATGTACGTCGGCGACGGCTGGGTGGTGCACGCCTCCCGGGCCGGGATGCCGGTCCGGATGAAGCGGGTCGACGACGGTCCGGTCAACAGCTACGGCCGGGTGTGAGCAGGCAGCCCGTGGTCGCACCCGGACGGTGCGCGCGTCAGCGGGTGGGCCAGGTGCGCCAGTGCTGCCAGGAGCGGCTCGGCGTCGGGCCGCGCTGCCCCTGGTAGCGGGAACCGTAGACGGCGGAGCCGTACGGGTGTTCGGCCGGCGAGGAGAGCCGGAAGATGCAGAGCTGGCCGATCTTCATGCCCGGCCAGAGCGTGATCGGCAGGTTCGCCACGTTGGACAGCTCCAGCGTCACGTGCCCGGAGAAGCCCGGGTCGATGAAGCCGGCGGTCGAGTGGGTGAGCAGGCCGAGCCGACCCAGGCTGGACTTGCCCTCCAACCGGCCGGCGAGCTGGTCGCCGAGGGAGATGACCTCCAGCGTGGAGGCGAGCACGAACTCGCCCGGGTGCAGCACGAACGGCTCGCCCTCGGGCACCTCGACCATCGAGGTCAGGTCGTCCTGCTGGCTGGCCGGGTCGATGTGGGTGTAGAGGTGGTTGTTGAAGACCCGGAACAGCTTGTCGAGGCGCACGTCGATGCTGGACGGTTGCACCAGCGTGGGCTCGAACGGCTCCAGCGCGAGCGTGCCCGCCTTGATCTCGGAGACCAGGTCGCGGTCGGAGAGCAGCATCGGAACACCATATCGAGCGGCCCGGGTGAGCTGCGTGTCGGACTGCACGTTCGTACGTGTGTTCGATAGAATGTCGGCATGGCTTCCTGGTCCGAATTCGCCGCTGACGAGCCCCGACTCGCCGACGGGATCCGCCTTCTCATGCAGCAGTACGGGCCGGGCTTCGGCTACCTGGCCACCGTCCGCGCCGACGGCGGTCCCCGGGTCCACCCGGTCTGTCCGGTGATCACCGACGAGGGGCTCTTCTGCTTCGTCGTCGACTCGCCCAAGCGGCGCGACCTCGAACGCGACGGGCGTTACGCGCTGCACTCCTTCCCGCCGGAGGAGAGCGACGACGAGGCGTACGTGGCGGGTCGCGCCGTGATCGTGACCGATCCCGCGCGGGTGGCCCGGGTGGCCGCACTCGGGCGGGCGGCGCCCCAGGTCGACTGGCGGCTCTTCGAGTTCAGCGTCGACGTCGCGATGCTCACCCACCAGGCCCAGGGCCCGGCGGTGCCCGGCGACGCGCCGGGGCGGCCGGCCGTGCAGGTCTGGCTCGACCCGTCGGCACGCCGCGGCGGTGACGCGGTGGGCGTACCCGATCAGCGGTCGGCGCGGCGCGGCCGGCACGGTTTCGACACCCGCCGCACGGCGGCCTGAGGCGGAGACGACCGGTGCCGGCCCCGTCGTGCGACGGAGCCGGCACCGGTTCGCTGCTGCGGCTGCTACGCCGCGCGGTAGGCGTTCCACGCGGTCAGCATGCGGCTCGCCTGACCGGCGGTGAACTGGTACATGCACGAGTCGTAGGTGTAGTCCATGAAGTTGGTGATCGGGTCCAGGCCGGCCGTGGTGCAGGTGTCCCGCCCGGTCGGGCACTCGAACGCCGGCGAAGCCTCGGCCGGGGTGTCGCTGACGCTGTCGCCCGTGCCGGAGCAGCCGCCCTGGAAGGTGTGGTACAGGTTCAGCCAGTGACCCACCTCGTGGGTGCCGGTGTCGCCCTGGTTGTAGTTGGCGGCGGTGCCACCGGGCAGCGACTCGCTCAGCACGACCACGCCGTCCATGCTGTTCAGCTTCCGCTGCGGGAAGGTGGCCCAGCCGAGCAGGTCATCGCTCAGTTCGCCCAGGTAGACGTTGAGGGTGTTCTTGCCACCCTCGCGCAGCGAGGTCTTCATCTGCCGCTCGGCCGACGAGCCCTGCACGATCGGGTACCAGGCCGGGTTGGTCACCCGGTTGATCTTCGACAGCTGGAAGCTGAAGGCGGTGGCGGCCCCGCCGGTGGCACCGCTGTACGCCTGGTTGAGCACGGTGATCTGCGAGGTGATCATCGAGTCCGGGATGTTGCCACCGGCCCGCGTGGCGTCCCGCTGGATCACGTGCACGACGACGGGGATGGTGACGGCGGCGAGCGGGCTGGCGGCCTGGGCGCCGGCACGATGGTTGACCCGGTCGCGCAGCGCAATGGCGAGGTCGGCCTCGCGCTCCCTGACCTGGGCGGCGGTCAGCTCGTTGGGCTCGTGCTCGGCGATTCCGCCCTTCTTGACCCGTGCGTCCGAGTGGACGTCGGCCGGCTCGGCGCAGACCTCGCCGGGGGCGGCGGAGAAGGCCGAAGCAGCGGGAACGACGCCCACCGTGGCGGTGCTGAGCAGCAGCGCGAGGGTCGTCGACGCGACGCCGGCCGCACGCCGGGTCAGCAGGTTGGGACGGAGTCCCATGGGCCCACCTCTTTCTTGCGGTGCGACCGGGGGTATGTCGCACCGTGGTCGAGAACGTGAGGTGACGTTACAACCGATCGACAGATTTGAGAACGGCTATATGTTGCCGTCAGGAAACTTTTAGATACTCGTGAATGCGTACCGTTTCGGCCCGACCACGGTCGGCGACGGGAGGCATCCCGCGGGGGTACCTGGATGCACGGGGGTGGTGACCTCAGGTACAGTGGTCCCGCCTGCGGGTGTAGTTCAATGGCAGAACATCAGCTTCCCAAGCTGACAGTGCGGGTTCGATTCCCGTCACCCGCTCCACGCGAAAGGCCCTGGTCAGGACGCAAGTCCCAGCCAGGGCCTCGACGTTGCTGCGGCCGGCAGCGCCCGGCGGGCCATCCACGGGCCATTAGCCACGCTTATTGCCCGCCTTCTTGCCCTTGGCCTGCGGCTTGTCCGACGTGCCAGTCGCCGCCTTCTTGGCCTTCTTGCGCTCCGCCTTGACCGCGTCGCTCACCGCCTGGGCGATGGCCCGGTCCGCCTCTGAGGTGGCGTGTTGGTAGATCATGGCCGCCTGGGACGAGTCATGGCCCATCCGCGCCATCAGTTCCCGAGTGCTCGCCCCGGTCCGCGCCGCGATCGTGTTGCCGGTATGCCGCAGATCGTGGAAGTGCAGACCCGGCACCCCGAGCTTGCCGATCGCCGCCGACCAGCCAATGACCTTGTTGAGATTGCCGCGCCAAATGGGCCGCCCGGACGGAGTGGTGAAGACCAGAGCCTCTGGGTTGTCGTCGACGAAGGCCGCCAGGTGCTCCCGCAGCGTCGGCCGGATCGCCACCGGCACCGACACGGCACGCAGACCAGCACGCGACTTCGGCGGACCGAGGATCAGCCCGACGCCGCGCACCTCGGTGAACGTCTGCCGAACGCGGATCACCCCAGCGTCAGCGTCGATGTCTTGCCGTTGCAGCGCGGACACCTCCCCCCAGCGCAGGCACGCGAAGGTGGTCACCAGGATCAGGGCGCGGTACCGCTCGTCCACCAGCTCCGCGAGGTTGAGCACCTGCGCCAGCGCCAGCACGGGCCGCTCGGCCGACTTCTCCTGATCTGCACCCGGAATCCGGCACGGGTTCTTGCGCAGCAGCTCAAAGATCTCTACCTCCTGCTGGGCAGGCTGCAAGGCGTCCTGGCATACGCCGCCCTCGAC
>NZ_JBAKHM010000047.1:0-16678 GCF_036902725.1 Micromonospora psammae | reverse complement strand
GTCGTCGGCGCCTACTCCCGCCGCGTCGTCGGCTGGGCGATGGCCGACCACCTGCGCACCGAGCTGATCCTCGACGCCGTCGGCATGGCCATCCAGCACCGTCGACCCGCCCGCGACCAGCTCATCCACCACTCGGATCGCGGGACCCAGTACACGTCGTTCGAGTTCGGCCGCACCCTGCGATCCTGTGGCGTCCTGGCCTCGATGGGCTCGGTCGCCGACTGCTACGACAACGCCCTGGCCGAGACGTTCTTCGCCACCTTGAAGACCGAACTGGTCTACACCCGCGCCTGGCCCAGCCGCCACGAGCTGGAGATGGAGGTCTTCTCCTACATCGAAGGCTTCTACAACCCACGCCGCCGACACAGCCGACTGGGTAACGTCAGCCCCGACACCTTCGAGAAGATCCACCGAGAGTCCCCGACACACATCGAGGTGTCCGGCCGATAGGGGTCACTTCAGCTGTCAGACACTGCCAACCTGACGGCCGCACGGCACCGTGTCTGTCACCGCGGCCACCGACCGCGGCCAACCGCGACTGACAGCGACACCGGCGGATGACACGACATGGCGGCGCTGTCATCGACGACACCGCAGGGACCGCCGCAGACCTGACACGCAGGCCCAGACGCGCGCCCCTCCGGTCTCACCCCGCCGGCCACGCACCAGAGTCATCGGCCGCAGCGCTGGCGCTGTCAGAGCTGTGCCAGACCGGGGGGTGTCCGCCAGCGCTGACAAACGCCGGTTTGAGGATGTCAGCGCATCACGGCGCGGCGCGGAGCCGACACCACATGAGCGAGCACACGCCGCAGCACCACCCCGACCCCGCCCACCGCGTCGACCCGCACGAGGTCGACCCGACCCTGATCGACCTGGTCGCCGGCGACCCGCCGGTACCGATCACCGTGTGGCGCACCGCCAGCGGCCCGGCCGACACCGGCCGCACCA
The DNA here is from genome assembly GCF_036902725.1 of Micromonospora psammae. Classification (NCBI taxonomy): domain Bacteria; kingdom Bacillati; phylum Actinomycetota; class Actinomycetes; order Micromonosporales; family Micromonosporaceae; genus Micromonospora; species Micromonospora psammae. The sequence goes on along the minus strand of NZ_JBAKHM010000047.1, from coordinate 15,730 downwards.
TCAGCGCCCGACTGGCCTACCGGCTCGCCGCCGCCTACAGCCGCCCCGGTGAGGCCGTCGTCGACCTCACCGGCGACCACGCCCTGACCTCCGTCTGCGCTACCGGCGCCCGCCGGCACCACCCGGGCTGGTTCACCGACGCCTCCAGCCTCATCATCGGAGCGGCCACCCCGCCGACCCGCCCCGACCCGGCCGCCCTGCCCGAGGACGACAGCGGCGACCTGCCGGACATGCGCACCTGGTTCGGCGACGACCTCACCGACCCCGACCTGCCCGCCGACGAGACCAGCACCTCGCCCGGGCGCGCGTCCCTCGCCGAGGCGACCAGCCTGGTCGTGGCCTGCTGGCCCCTCGACCCCGCCGACACCACCAACAGGATCCGACTGGCGTGGCTGCTGACCGCGTGCGCGCGGCTGCTGCGCCCCGGCGGCTGCCTCGTCCTCGTTGTCACCGCCCCCGCCGCGAGCATCGGCCCGGAGGACTTCACCCCGGTGGCCACCGCCGCCGCAGCAGTCGGCCTCGGCTACCTGCAGCACATCGTCGCCGTCACCGCCGACACCGACGGCGAGGCGTTCGTCTACCACGTCACCGACGAGGAACTGCTCACCCTCGCCGAGCAGGCCCACCACCCGTGGACGGTGGCGCACCTGCGCGTGCACGCCGACCTGCTCGTGTTCAGCCCCGCCACGTCCTGGCCACCGCCGGGGCAGCGCCGCCGGGAGGGCGGTGACCGCCGTGGCTGACACCCCAAACCCCACCGACCCGAACCAGCCGACCAGCGCGGCAGACTACACCCACCACGGCCAGCACCGCGACCACCCTGGCCGCAACCGGGCACCGGACGGGCCGGACGGCCTGTCGGTGTGGGCGACCGCCCAGCAGACCGGGCCGGTGCAACGCCGCGGCCGCTACGTGCCCGAGTCGGTGAAACACCCCGCCCGCATGCTCCCCGCGATCGCGGCGCACGCCGTGCACGCCTACACCCAGCCCGGCGACCTCGTGCTCGACCCGATGTGCGGAATCGGCACCACCCTCGTCGAGGCCATCCACGCCGGCCGTGACGCCATCGGCGTGGAATACGAGCCCCGCTGGTCGAACATCGCCGACGCCAACATCACCCACGCCCAGCAACACGGCGCCACCGGGCGGGCCTCCGTGGTCCGCGGCGACGCCACCCGTCTGCGGTCCCTGCTCCCCGCCGCGCTCGCCGGGCAGGCCGCCCTGGTCGTGACCTCACCGCCGTATGGGCCGACCGTGCACGGCCTCGTCCGGCCCGGCGCCGACGGGGTGGCGAAGTTCGACAACGCCTACAACGACGGCACCGACCGCGGCAACCTCGCCTACCGCGACCTCACCGGCCTCACCGACGGCTTCGAAAAGATCCTCACCGGCTGCGCAACCCTGCTGCGCCCCGGCGGCACCGTGGTGGTCACCGCCCGACCATGGCGCAAGAACGGACAACTGGTTGACCTGCCCAGCGCGGTCATCGCCGCCGGCACGCGCGCCGGCCTGATCCCGACCGAGCGGTGCGTGGCGCTGCTCGGGGCAGTCCGCGACGGGCACCTCGTCGCCCGCCCCTCGTTCTTCCAACTCCAGGCCGTGCGCAAGGCCCGCGCCGGCGGCACGCCCCTGCACCTGATCACCCACGAGGACGTGCTGATCTTCCACCGCCCGGACCGCACGCACAGCGACGACCCACCACCCAACCCCCGCAACGACTCGGTGCCCGACGAGAGCCTCGGCCGGCAGGCAGGTAGTGACGCAGGACAGGGGGTCTGAATGGCGCCGCACCGGTCGGGCCACGCATCGGATCGCTGTGCACCGGATACGGCGGCCTCGACCTGGCCGTCGAACTGGTGCGGCGGCCACCTCACCTGGTACTCCGAGATCGACCGACACGCCCGCATCGTCCTCGCTTATCGCTGGCCCGCAGTGCCCAACCTCGGCGACATCCGCACCATCGACTGGACCCGCATCCCGCCCGTCGACGTCCTTACCGCCGGCTTCCCTGCCAGGACATCTCCAACGCCGGTAGACGCGCCGGCACCGGACCGCACTCCAGCCTCTGGCAGCACATCACCAGTCCGCTTCGCCTACTTCGACCACCGGTCGTGTTCGTGGAAAACGTCGCCGCCCTCCGCCGGCGCGGACTCGATGTCGTCCACACCGACCTGGCCACGCTCGGGTACGACACGAGCTGGCTATGCCTACGCGCATCCGCCATCGGCGCACCCCACCAACCCGACCGACTGTTCCTCGTCGCCATCCACCACCGGGGAGAGAGCGAACGTTGCCCACGCCCTGCGCCCGTGACGGCAAAGGCCTCGGCCACCCACACGGCCTGCCCGACCTCATCAGACCCGGCCACCATCTCCTTTTCACACCCCGCGCCACCGGCACCGGCACACCAGGCCGCCGCCCGCGCTGGCAGGCAGGCTAGGCCCTTGGCATCGGAGCGGGAGAGCGAGCATGTTGTCCCTTAATTGCCCCCTGGTGACTCCTTCGGCGGGCACGTAACGGGCACGGCAGGGACTGCCACGCGCTAGGGCTGCTGGCATGATTCGCGCCGTGGGCCTTCTTTGTGACTACTTCTCGGCTGCCTCCGATGAAGCCGCCGCCGTAGTGATCGATGTTCTCGGTGATCCGCGCGCCGCCTGAGGTTGGGGTACTGAGGTGACTGAGGTCCAACGGCGTGGTGCCGGCTGGTGGTTCGGGCGTACGTGCCTGGTTGCCGCGCTGCTCGTGTCGGTCAAGTTCGTTCTGATGCTGATCATCGCCGGGCCGGAGGCGTACCTCAGCTCCACCCAACCCGGGGGACGTTCCTCGCTCTCGGCGTGGAGGTCTTCCTCTCCTTGGTGCCCACAGTGCTGCTCTTGGCGTTGTTGGCGGCGGTGGGCCGAGCGCTCGGAGTCGGACTCGCGTTCCGCGTACTCACAGTGGTGCTGATCGCCGCGGTCGCGGCCCTGCCGGTCGTATTCAGCGGCTGGGTCGTCTACGCGATGATCGAGCTCCTCGGGCAGCTCGTGGTGGCTGCCGTCGCGGTCCGGTACGTGAACGTGCTGCGCCCTTCTGGGTGAAGAAGCATCGTGAAGCCCTGGCCAGCATTTGGCACGACGCCTGGCCTGTACCAGCCGCCCGCCAACCGCCACGTCAGTCCGGGCATGTGCTCCTCCGTTGTCACTCAGTTGGTGACCCGCCAGGCAAGCAGCCGGCGATACGCCTCCAAGCCGTCCGGTACCCATACCCACTCGACGAGTCGCTGCTTCAACTCGTCCTCGGTCAGGAACGCGTGCCAGGCGACTTCTTCAGCCTGCGGAGTTACTGTTGGTGGACAGCGCACCTCGTAAACGAAGGACCACCAGGCGTGCTCCGGCGTCTCGTAGAGGAACTTGAACAGCGGTACGGGCGCGGGCAGTCCCGGCACCCCTAACTCCTCTTCGGCTTCGCGTAGCGCTGCCTCGTCGTACGATTCCCCCGCACCAACCACCCCACCGACGAACATGTCGTGAAGCGACGGAAAGACGAGCTTCCGCGCCGTCCGGCGATGCACGAAGATACGTCCGGTGGGATCCCGTGCCAGAACAAATACACAGCGATGCCGCAACCTACCAGCGTATGCCTCGCTCCGCCGCGCTTGCCCTACCACACGGTCATGGTCGTCAACAATGTCCAGCAACTCGTGGGCCGAGAGCGGCGAAAGATCATCCATGAGGACATCCAACCAGTTATCGAGCATGCTCTCATCAGCCGGAGCGCTGTTGCCATCCCGTATGCTGCCGCCCCGCCGCCCGGGGCCCCCTCGACTCGCCGGTGTCAACGTTTGTCGACGTCTGTCACGGAAGGACGGAGCTGGCGGATCAGGTCAGGGCGACACGCGGGCCGGACCGGACCCGGACGGAGGCGGGGCCCGCGCGCCGGGAGAGCGGGCGGCACATCATGATCTCCTGGCTGATGGCCTGGCCGTCGAGCTGATGCTCGGCGGCCGTCTCGCCTGGCATGCCGACACTGACCGACATGCCCGCACCGTCTGCGAACACCACTGGCCCGGCGTGCCCAGATCCTGCTGATCGTCACCAATCCCCACGTGGCCGTCCGGCTGTGATGCGTACCGGATCATCCTGCCAGCCCTCTACGGTGGCGCGGTCCTCGACAGTGCCGCTCAGCGGGCCCTCTTCGTCGCTCGCTTGCGGGGCGGCGTCAACAGGTCGGCTATCGCCGCGATCGCGGCCGGCACCAGGCGGTAGTACGCCCAGACGCCGCGCTTCTCGCGCTCGAGCAGGCCGGCCTCGGTGAGGATCCGAAGGTGATGACTCACGTTCGGCTGGGAGAGACCGAGCGGCGCGGTGAGGTCACTCACGGACGCCTCGCCCTCCGGAGCGGACTGGATCAGACTGAGCAGTCGCAGCCGGGCCGGATCGGCAATTGCCTTCAGCACTCCCGCGAGCCGCTCGGCATCAGCGCGCTTGATCGGCTCGCCCACAAGCGGCGAGATAGCAGGCAGAGCAATTTTCACAGGTCCCACGCCGCTCATCGTTGCACCAACACCCTCGATAGGCCGGTTGAACCAGGACCCGGTCACCATCGGTTTGCGGGCAGGGAACCGTGTTGACCTGTCCCGGCCGTGTCAGCGGCCGGTTGAGCGAGTGTCGGCCCCCGGGCCGACGGGTGACCGGCGGGCGGGCAGCCGAATGAACGGGTTCCATTCGGCGAGAGTTTGCGGTCAGAGTTGCCGGTAACGGACCCGGCGGGTCTGGAGGCGGTCCGCCGGGTCGACGTCGAGCAGGGTGCCCAGCTCGTACGCCAGTACCGCCCCCAGCCGGTCGAGGAACGCCGCGGGCTCGTCGGCGGCGTCGGGTCGCTCGGTCACGATCCGGTCCACAATGCCCCTTGCCCGCAGGTCCTGCGCGCGGATGCCCTGCGCGGCGGAGACCTGCGGTGCCCGCTCGACGGTGCGATGGAGGATCGCCGCGCGCCCTCTGGCGGCAGCGGCGAGAGCCAGCCGTGCGCTGCGGCGATGACACGGTCGGCCGGCAGCAGGGCCAAGGCGGCGCCGCCGCTGCCCTGACCCAGCAACACGCACAGGGTCGGCACCGGCAGGGTGAGGAGATCGGCAAGGCAGCGGGCGATCTCTCCGGCCAGGCCACCCTCCTCGGCCTGTGGCGACAGGGCGGCGCCCGGCGTGTCGACAACGGTGACGACGGGCAGCCCCAACTCTGCGGCGAGCTTGAACCCCCGCCGGACGGCCCGCAGGCCGGCGGGGTCAGGCGGGCTATCGCGCCGGTCGTGTCCGACGACCACCGCGGGGGCTTCCCCGAGGCGGGCCAGCGCCACGATCACACCGGCTCCGGTTTCGCCGCTCTGCGTGCCGCGCAACGGCACGACATCCCGGCCGGCGTGCCTCAGCAGTCGGCGGATTCCGGGACGGTCTGCCCGGCGGGATCGCCGGACGGCGTCCCAGGCGGAGCGTTCGCCGGGCGGGTCCTCCGCCGGGCTCGGCGGACGGGGGAGACGGCGCGGCGCGCTAAGGGTGGCCAGCGCTCGGTCGGCCAGCAGCGCCACCTGCTCCGGCGCAACGACCGCGTCGATCAGACCGTGTTTGTGGAGGTTCTCGGCGACCTGCACCCCGGCCGGGAACGGCGAGCCGGTCAGCGCCTCGTGCACCTTCGGCCCGAGGAAGCCGATCAGCGCGCCCGGCTCGGCGACTGTCAGGTGCCCGAGGGACCCCCACGACGCGTACACGCCGCCGGTCGTCGGGTGCCGCAGGTATACGAGGTATGGCAGCCCCGCAACCTTGTGCGCGGTGATCGCCTGGCTGATCTTCACCATCTGCAGGAACGCGATCGAGCCTTCCTGCATCCGGGTGCCGCCACTCGCGGGCGCGGCAAGCAACGGAATCCGCTCGGCGGTCGCCCGCTCGACGGCCCGGGTGAGCCGCTCGGCCGCCGCTACGCCGATCGAGCCGCCGAGAAATGCGAACTCGCCGGCGATGACGGCGACCCGCCGTCCAGCGAGCCGGCCCGCGCCGGTGATGACCGCCTCGTCGACACCTGTGGTCCGGCGCGCGGCGGCCAGGGCAGCCGCATAGTCGGCGTCGAGCGGGGCCGGATCGGCAACCGCCTCATCCCACGACACCCACGTGCCGGGGTCGATAACCAGTTCGATGAGGTCCCTTGCCGATCTCTTCACACCCGGTCGGCCTCCGCGCGCGGGCGGCCGCCGGAGAGCTGTGCACAGCCCGAACCGCGGTCGATGAATGACTCCTCACCGGTGCGCTGGCTCCGCAGCGTCGGGCAAAGTGCTTCCGAGGCAGCCTCGTCAGCCTGGTCGCCAGCCATGATCACACCATAGTCGTGGCGGGCTCCCTGCGATGAGAGACCTTGGGAGATTGGGTCCTCGGCAACGGGGTCCCGCGCAGGGGAGGCCGTCCAAGGTCGACAAGTGTCGTCAGTCGACCAGCTCGGCGATCTGGCGCAGCTGCCGTGGCCCGCCCTGCACCAGCAGGGTGGTGATCACGCTCTCGCGCCACCGCTGTAGCTCGTCCTTGACCTTTGCGGTCGGCCCGATCAGCGCGATGTCCTCGACCAGTGCGGTCGGCACGGCGGCGATCGCCACCTGCTTGTTGCCTGCAAGGTACGCCTCGGTGATGACGTCGCACTCCCGCTCGTATCCGAGGCGGGCGATGACGTCCCGGTGGAAGTTGGCCGACTTGGCACCCATGCCGCCGACGTACAGCGCGACGAACGGCCGGATCCGATCGGCCGCCCGCTCCACGTCGTCGTCGACGACGATCGGCACTGTCGCGGCGATCTCGAACTCGTCCGGGCCGCGGCGGGCGCCCGGTCGGGCGAAGCCCTCGGCCAGCGCGCTGCGGTAGAAGCCGTCCGCCTTGGGGGAGAAGAACAACGGCAGCCAGCCGTCGGCGATCTCGGCGGCCAGCGCCACGTTCTTCGGCCCTTCGGCGGCGAGAAAGATCGGGATGTCGGTGCGCAGCGGGTGGACCGTGGACTTCAGCGGCTTGCCCAGGCCGGTGCCGACGCGCTGCGGCAGCTGGTAGAACTCACCGTCGTACTGGACCGGGCCGCCGCGGGCGAGGACGGCACGGATGATCTCGATGTACTCCCGTGTGCGGGCCAGCGGCCGCGGGTACGGCTGGCCGTACCATCCCTCCACGACCTGCGGACCCGAGGCGCCGAGCCCGAGGATGAACCGACCGCCGGACAGGTGATCGAGGGTGAGCGCCGCCATCGCGGCGGCGGTCGGCGTACGGGCCGACATCTGCATGATGTTGGTGCCCAGCCGCACCCGGGAGGTGCTGGCGCCCCACCAGGCGAGCGGGGTCAGGCAGTCCGACCCGTACGCCTCGGCGGCCCAGACCGAGTCGAAGCCGAGGCGGTCGGCCTCCGCGATGGCCTCCGTGACGCCGGCGGGTGGGCCGGAGGACCAGTAGCCGGTGGTGTACCCGAGTTTCATCGCGCGACCTTCCGTGTCACGGGGCGATGCCGTCGGCGGCGAGACCGGCGACGACCGCCTCGCTCAACGTGTTGACGGCGGACAGGGGGCGGACCATGACCGTGAACTCCTCGATCAGACCGTCGTCGCCGAGCTGGAGCAGGTCGAGGCCGTGGATCTGCTTGCCGCGCACGGTCGCGCGGAAGATGAGGATGTGCGAATCGACCGGCCGGCCCGCCGGGCCGATCTCGGCCTCGCCGGCCAGTTGCCCGACGTACCGGAAATCCTCGAAGGTGCGCAGGAGGACGCCGAGGAGCCCGTGAACGGCCGGCGCCCCCTGAAACGGCGTGAACTTCACCGGGCTGTAGAAGCGCACGTCCGGGCTGAACAGCCCGTCGAACGCGGCCAGGTCCCGGGCCTCGACGGCGGCACGGAACCGCTCGACGGTCGTCACGGCTGCCTCCCCTATAGTCAACAATAGGATTAGTCATATCACTGACTATGCGACGAGGGAAGCGGGAGGTCGCGCCGATGGCGCTGCGCCACGCGGTGCTGGCGGCACTGCTCGACGGCGAGTACAGCGGGTATCAGCTGGCCAAGGTCTTCGACGTGTCGCTGGCGAACTTCTGGTACGCGGTGCCCCAGCAGCTCTACGCCGAACTGGCCAAGCTGGAGCGCGAGGGGCTGATCGCCGGCCGGCAGGTCATCCAGCACGACCGGCCCAACAAGCGACTGTTCACGGTCACCGACGCCGGCCTCGCGGAGCTGGCCACGTTCACCGCGACGCCGTCGAAGCCGACGTCCATCCGGGAGGACCTGCTCGTCATGGTCCAAGCCGTCGACCGGCTGGACCCGGCCCCGGTCATCGCTCAGCTCGAGGAGCGGGCGGTCGCGGCCGCGGCGAAGGTAGAGATCTTCGACCGGATGCTCCGGCGGTTGCGTGGCGAGCTGGACGAGGAGACGTTCCTGCGCGAAGGCGACCGGATCGGGCCGTACCTGACGTGTCTGCGCGGCCGCCGGTTCGAGCAGGAGAACCGCGAGTGGTGCGAGGGGGCCGCGGCGCTGCTGCGCGCCCGGGCGCCGCTGCCGGGCTGACCCCGCTGTCAGTGCCATCGGCGCAGGGTAGGGCGCTACGAACCAAGGTGACCATGGCGGCGCTACGCACCCACCTCGGCGAAGAGTGGCTGTCAGCCGAGCGGGATGGCGCCATGAAGGCGCAGCCCGTGTTGGGGATCGGTTAGTGAGATGCTCCAAGGCCGTCCTCGCCGAGTTGCGGGCCGCAGGTGTGGAGCCGATCGCTGACGATTTTGGATGGCATTTCGGTGATGGCGCTGTGGCCCTCTACACCTCCTCGACCGAACCCCGCGCCATGGTGGAGGCGGTGACGGCATTCGGGCCGGGCCACGAGTTGGGCGCTCAACTCGTCCCAATAGCTGCCGGCGATGCGGCAGTAGACCTGCCGAACCGGTACCGGATCCTGTCCAGCGGTCGCGGGCTTGAGGCTGTTCAGTTCGGCGAGACGCGCACGGAGGTCCGTCGACGAATGCGCGGCGGGTTGTGCTGGCAGCATCGGGCAGGCTCTCGAGAACCAGTTCAGGACAGCTTCCTCGAAGATGGTCTCGTCGTGCAGTACGGCCCCGACGCTCTCGTCGAACGAATCTTCGTCACCCGCGCCGACGAAGTCATGCTCGACGACATCAACCTCATGCCCGCATACCCGCACACTGTCGACGAGGTTCGGTCTTCCTTGGCAGCAGCAGGGCACGTCCTTCGCGATGCTGAGGCCACGTTGATTATCAGTGGCACGGGCATCGAGGTGTGGACTGCCCGCGCCAATGCCCACCAGGCCCTGCCGGTGTACGGCGTGTCGCTGTCCCCGATCGGACCGGCCGCCCCTATCTCGCAAGCCAACCTCACCCTTTTCTGACAGGCAACCGCCCCCTGACCCCAGCATCCGGCCGCCCATGCCCCGCAGCGCTTGCTACACAGCGTTACAGCACGTGGTGCGGCCGGCGCCGGGATCTGGCCGATGAGAGCGCGTGGCATGACTGGCTGACTCGTTACCTCGCCGATGAGTCGTGAGCAGCCGCTATGGAGGCGAGGTAGCCCAGCAGATTGGCGTCGTTGGCACCGGGATCACGGATGAAACAGCGATCGCGCGGGTGGGCGAGAGCGTGCCGCCAACCGCTTCCCCGCCAAGCGTAGACGATGGATTGATCAGCAATATATGTTGCCCCGGTGACTGAGATGCGCGAGGCCACGTTTCTGATCCTGACTGCGCTAGCTGACGAGCCGCGCCACGGTTACGGGATCATCCAGGAGGTCGCCGTCCTGTCCGGTGGCCGCGTCACCCCACTGCCGGGAACCCTCTACGCCGCCCTGGACCGGCTGGTCGCGCAGGGCTTAGTGGAGCTCAGCCACGAGCAGGTCATTGACGGCCAGCTGCGCCGCTACTACCGGTTGCGCACCGACGGCCGCGCCGAGCTCGCTCGCCAGACAGAGCGGCTGCGCCAGCTCGCGTCCGCCGCCGATGCCCGGCTGCGCGCCCTACGGCCCAGCCACGCCTGACCCCTACTGTCACAGGTCCTGGGAGAATCCATGCACCGCTGGCTACTGCTGGCCTATCCGCGCGACTACCGCCGGAAGCGCGGCCCCGAAATCCTCGAGACGGTGCATGACATTGCACCCACCAGCCGCGGTGCGCGTGTAGCGGCGAATCTCGTACGCCACGGTCTGCGCGCCCGCCTCGGGCGACCAGCAAGTCGCAGCGTGGTCGTCTGGGCATCGGTCTTCACGGTGGCGTGCGGTCTGTTCGCCGCATCCTTCGGCACCTGGCTCACCTGGCTCGGCTCCCGCCCGCTTGACCACAACGAGCTTGCCGCAGCGGTCAGCCAGCTCTATCCGGACAAGCAGGTGAGCCATATAGACAAGGACGACCCGCCCGCCGTGTTCATGATCTATGGCAGCCCACTGAGCTGGAGCTTCGCTTCCGAGCTGCTGTTTGGTGACGGCGGCGAATACTCGCTGGCCGGGCTTGGCGCGTCCTTCGAACAACTGCCGGCCGACAGTCGCCCGCGCGTCCTCGCAGAGCTCAGGCAGCGGCTCCAGGCGGCCGGATGGGACTACACCGAAGAGATCCACTCCAACTCGTACGACTGCATTCCCGACGACCCGCGATGCGACCCTTCCTCAATACCCTCCAACATCACCCTGTACGCGCAACGTGGCGACAACATCCTTGAAGTACACATCAACGCCGACAACACGACCCCGAAGATGGACTTCGCCATGACCCGGTCGACGCCCTGGAGCGCGTATCCCGCTGGCGTTGTCGCCTTCGTGCTAGGCGCGCTGAGCGGCTGGTGCCTATTCGGCTGGGTCAGCAGACGCACGGAAGGGGGCCACCCGCTGGCCCAAGGATTGGCGAGGTTCCTGTATGGCTTCGCGATGTTCCTGTGGTTGGCACCGATCCTGCTGAGCGCGCCGCTGATGCTGTCGCACCACCTGAGCGAGCCACATCTCCGCTGGCATTTACCGTGGGAATGGCTCGGCCAGCCCACCATGTCGCTTCCGTTCCTGCTCGGCTGCCTCATGCTGACCCTCGCGCTGGGCCTCGCCGCGCTGCCCTACCGGCAGCCAGCTGACCAAACCCTCGCGCACAGCTGACGCACTCAGCCGAGGCCAAGTGCACGGATCTGCCGCGAAGTGCTCGGTGAATTCGGCGCTGACGCCCGGCTACAGATCGAAGAGGGTTTCGGCCTGAGGTGGGTCGAGGACGTTGCGAAGGTCGCTGATGGTTCGACGCCATGCCACGTCATCCCTCCAGGCCTCGGCGAGCCAGGACGGCGGTGTGACCAGGCGGTTTAGGGCGGCGATGGCAAGTTGTCTGAGGTAGCCCGGAAACTGCGGCATGGACGTGGACGGACCGTAGTTGGAGCGCACAGGCTCACCGGCAGGACACTGGGCGGCGACCAACGCTGCTGCTGCCACCGCCCGGGGCGCGTCACCGGCATCGAGGTCGTCGGTGATGCCGGTGGTAGCAACGCGTTCCAGGACGGTGCAAATCATCTCGATGCGCCCCTGCGCCGTCGTCTCGTCCAGCGCGGCGGCGAAGTCCGCGGCGTCGTCGTTGCCGAACGGACTGGAGTCCCAGAACCCCACAGCAGTCACCTCCCGCTTGTCGCCGGGACGATCTTCACACCTGTTGCCGCTGTGGCCCAGCGCGACGGCGAGTCCCTGCCCACACGGCAAGCCGGACCACATCGCGAAAGGGTGACGCTGCGGCTTACTCATTTAGCCGAGATGAGGGCATCCGATTCAAGCCGGCGCCATGCCGACAGGCCGGCGAATGTCACGGTTAGGCTGGTCCCGGGGCCGAGTCTCGGCCGACGGAAGGCGAGACTGCCGCGCCGAAACGGGCCGCGACCGTCGCCACGGCGGCATGTAGTTCGGGGCCTTCTTCCACGGAGAAGTCGAACGGGACGGGGGCCAGCCACTCCTGCGCGTACATCGTGGGGTTTCCGGTGCTGCCGACCAGTACGCATCGGTCGCCGTCCGGCTGGAGGCGGCCCATCGGCGGCCGGATCCAGGGCGCCACCTTCTCCCGCGGCGCGTGGAACACGACGCGGGTGGGGTACTTCCAGCCCGCGCCCAGATTTTCCTCGAGCGCGGCAACAGGATCCAGGTCGTCGGGCGGCGTGAAGCCGTGCGGGGTCTGCCGTGCGGTCCGGACTCGGTCGATACGGTACGTGCGGATGGCGTCCGCGCGGTGCGAGTGGCACAGCAGGTACCAGCGCCCGTACCGCACCACGACTGCCCACGGGTCGACCTCGGCGGCCCACTCCTCGCCGCTCTCGCCTCGGTAGGTGACCATGACGCGGCGTCGGTCGGCGACGGCGGCGATCAGGGCACTTGTGGTGGCGGGGTCGGGGCGGGCCGAATGCCGGTCGGGGGTGGCCGCAGCGTACGTCCGTAGCGCCGCTGCCTGCCGTCCGACGCTTTCAGGGAGTGCCCGGATGACCTTGCTGAGCGCTGAGCCGACCAGGTCGTCGGCGTCGATGGCGTTCGGCTGCCCGTCGAGCACGGCCATGACCAGGCCGAGGGCCTGCTCCTGGGTGAAGACGACCGGCGGCAGCCGGGTGCCGCGGCCCAGCCGGTAGCCCCCGTACGGCCCGCGGGCCGACTCGACCGGGATGCCGGCCTCGCGAAGGATGCCGACGTAGCGCCGCGCGGCCCGTTCCGTCACGCCCAGGAGCGAGGCAAGTTGGTCGGCAGTCGTGCCGGGACGTGCATGCAGGATCTCGAGCGCGCGCAGGGCCCGGGCGGTGGGGCTCGGACCGGTTGGCACGACGGCCAGGGTACCGGAAGCATATCGTCCGGAATTGCCTCTAGGTTGATCCGATGACTGCAGAACAGATCGTGCTCTTGGGTGGCCTGTGGCTCGACGGGTCGGTGTGGACCGGCGTTGCGTCAGAGCTGGAGCAGAGGGGCCGCCACGCGGTGTCGGTGACCCTGCCGGGTCAGGGTGACGGGAACGTGTCGGCGACGCTGGCCGACCAGGTGATGGCGGTGCTTGCCGCCGTGGACGCGGGGCTTGGCAGGTCGGTGGTGGTTGGGCACTCCGCAGCCTGCACCCTGGCCTGGATGGCGGCCGACGCGCGGCCCGGGCGGGTCGCGAAGGTGGTGCTGATCGGCGGGTTCCCATCGAGCGACGGGCAGCCGTACGCGGACTTCTTCGAGATCACCGACGGCGTCATGCCGTTCCCGGGTTGGGACCCGTTCGAAGGCGCGGACGCGGCCGACCTGGACGAGCAGGAGCGGCGGGCGTTCGAGGCGGCCGCGATCCCGGTTCCAGAGGGCGTGGCCAGGGGCGTCGTACACCTGACGGATGAGCGGCGGTTCGACATACCTGTCGTGATGGTGTGCCCCGAGTTCACGCCAGCCCAGGCGCGGGAGTGGATCGCCGCGGGCGACATTCCCGAGCTGCCCCGGGCCAAGCACGTCGACCTGGTCGACATCGATTCCGGACACTGGCCGATGGTGACGCGGCCGACAGAGCTGGCGCGAATCCTGGCCGCGGTCTAGCTGGGGCACCGAGCACCGCACATGCGGCGTCATGGTCTCCTGCCAGCTCCATGGCATGGACTCTGCTGGAACACAGCATCCGGATCTGCCGCGGACCGCGCGTCACGCAGCGTAGTCGGCTACCACGGAGTGGGCGTTAGACGTAGCCGGACGTGCCGAATCTGGCAGACCTGTGCCCCATGGCCTTGATCTCTCCTGGCCGCGAGCCCAAGCCGCCATCCGATCTGCCGATTGATCGCGCACTCGCAACGGGGGAGCCGCTCCTCGCCGGCGCGTGCGGGGATGACAAGGGTTCCTGTGCGCGCATAACGTGCACTCGATGATCCGACCCGCGTTCCTGGACGCCGCCGAGACCGCCATGGCCCTGTTGCGCAATCCGATACTGGCCGAGCAATGGTCCTCGCCCAGCGCACTGCCGGACTTCTCCACCGGCGGCCTCGCCCGCCACCTGGCCAACCAGGTCACTCAGACCGTGACGTTCCTCGCCGCGCCGCCAGGAGAATCGGCGATCTCGGTGCTGGAGCACTTCACCGGCAACGCCTGGGTGACTTCAGGCGTGGGTAGTGCCGACAACATCGACATCCGGCGCCGCAGCGAGCAGACAGCTGCAGCGACGACCGCCAGGGAGCTGGCGGACGCGGTCGATGCGGCATTGACCGACCTGGGTGCCACGGTTACAGCGCAACCGCCCGACCGCATCGTGGACCTCGGCGACTGGGGCCTAAAGGTCGACGACTTCCTGCTGACCCGGGTCATGGAGCTGGTCGTGCACACCGACGACCTGGCAGTCAGCCTCGGCTTGCCGACGCCACCGATGCCGCAGACAGCGACTGAAGCGACAATCCAGCTGCTGAGCAGCCTCGCGGCCTGGCGACACGGTTCCCTGAACGTGATACGCGCGCTAGCTCGGCAAGAACGAGCTCCCACCTCCATCTCCGCCCTCTAACTGGTGGAGCGCTCGCTCTGCACTGTCCTCATCTGGCCGCGAGTCGCGCGCTACCCACCGTTACGACGCACGTCGACACATGGACGTGGCGCAATCAGGAACCGCAATCGCGTGACCGCCACAGAGCCGCGGTTCGGAACGCGGGCGTACAGGGCATCGCGGCGGGCGCGGCGGTGAGATCCTGGGCGGCATGACAGACCTCGACGCCAAGGCGAATCTCTATCGGTACCTGCGGGAGGCGCGCGAGGCGCTGCTCGGGAAGCTCAACGGGCTGTCGGAGTACGACGTACGGCGCCCGCTCGTGCCGACCGGGACGAACCTGCTCGGGCTGGTCAAGCACGTGGCCTCGGTGACCGCCGGGTAGTTCGGCGAGGTGTTCGACCGCCCCTTTCCCGAACCCGTCGCGGGCCTGGACGAGGACGCCGAGCCGAACACGGACATGTGGGCCGCAGCCGACGAGTCCCGCGACGACATTATCGGACTGTGGCACCGAGTCTGGGCACACGCGGACGCCACGATCGAGACGCTTCCGATCGACGCGCCCGGCTCGGTGCGGTGGTGGCAACACACGCCGGTGACGCTGCACCTCATTCTCGTGCACGTGCTCGCCGAGCTGAACCGGCACGCCGGGCACGCTGACATCGTGCGCGAACTGGTCGACGGCCAGGTCAGCTGGCGGCGGCCCGGCGACAACGTGGTCGAGGGCGACGAGGCGTGGTGGGCCGCCTACCGCGAGAGGCTGGAATCCACCGCGCGCGAGTTCGCCTGAGGACGCGATCTTCGCGTAACCCCGCGGATGCCGTCCAATTCGTCCGAGAAACCGTTTGCATTCTGCCAGCGGCCGTCGCAGCCCGAAGCCAAGGTCACATGCACGGATTTGCCGCTGATTGCGCGGTCATGGCGCCTCGACCGAAGCCTGGCCGGGCCACGGTCGCAGGTCAATGAAACAAATAGCCGATGAGCGGGTGCCTCGGGGCTGGTCCGGGGTGCGGCGATCCGCCCGTGAGCAGCACGTGGCCTTCGTCTGCGCGGCTCGATCAGCCGAGCTGAGTTGGTGTAGCCGTGGCCTCCCAGGTGGTCAGGCAGAACGGGTGGCCGGCCGGGTCGGCGTAGACGTAACACTGTTCGCTGTTGGGCTGGAAGTCGTACTTCGTTGCCCCGGCGGCGAGCACGCGGGCCTCGGCGGCCTCTCGGTCCACGACCATGAAGTCGAGATGCATCATGATCGACGAGGTGGGGTCGGGCCAGGCG